>NZ_BAAAYL010000001.1:1234892-1543615 GCF_039536205.1 Streptomyces sannanensis | reverse complement strand
TCCGCCAGGCGCAGGCGCTCGCCGAGATGCTGCGGGACCACTGCTCGCTCTACAACGGCGCCTTGCAGGAACGCCGGGATGCCTACCGGCACGCCTTGAAGACGAGCATCACGTACGGTGAGCAGTCTGCGCAGCTCAAGGAGATCCGGGCGTTCGATCCCGAGCGTCAGGGCCGCTGGTCCTTCTCCAGCCAGCAGGCCACCTTGCGCCGGCTGGACAAGGCGATGCAGGCTTTCTTCCGCCGCGTCAAGGCCGGGCAGACGCCTGGATACCCCAGGTTCAAGGGCGTCGGGCACTTCGACACCGTGGTGTTCCCGAAGGACGGCGACGGCTGCCGCTGGGACTCCGCCCCGCGCGACACCCAGACCCGCGTACGCCTGCAGGGCGTCGGGCACATCCGCGTGCACCAGCACCGGCGTGTGAAGGGCCGTGTGAAGACGATCAGCATCAAGCGGGAAGGCCGCCGCTGGTACGTGATCCTTGCCTGCGACGAGGTTCCTGCCGAGCCACTTGCGGCCACCGGGGCGATCGTCGGCATCGACATGGGAGTGACGCACTTCCTCACCACCAGCGACGGCACGCACGTGGAGAACCCGCGCTTCCTCGAAGCGTCTGCCGATGCCCTGGCCGAAGCACAGCGACACCTCGCCACGTTCCCCAAGCGCACCAAGCGCCGGACAAAGAAGCATCGGGCAGCAGCGCGGGCGGTTGCCAAGCTGCACGCCAAGATCCGGCGGCAGCGGCTCGACCACCACCACAAGGCCGTGAACGAGCTGATCCGTGACCACGACGTGATCGCCCACGAGCGGCTGAACACAGCGGGCATGACCAAGGCACCCGCACCCAAGCCCGATCCCGACAGCGACGGCACGTTCCTTCCGAACGGGGCCGCTGCGAAAGCGGGCTTGAACCGCAGCATCCTCGATGCGGGTTGGGGGCTGTTCTTCGGAATCCTGGCGAACAAGGCTGAGAGCGCCGGTCGCCGCGTGATCCCGGTGGACGCCCGCAACACCTCCCGCACCTGCCCCGAATGCGGGCACGTCGCGAAAGAGAACCGCGTCACCCAAGCGAAGTTCCAGTGCACCGCGTGCGGCTTCACCGCGAACGCAGACCACGTCGGCGCACTGAACGTCCTCAGCAGGGCCGGGCTGGTCCTCTGTGACGCTGCTTAGCCAGCGACGCAGGAAGCCCGCGACTTTAGTCGTGGGTGGAGTCACATAGCGGCGGTACTTGTCCGGATGCACCTCGTTGCGGGCCAGGGCGTACAGCCGCCCGAACAGCCCACCCGTGTCGAAGACCGTGTCCAGCCGCTGCGACAGCTCCGGCGGGATGGACCGCTGGGCCGTCTCGATGTTGGACAAGTGCGTCTTGCTGTACGTCAGGATCTCGGCGAGCCGGGAGAGGGAGAGGCCCGCCTGCTCCCGGCATCTGAGCAGCTCGGCACCGTAGAGATGCCGGGCGGAACGGCCCGGGGTGAGATCGCGCGGCTGGGCCATGAGCTCGGAACCCCCTTGTTCTCAGGCTGCGTTGAAAACGCGTTGCCGCTACCCAGCGTAGCTGTGTGACCGCGAAGATGTGTGTGAACGTGGCAACCTGAGACAGGAGGTACCTCTCATGACGAACAACGCATACGACCCCGCACGCGGATGGCGGCTCGACCGGATCCCCGGGCGGCGCATCCGCCGCATCCAGAGCCCGCACGAGTCGGCCCCGGCGGCCCTGGAGCTCCCGCTGTGGATCGTCCGTGACGGCGAACACCACGCCGACGGCCGGCTCTGCATGAGCCTGGCCGAGGCGGAACAGCTCCACGCGGAACTGTCCCTGGCCCTCGCGGACGACACGACCGCGGGAAGACCGGCCTGCCGGTGAGAGGGGGTCGTGTTCAGACGGCCCCGCGCGGCTTCAGCCGGGGGAACCCTGCGCGGGCCTGATCGGGGTTCCCGGCCAGTCGCCGGATTGAGATCATGTGACACGCGATGAAACAAGTGGGGGGTCGCGGTGCATGGCCCGGCGTCTGCCGGCGGATCCGCAGGTGACCTGTGCTGTGCTGGAGCACCGGGACCGTTGGGTCCTGGCAACAGGACTCGCTCCCGCTCGGTCTTTGAGAGACGGTGGACGCTGTGGACCTCGGTGAGCTGCAGAAGCGGGCGATCCGTATTCATGATCTGTACGACGAGCTGAACCGGCTTGAGCGCGGCCGGGGGTGGACACGGGAGGAGTTCATGCTTGGCTTCGCGGGGGATGTTGGTGATCTGGCGAAGCTCGTCATGGCTGAGGAGGGCGCTCGGGAGATGCCGGGCGGACGAGCGGCGCTGGAGCATGAGCTCGCGGACTGTCTGTGGTCGGTGCTCATTCTTGCGTACCGTTACAACATTGATCTCGATGACGCCTTCTCCCGCACAATGGCAGAGCTCGAATCGGCGATCAGCGCTCGGCTTGCGAAGAACGGGTCATCGGCCTGATCACGGTGGCCTCGCCGCTGCGCGCGGCCCTCATGCTCGACCGCCTTGGGTTCGCACCCTGGTATTGCCGTCCTGCTCGGCTTCGAGCCAGCCCAGCCGTGCCGCCTGGAAGCCCAGTTGCATGCGATTGTGCACCTTCGCGACGTCCATCAGGTGCCGGATCCGGCGCTGCACCGTCCGTAGGGAGGTGCGCAGTTGGGTGGCGATCGCCTGGTCGGTGAGGCCGGTCAGCGACAGGCTGAGGATTTGTGCGTCCAGATCATCGATGGCGGGCGCGTTCTGCAAGGTACCTGCGGAAGTGACGAATTGCGTTGCTTTCTCCCATTCGGACTCGAACAGTGCTATCAGCGCGTCGAGCAGGCTGCTCTCGTGCACGAGCAGGGCTACCGCCTGTGCGGCACTCGTCGAACCGAGGAGTGGAACCATGGCCAACTCGCGGTCCACGATGAAGAGTTTCAGCGGCACCGTGTCGGCGATCCGGACCTCCTCTCCTGCGGCTTGCGCCTGGGCGATCTCGTCGAACGACGGGGCTCCCTCGTCGAGTATCGCGCGTTCGAGTAGCATGCGGTAACGGACGCCGCGCGCGATGGCCGTGTCCTCGGTCATGTTGTCGGCCGAGAAGACCGGCGCCCTGACGAAGTTCATGACTTCTTTCCGTGCGCCGAGTTGTATGTGTCCGAGGCGCTCGCGGATGGCATCGGTGCCGTGGATCACGTCGGCGACCTCCGCGACACCGCGTCCGAGGGAGGCCGCGCGGTAGATTTCGTCGAGGGAGTCGAGCTCGAGTTCCGCCAGTTTGATCTCGTTCTGTCGCTGGAGCAGGAGCGCCCGCAGTGCCGCCGCCGGTGGGGAGGCGACGAACCGAGTGGTGTCGCCGGCGCTGCGCGCGGCGAGCCCCCGGCCTTCGAGCATGCCGAGGATGCGCACCACCCGGCGGGCGTCGCAGCCGACGAGTTCGGTGAGTTCAGCGGGAGTGGCGGAGGCTACCGAGACCAGGGTGCGGTAGGTGTCCGCCTCTTCGGGGGTGAGTCCCAGCACATCTGACAACATGATGTTCCTCTGCCTGTCTGTCGGTACTTCGACCTGGCGCGTCCCTGCCGCATTCGGCGAGGGCTGTGCCGAAAACGTGAGAGACGGCCGGGGCGAAACTCATGTCTCGCCCCGGCCGTGACCCCTCAGGTCGGTTTACCGCTTCAGCGGTTCACCTCAGCGCAGTCGGTACGCCTTGGGAATGGTCTGCTTGACGGTGTTGCCCGCACTGTCGGTCGCGGTGATCCGCAGTGCGACTCCTTCCGGAGCGTCGTCACGCTTCGGCTGCTCGATGCGGGCGGTGAAGGTGTTCTTCCCGTCGGCCTGGGTGCTCGCCGGCTTCCAGGTCTTGCCGCCGTCGAAGCTGGCCTCCGCCCGCAACTCGGTCACGGTCGGCGGTGTGCTGAGCCGATCCTGGTAGTAGCCGGTGACGGTGATCGGGTGGCTCCCGCCGGCCTTGGCGGTGTTGTCCAGGTCCAGGCCCAGGTCGTACCGCAGGAAGATGAGCGGCTCCGGACGGCACGGACCGGTTTCCCTGAGAACGACGTCCGCGACGCACGGCTGCGACGTCGGCGTGTCGGGCTTGGCCGGCCGGTCGGACGTGTACTCCCACGCGGTCTTGACCCCGTTGGTCTCCGCCTGGAACGTGTAGCGGGCTGATTCCGCAGGCAGGTCGTACGAGATGACGTCGGCCTTGCACCCCACCAGCGCGAGCATCGCTACGGCTGCCGACGCCGCCAGGTTCACCTTCCGGCGCCGCCTCGATGGCTCGGCCGCGTTCATCGGAGCAGTCTCCTTTCTCATTTCGGTCATCACCGCCCGCTCCTCGACATCAGGTCCGACGCGTTGCCGGGCTCGCCGAGCTGGATGATGAACTCGACCGGGTTGAGCTTCTGCTCGAGCTCCTGGCCGGCGTCGTCGAAGAGGCTTACCTTGCAGGCGGGGGGCGCACAGGAATCGATCCCGTAGACCAAATTGGGGATACCCTCGTCGTTGACCATGCCCATCATGGCCTGGCGAGCGCCACCGTTGCCGGTCAGGTACAGGGTGGGCCAGAAGCGGTCGCCCTCCCGGCAGCCGGCGCACGGCAGGCCGGTGTCGGCGGTGAAGCCCGACTTGGTGCGGACCTGGGGCACCGCGCCGGGAAGCGACGGACCCGTGTTCCAGTCGATCGTGTTCTTCTTGCCGAGCGCCAGGTCCTGAGTTTCGCCCAGGCCCCCCCCCACGTGCCACGGACGGCGCGATGTAGGTCCTGACGGACATCTCGAAGCGGTCGATCGCTTCGGCGTTCCGCGGCCCGACCAACGTGGTGAACTGCCGCTGACTGTCCGGCTTGGGCAGCAGGCTTTCCTCTGTCACCGGGCCGGACTTCGTGATCCGGTTCCAGCTGAAGTGGGGAATCGCGCCGGGCTGGTCGGAGTGGAAGCGGTGATCGACGCGGTCGAGATCCTGGGACTGGACCTGGTACGGCAGGTTGCCGGGAACCCGACCGGGGGAGTCGAAGGCCAGAGCGTAGGCCTTGGACACTTCGCGGTTGCCGCCGAGTTCGATCTGGACGCCGGACTTCGCTCCGCCCTCGATCTGCTTGATCAGCGTGGCGGCCTGGGCCGGGGGTACGGTCACGATCGGCAGCGCTGCGTACGGGTCGACCGGCGGGCAGCTGTCGGGACCGTTTACGCACTTGTACTGCCGGGACGACTCGTACTTCAGCAGGGCGACCCGATCGGTTTCGCCGGTCACCAGCACCCCGACCGCGCCCGCGGCGGCAGCCGCCGCCACTCGCGTGCGCAGTGCGGTGAAGTCGCAGGTCTTCCCACAGATGTCGGTCGGCTTCAGCAGCACCAGCGCACCCTTGGCATCGACCTTGGCGAGTTCCTCGGCCGAGCCGGTGCCCGCGTAGACGACGGGCTTCTTCCCGGTGGCGGGCAGTCGGGGAATCGTCGACCGCACGAGGGTGCTTACGGGCTTCCCGTCCTCCGTCCACCTCTGGTTTCCGCCGTTGATGGTGGTGTCCGGTGTCGCGTAACGGGCGTCCAGGTCGAACTTGTCGCCGTTCCCCGTGACCTTCATCGTCACTGACGGCGGTACCAGGACATGCCGGCTGAAGAAGTCGAGCGTGCCGAGGCTGACCTCACCGGTGGTCGGCAGTGCCCACCACTTCGGCTCGCCGGGACCGTATTCGGTGGACAACGACGCCGTGATCGCCCAGTCTCCGTCCACGGAGGTCCGCTGGGTCTTGAATTTTGCCGCGTATGTCTCGGTCGGCTCCGGGGTGTTCACACGGATGGGCTTGGCCTTCCGAAGGTCCAGCTCCACCGTGGTCGCCCCGGTGACCTCCACCTCCGGCACCATCGGTGCGACCATGTTCAGGTCGCCGGCCGCGTCCCGCCACGTCACCCCGAGGGACGCCGTGACAGTGCCGCTGAAAACCCGTGCCTTGACCGTCTCGCCGCCCGGTACCGTCAGCGGCTTTTCGTACAGGCCCAGCTTGTCCTCGTCGACCGGGACGATCAGCACGCTGCCGTACGAGACATCGGTGGCGCCGGCCGGAGGAATGACCTTGATGTTCAGGTCGTGGCGGATCGGCTCCACATAGGTCGAGATCCGCGATGATCCGAGCACTGCCCCCGCGCTGTCCTTGGCGGTCAGGACGCCGGTGTATGCGCCGTACTGCCCGGAACTGTCCACCACCCTGCCGTCCATGGTCACCGTCACATCGGCCGAGCCCTTGGCGGGCACGGTGACCTGGTCGGCGCTGAGCGTGAACAGCCCCTCCGGTGCGGGCTTGCCCGCATGGGAAGCCGAGGCGGAGAGCGTAAGAGTGATCGGCTCGTCGGTCCAGTTGGTGTAGGTGACCTTCTTGGACACCGGCGAGTGCGGGTATTCGGCTCGGCCGAAGTTCAGGTTTCCGTCGGAGATGATCTTCGGATCGACCGCGCGGGCCACGTCCACCCGGCCGGCGCCCTGCGCGAACAGGTCGTGCCCGAGGTCCTTGGAGGTCGCCATCAGCAGCGACTTGATCTGCCGCCCGGTGAAGTCCGGGTGCTGCTGGGCGACGATCGCCGCGGCACCGGCCACATGGGGCGAGGCCATGGAGGTGCCGCTGGCGGCCGTGTAGAGCTCGTCCACGGGCTTGCCCATGCCGGTGCCCTTGGCCCGGGCCGCGACGATGGCGACGCCCGGCGCCGAGATGTCCGGCTTGAGCGCGCCGTCCCCGACGCGGGGTCCGCGGCTGGAGAAGCGGGCCATCTGGTCACTCTTGTCCACGGCCGCGACCGTCAGCGCCTCGTCGGCGGCACCTGGCGCCCCGACCGTCTCGGCATCCGGGCCGGCGTTGCCCGCGGAGATGACGAACAGGGTGCCGTAGGTGCGGCTGAGCGTGTTGACCGTTTGGCTCAGGATGTCCTTTCCGTCGGAGGGCGCGCCGCCGAGGCTCATGTTCACCACGTCGGCACCGGACTTGGCGGCCCACTCCATGCCGGCGATGACCGCGGAGCCGGTGCACGAGCCGTCCGGACCGCAGACTCTGCCGATGGAGAGCTTCGCACCGGGCGCCACACCGCGGCGCAGCCCGTTGGAGGCCTGTCCGGTGCCGGCGATCGTGGACGCCACATGGGTACCGTGTCCGTGTTGGTCCACCGTACCGCTCGGGCTGTTGGTGAAGTCGACCGCCTCGGCGATCCGGCCGGCGAGATCGGGGTGGGTGGCATCGACGCCACTGTCCAGCACCGTGACCTTCACGTTCGAACCGTCAAAGCCGCGTTCCCAGGCAGCGGGCGCGCCGATCTGCGGTACGGACTGGTCGAGCTCCAGATGCGTCAGCTCGTCCAGCCAGACCTTCCCCACCCCGGCCAGCGGGCCGGTCGCCAGGGAGGTGACGGCGGACTTGCCGGTGTTCTTCTTCCGCACCTCTCGCCACCACTGGCCGTTGCCCTTGATGCTCATCGAGCGGGCGTTGATGCTCGGCAGGACGGTCTTGGCGGTCGTACCGGCAGCGGTCGCCGCTGTCCGGGCACCGGTCTTTCCGCTGTACGCGGTGATCACCGGGACTTCACCGGTTCTGCCCTCAGCTGCCCAATCGGCCAGCTTGGCGAGGTTGAAGAGCTCCCAGTCCAGCACGTCGGCAGTGAGCAGCGACAACGCGTCGTCCGGTACGACGTAGACCTGGTCGTTCCTGGTGACGGTGTGAAAGAGAACCGACTCGTTCCCGGGCCGCGTCGCGGGCACGATCTCACGGACGACCGGCTTGCGGTCCTCGGTGATGCTGATCTGCACCTTGTCGCCGGTCACCAGCGTCAGCGACAGGTCCGCCTGATTTCTGGCGGCAGCCTTGAGAAGGCTGTCGCTGACCGAAGCCGGCAGGTTCAGGGAAGTAAGGGAAGACGGAGTTGGGTTGGAGGCATTCGCCGCGGTGCTCGACATGACCGTCCCGAGGACGGTCATGGCGGCAGCCGCGGTGGCCAGCCGTCGCCCGAAACGCCTCATCGCGAGGCCTCCTGAGATGTCGTTCTTTCGGGTTCGCCGTGAAAATGGCGCGGGGGATGCATGAGCGTCTCCAACTCATCGTGAAGAAGAAGTTCTTGTTGCATTCGGCAGATACTTTCGGGCTCTTCACGAACCGAGGCAACCGATCGGCAGTGGCGGATTTCTTCCATGTCGTAAACCCGCCACGACATTCGGTCGGACGACCGGCGGAGGAACGCCAAAGTACTGGTGGGTAGGGGAAACCGCCGGCGCCGCGTTCGGGAATGTGGAGCTGCGCCGATGATGCGGTGTATCAAGCGGGCTGGTGCGGACGTCAGAACTCTCGGATATGTCCGGTCTTTTCGAGAATGCTCTCGATTTCGGCAATACGGAGACCGGCAAGGTATTTGATTGCCAATACAACGGGTATGCCCCTGGCACAAGGGCGTTCCTTGTGCCAGGGGTGCGGTCGGGAAAGGGCTGCCGTGAGGGTCAGCGAATGGCGTAGGCCTTGATCAGGGTCTGCTCGATCTTGCTGCCGTTGGTGTCCTGTGCCTTGACGCGCAGGGACACGTGGCCCGAATCAGGGTTGCTCACGGACACCTTGTAGCTGCCGTCGCTCTTGCTCTTGACCTTCGCGGGCTGCCAGGTGGCACCGTCGTCGGAGGACGCCTCCACCTCGACCCCGTCGATGTCCGGGGTGGCGCCGTTCTGGAGGACGAACGCCAGGTCGAAGTGGTAGGTGTTGCCGCCCTGGGTGGTGTTCTGCGCATCCAGGCCCAGGCCGTACCTCGGCCAGAGCAGCGCCAGGTCCTCCTCGCCGTTCGCCGGCCGGGCGGACTTGAACGTCCACGCGGTGCTGGTCTTGGTGGACAGCGGGAACCACGCCGGGTGCTCGGTGTCCATGGTGATCCGGTAGGTCGCCGGGTCGGGGCTGACCGACAGCATCCACAGTGCGCGCGTCGTCTCGGCGAGGCGCTTCCCGTCCTGGTACACCCGCACCGTCGCCTTGTCGGCCTCTGCGCCGAACCAGCCGAAGTGCTCCGGTTCGCTGTCACCCATCTCCGGCACGATGAGGGTCATGTCGTCGCCCTCGCGGACCGCGCTGGTGTTCGCCGGTCCGGCCGGGCCGTTCGCCGCGCCCAGCCAGGTCTCCTCGCGCCGTTCGCCCGGGCTGTAGGTGCGGAGTACGTCATCCATGCGGCGGAGGATGTTGGGGGGGGTCCGGGAAGACCGCGTGGGACCACCGCATGTCCTTCAGGGTCGGCCACTTGCTGCCGGTGGAGAACCACTCCTCCCGGTCCAGCGGCCCGTCGACGAATTCCACCACCTGGATGATGAGGCGCTCCCTCGGGCGGACCACCGATGTGGTCTCGCCGAGTCTGGCACCCTTGGTGCCGCGGTAGTGGGCCTTCACCACGGCCGAGTTCTCCTCGGTGACCGCGTCGGTGGGGTCGGCCGGAATTCCACCGGGAACCATCTGTGCGATGTTGTACACATACGGGCTGCTGGCGATGCCGCGCAGGTTGACCTGCGTGGGACCGCCGGCCATCCGGTCGAAGAGGACCGTGCCTTCGTCCCGGTTGAGGGTCCAGGCCGGGATGGCCGTGCGGGCGGCGAACGGGACACTGGCGTTGAAGGTACCCGGCTGGTCGCCGACGATGATCACTGCCTTCGCGCCGGCCTCGGCCACGGCGGTGATCTGGTCGGCAGTCGTCCGGGTGGCATCGTTGGTGACGACCGCGAGCTTGCCGGCGAGGTCCTTGCCGGCCAGGTCCTCGGGCCGTCCCTTGCCGGCGTCGACCGCCCGGAGCGTGCTGGGGCCGTCCAACCGGGCCGCATTGAACACCAGCTCGAGCGGGAGCGCGCCGCCCTGCCCGGCGATGGACGCCCGGATCGCCGGGGCGTACCTGCGCTGCTGGAAGTGGAACTCGAATGTGCCGAGCTTCACCGGCTCGGTGGGCACCACGTAGGCGTGGTCCCAGATCGGGCTGAACATGAACTTCATGAAGTCGATCCCGTAATTGCCGGGGAGCTGCTGGCGGTACCCGAGCTTGTAGCCGTTCGGCTCCGACTCCTTGGGCGTCGCGACCTTCACCTCCTTGCCCAGCCGGGCATCGAGCGTGATCGTCTTGTCCGCCTTCAGCTCCACCATGGGATCGCCGGCGAGGGTACCGTTCAGGATCTCGACTCCGGCCTTGTCCCGCGTGTAGACGACACCCATGACCGAGTAGCGTCCCAGCGGCACTGCGACGGTCGTCGTTCCGTCCTGGAGGTAGGGCTGGATGACCTCGTCCTGGTCCAGGTCGAACACGGTCACGTCGGCGTTCTGCGCCGGGTTTCCGTTCCGGTCGATCGCGTTGACGGTGAGGTCGACGGTGGGCACCCCCTTCGTCGCGCCGACGGTGGTGTGGATCGCGGTGCCGTCGGCCGCGGTGGCGGTGACGACACCCGTGTAGTCGCCCAGGGCGCAGAGTTCGGGGTGGTAGGTCACCGTCACGCTCGCGGTGGAGTTCGCCGGGACCGTCACGCTGGTCGCGCTGAGCGTGAACGTGCCGTCCGGTGCGGGCCCGGTCTCCCCGGAGGCGGCCAGGCGGAGCGACAGCGTGGTGTCCGTTGCGGAGGTGTTGACGTAGCTGACCGTCTTGGTGCCCGGCGCGCTCTCGGCCGTCGACTTGCCCATGCTGACGACGGCGGGGCTGGAGTAGACGGTGGCGTCGATCGCCTTGGGCACGTCGACCCGGCCGCCGCCCTGCTGGTAGGCGGTGTACGCGCCCTGCTTGGCGGTGCTGACCAGCACCTGCTTGAGCCGGTCGGCGGTCCAGTCGGGGTGGCGCTGGGCGAGGATCGCCGCGGCGCCGGCCACGTGCGGGGTGGCCATCGAGGTGCCGTTGGCCGAGGTGTAGTTGCCGTCGACGGGGGCGCCCATCGTGGTTCCGGCGGCGCGCGCGGCGACGATGCCCACGCCCGGTGCGGTGATCTCCGGCTTGACCGCGAAGTCACGCTTGCGCGGGCCACGGCTGGAGAAGCCCGCGAGCAGCTCCGACTTGGACACCGCGCCCACAGTCAGCGCGGCGTCGGCAGCACCCGGCGAACCCACGGTCGACTTGCCCGAGCCCTCGTTGCCGGCCGCGATGACGAACAGCGCGCCGGAGGACGCGGTGAGCTGGTTGACGGCCTGGCTCAGCGGGTCGGTGCCGTCACTGGCGACCGACGAACCCAGGCTCATGCTGACGACGTCCGCACCCTGGTCCACCGCCCATTCCATGGCGGCGATGACCCCCGACTCGGGTCCGACTCCGGCACTGTTGAGGACCTTGCCGATGTACAGGTCGGCGCCCGGCGCCACACCCTTGTACTTGCCGCCCGACGCGGCACCCGAGCCGGCGATGGTCGAGGCGACATGCGTGCCGTGGCCGTGGTGGTCGACCGCGTCGGGGTCGTCGGTGAAGTTCTGCGTCTTCTTCACCTGCCCCACCACATCAGGGTGGTTGGGGTCGATACCGGTGTCGAGGACGGCCACCTTGGTGCCGGTGCCGTCGTAGCCGGCCTTCCACGCGGTCGGTGCGCCGATCTGCGGCACACTCCGGTCCAGCGTCACGTTCACCGGCCGGTCGAGCCAGAGCTTCTTGATGCCGCCGGCGAGCTTCGGTGCGCTCGTCGTGGCGGTGCTGTCGTCGTCGACCGCCTCCCAGAAGGTCGCCGCCTTCTTCTTGCTCGCGTGCAGCGCGACCGCGTTGGCGCTGGGCAGCTCGTCCTTCTTCACCGAGCCGGCCGGCGCGGCCTGGCCGAGCGCCTTGCCGGCCTTGCCGGGCGCGCCCGCGTAGGTCGCGATCAGGGGTACGGCGGGGCGGTGTGCGTCGTCGTAGCCGTACTCGACGAGCTTGGTGACGTTGAACAGCTCGCGGTCGAGCTCGTTCGCGGCGAGGTAGGGCTGAGCCTTGTCAGGGATGACATAGAGCTCATCGCGCAGCCGCAAGGTGGAGAACGCCGCCGGGGTGCCGTCAGGCGTGGGCGCGACCGTTGCCGCCTGGAAGCCGTTGGCGTGGCGTTCCAGGGTCACCACTTCGCCGGTGACGAGGGTGAGCTTGTGTGTGGCGACAACCGGGCCGTCCTGCCGTGGCTGGGCAGCCTCAGCGACCGACTCGGCCGGTGTTGCCGCGGCGGCGGCCGGCAGGGTGACGAGCGTGCCGGCCACACAGGCCGCGGTGAGAACCCCCAGGGCCGTGCGCACTGGACGGCGGGTCAGCCGGTAGGCTATGGGGGTGGTTGAGCGGGCTGGGAGTTCGGTCGGCCCAGCCGGTCGTGACTGTTTCATCAAGGCGTTGACATTCTCTGAAGGGGAATGAAGGCGCGCGGAACCACGCCGTCGCGTGGATGCGGCGCCGCGTCGTATATGCGTTGTATATGCGTCATATGTGGTGTGTGGTTGTGCTGCTCTTTCCTGTGTGAGCGGTGAGCAGCACCAGGACGGTGGACCGCGCGCCGTGTTGATGCGGCGGCCGTGCGCGGCCGGTATGTCAGGCACGGGAAACTCGTTGCGCTGTGGGATCCGGAAAACCGGGCCGGTCGGGCGCGTTGGGCGGGTCCGCGGGATGCGGTCGTGCGGTCGGCGGCGTGGGGCCGGGCTGCGGTTCGGGAGTCAGGCTGAGCAGCCGGGTGGCGACCGGCGGAGCCGGCACGGTCTCGCCGATCGCGGTGGCCCGTACCGCGGAGATCAGTTCCTCGGCCGACGTGTCCTTGACGGCGCCTGACACCCCGTCGGTATTGCCGCACCCAGCCGTGTACGTGGCGGTGAAGAGCATGGACAAGTCGGCCACGATGGACGTGTCCTGCTTCGACACGGTCGTTCCCGGATCGATCGCGACCGCGAGGGCCGGAGCGAGCGAGGACACGGGCAATTCGTTCAACGCGAGTCGCGGCGTCGGAGGCATGGCGTGTGCCGCCCCTCTGGGCTGCCCAATCCTCATCTGCGCCTCGCTTCCGGTTCACCTCAGGGTGTTAGCGCAGAGACTAAGCCGTGCACCGGCTGGGGGCGCGTCCATCGTTCGATTGACTTGAGTGGGTGCTTGATCCTCAACTGTTCGGAAATGCAACAGATTTCGCTTCGACGCCGGCCGTATGAGCGCCAAACCCGCCGCAGTGATGGGCCGGACAACGAGCGAGGGGACGTCAAGGATTCGTGGACAGGAAAAACCACCGGAGCCGCGTTCGCTGCGCTGACGGTGGAGTGAGTCAAGCGGGTGGGTGCGAACGTCGGGAACTTTCGGGTATGTCCGGCACTTTCAAGGGCGTCGAGGTCTGGTGGCAGGCGCGGGATGAGTAGTTGGTTTTGACCGTCCCGGCGAGATATGTGAGCGGCGGTACAACGGGTGCGCCCCTGGCGCAAGGGCGTGCCTTGTGCCAGGAGCGCGGTCGGGAAAGGGCTGCTGTGAGGGTCAGCGAACGGCGTAGGCCTTGATCAGGGTCTGCTCGATCTTGCTGCCGTTGGTGTCCTGTGCCTTGATGCGCAGGGACACGTAGCCCTTTGCCGGGTTGTTCACGGACACCTTGTAGCTGCCGTTGTTCTTGCTCTCGACCTTCGCGGGCTGCCAGGTGGCACCGTCGTCGGAGGACGCCTCCACCTCGACCCCGTTCATGTCCGGGGTGGCGCCGTTCTGGAGGACGAACGACAGGTCGAAGTGGTAGGTGTTGCCGCCCGGGGTGGTGTTCTCCGCGTCCAGGTCCAGGCCGTACTTCGGCCAGAGCAGCGCCAGGTCCTCCTTGCCGTTCGCCGGCCGGGCGGACTTGAAGGTCCACGCGGTGCTGGCCTTGGTGGACAGCGGGAACCACGCCGGGTGCGACGTGTCCATGGTGATCCGGTAGGTCGCCGGGTCAGGGCTGACCGGCAGCGTCGTGAGCGTGAACCAGCCCTGCTCCTTGAGGAGCTTGCCGTCCTGGTACAGCCGCACCGTCGACGTGGTGCCGTTGTCGCCCTGGAAGTATTCGTAGTGTCCGGGCTGGCTGTCGCCCATCTCCATCATGTTGAGGGTGACCTTGTCACCGTCGCGGAACGCGAGGGTGGGCTCCGGTCCGGCCGGGCCGTTCGCCGCGCCCAGCCAGGTCTCCTCGCGCTGCTCGCCCGGGCTGTAGTTGCGGACGAGGTCCCTCATGCTGGCGATGATGTCCTTGCGGTCCGGGTAGACCATGTGCCACCACCCCATGTCCTTCATCGTCGGCCACTTGCTGCCGGTGGAGTACCACTCCTCCCGGTCCACCGGCGCGTCGTGGAAGTCCACGAACTGGGTGATGAAGGTTTCTCCCGGGCGGATCGCCGAGGTGGTGTCGCCGAGCAGAGTGCCCTTGGTGCCGCGGTAGTGGGACTTCACCACGGCCGAGTTCTCCGCGGTGACCGCGTCGGTGGGGTCGGCCGGAATTCCACCGGGAACCATCAGCGCGATGTTGTACACGGAGGGGTTGTTCCCCATGCCCTGCAGGTTGATCTGCGTGGGACCGCCGGCCATCCGGCCGAAGAGCACCGCGCCCTCGTCCTGGGTGAGGGTCCAGGCCGGGATGGCAGTGCCGGTGACGCGCGGCACGCTGGTGGCGTAGAGGCCGGGCCGGTCGTTGACGATGATCGCTGCCTTCGCACCGGCACCGGCCACAGCGGCGATCTGGTCGGCAACCTTCCGGGTGGCATCGCGGGTGACGACCGCGAGCTTGCCATCGAGGGCCTTACCCGCCAGGTCCTCCGGCCGTCCCGTGCCGGCGTTGACCGCCTGGAGCGTGCTGGGGCCGTACAACTGGGCCGCATAGAGCACCGGCGTGAGCGGGAGCGCGCCTCCCTGCCCGGCATAGGACGCCCGGATCACCGGCGAGTACCTGCGGTCCTGGAAGTTGAACTCGAAGGTGCCGTCCGTCACCGGCCCGGTGGGCACCGCATAGGCGTGCTTCGCGAACAGGCTCGACGTACCCTTCATGTAGTCGACCCCGCGCTTGCCGGGCAGCTGCTGGCGGTACCCGAGCTTGTGCTGGCTCGACTGCGACTCCTTGGGCGTCGAGACCTTGACTTCCTTGCCCAGCCGGGCGTCCATCGTGATCGTCCGGTCCGCCGTCAGATCCACGACGGGCTCACCGGCAAGCGTGTTGCTCACGGCCAGGCCCGTGGCCTTGTCCTTCGTGTACACCAAGCCCATGACGGAGTAGCGACCCTGCGGCACCGCGATGGTCTTGGTTCCGCCCTGGGGGAAGACCTCGCGGACAACGCCGTTGTCCAGGTCGAACACCACGAGTTCGCCGGACGCCGGGTCTCCGTTCCGGTCGATCGTGTTGATGGTGAGGTCGACGGTGGGCACGTCCTTCGTGGCGCCGACGGTGGTGCGGATCGCGGTGCCGTCGGCCGAGGTGGCGGTGATGGTACCGGTGTAGTCGCCCACGGCGCCGAGCTCGGGGTGGTAGGTCACCGTCACGCTCGCGGTGGAGTTCGCCGGGACCGTCACGCTGTTGGCGCTGAGCGTGAACATGCCGTCCGGCGGGGGTGCCGTCTCCCCGAGGCCGAACAGGCGGAGCGACAGCGTGGTGTCCGTCGCGGAGGTGTTGACGTAGTTGATCGTCTTGGTGACCGGCGCGCTCTCGGCCGACTTCTTGCCCATGCTGACGACGGCGGGGCTGGAGTAGACGGTGGCGTTGATCGCCTTGGGCACGTCGACGCGGCCGTTACCGCCCTGGTAGGCGTTGTACGAGCCCTGCTTGGCGGTGCTGACCAGCACCTGCTTGAGCCGGTCGGCGGTCCAGTCGGGGTGGCGCTGGACAAGGATCGCCGCGGCGCCGGACACGTGCGGGGTGGCCATCGAGGTGCCGTTGGCCGAGGTGTAGTTGGCGTCGACGGGGGTGCCCATCGTGGTGCCGGCGGCGCGGGCGGCGACGATGCCCACGCCCGGTGCGGTGATCTCCGGCTTGACCGCGAAGGTTTCCTTGACCGGGCCGCGGCTGGAGAAGTTCGCGAGCTGGTCCTGCTTGGACACCGCTCCGACGGTCAGTGCGTCCTCGGCGGCACCGGGCGAACCCACGGTGCCCTTGCCCGGGCCATCGTTGCCGGCCGCGATGACGAACAGCGACCCGGAGGACGCGGTGAGCTGGTTGACGGCCTGGCTGATCGGGTCGGTGCCGTCGCTGGGGACCGAACCGCCCAGGCTCATGCTGATGACGTCCGCGCCCTGGGCCGCCGCCCATTCCATGCCGCCGATGACCGCCGACTGGGAGCCCGAACCGGCCGTGTTGAGGACCTTGCCGATGTACAGGTCGGCGCCCGGCGCCACACCTTTGTACTTGCCGCCCGAGGCGGCACCGGAGCCGGCGATGGTCGAGGCGACGTGTGTGCCGTGGCCGTGGTGGTCGACCGCGTCGGGGTCGTCGGTGAAGTTCTGCGCGCTCTTGATCCGCCCTGCCACATCGGGGTGGTTGGGGTCGATGCCGGTGTCGAGGATGGCGACCTTGGTGCCGGTGCCGTCGTAGCCGGCCGCCCAGGCGTCCGGGGCGCCGATCTGCGGCACGCTCTGGTCCAGAGTGACGTGCACCGGCTTGTCGAGCCAGAGCTTCTTGATGCCGTCGGCGAGCTTCGGTGCGCTCGTCGTGGCGGTGCTGTCGTCGTCGACGGCCTCCCAGAAGGTCGCCGCCTTCTTCTTGCTCGCGTGCAGCGCGACCGCGTTGGCGCTGGGCAGTTCGTCCTTCTTCACCGAGCCGGCCGGCGCGGCCTGGTCGAGCGCCTTGCCGGCCTTGCCGGGCGCGCCTGCGTAGGTGGCGATCAGGGGTACGGCGGGGCGGTGTGCGTCGTCGTAGCCGTATTCGACGAGCTTGGTGACGTTGAACAGCTCGCGGTCGAGCTCGTTCGCGGCGAGGTAGGGCTGGGCCTTGTCCGGGATGACGTAGACCTCGTCGCCCACCTTCATGGAGGTGAACGCCGCCGGGGTGCCGTCGGCCGCGGGCTCGACCGTCGCCGCCTGGAAGCCGTCGGCGTGACGCTCCAGCGTCACCACTTCGCCGGTGACGAGGGTGAGCTTGTGTGTGGCGACAACGGGGCTGTTCTGCTGCGGCTGGGCGGCCTGGGCTGCCGGCGTCTCGGCGGCGGTGGCGACCGGGAGGGTGGTGAGTGTTCCGGCCACACAGGCCGCGGTGAGAATCCCCAGGGCTGTCCGCACTGGACGGCGTGTCAGCCGGTGGGCTACGGGGTTGGCCGGGCTGGCTGAGGATCCGTTCGGCTCAGCCGGTTGTGACTGTCTCATCAAGGCGTTGACATTCTCTGAGGGGGAATGAAGGCGCGCGGAACCACGCCGTCGCGTGGATGCGGCGCCGCGTCGTATATACGTCGTATGTGGTGGGTGTCGCCAGTGTTGCTTCGGGCGGATCGGTGGTACAGCGGCGAGCGGCGCGTCCCGCTGTTGCGGCAGTGACCCGGCACCGGTCGGTCGGCCTGCGCGGTTCGTCCCGGAACCTGGCCTCGTCGGGGAACCGGGGCCGGTCGAGGCGATCCGTCAGATGTGACCGTGCGGCGCAAGACGTGCGAACGCGGGGGGACGAGTGGCGGCAATCGGAGGTAATGATTCCATGACGCTGAGTGTTGTTCACGCACCGGCCACCGGACGACTGGGCAGATGACCCAATTTTGCTGCCGCGCCCGCCTAACGGGAGGCGCCGGCCGAGCTGTCGACGACGACGCCGGCTTCGACGACCTTCACGGCCAGCGCCGTCCGGGACGAGACCTCGAGCTTGCGCATCGCTGTCTCCACGTGCCGTGCGACCGTCTTCGGCGACAGGATGAGGGCACCGGCGATCTCCCGGTTGGTCCGGCCTCCGACGAGCAGCCGGACTACGTCGAGCTCACGGGGAGACAGTTGATCGCCGTAGCTTCGTCGTCCACCGTGCCACGACGGGCGCTTCACCCCGACACCGGATGCACGCAGTGTGTGCATGACGCGCTCGGCGTCGCCACGAGCGCCGAGGGTGGACAACCCCTGGAAGGTTTCCGTAAGGAGGGAGAGAGCCGCATCGGACTGGTCCGCACGGAGCAGACAACGGGCCTGTCGCTCACGGCTGAGCAGGGCGTCGTACGGCTGCGGAAGGCCCTGCCACGCGTCAGCCGCACGCGCGAACAGTTCGGCGGCGCTGAGGGGATCGTCCTGATGCTGGGCCAGGATCGCCCTGCAGGTCGACAAGGCGGCGTGCGGCCCAGGTGCGCGGCGACCACGCACTCCCGCTGCGAATGCGTCGACCAAGTCGCCGGCCTCGTCGATGCGGCCGGCCATGAGTAGTGCCTCGGCCCGGACCGGGGCGAGTTCGGTGGCCCAGATCCACGTGCCCTTGCGTTCCAGGAACCGGATCGGCCCGTCGGTCAACCGCAGCACGTCGTCGACCCGCCCGGCGCCGAGCCGGAGCCTGGCCAGGGCGCCGGCAGGTTCGACGGAATGCTCCGCACCGCCATGTCGGTCCGCCTGTTCAAGGACGCGCCGCAGGCATTCGTCCGCTCTGTCCTGGTCGCCTCGGGCCGCATACAGCAAGCCGGTGACCACGGCCGGCGCCAGGCGGCTCACCGGCTGCAGGAGTTCCTCGTCACCGGCCAGCGACTGGGCCCGGTCGGCCAGCCCGTCCCAGGCTCCGGTGAGCCAGTCCAGCTGGGCCAGCGTCACCTGCCCCTTCCTGCGGAGCTTCTGGTACTGATACGTGTCGGCCAGTCCTGCGGCCAGCGTGAGCGCCCGCCTCGCCTCCGGGTACCTCCCCCAGATCAGCGCCATGTGCCCGACGTTCTGATGGCCGACCGTGATCTGCTGCCTTTCCGCGGCGGTGGACGCGTCATCGGCGATCAATGCCGCCTCGGCCCACCCCTCCTCCTCACCGAGCAGCAAAAGCCCACTCGCCCGTCCGACCCGGATATTCAGCCGGTCCACCGGCGCGATCGAGACCGGCACCTGCGCCACGCGCCGCAGCCACCTGAGGTGTTCGGCCGCCGGTGTCGTCGTCCCGTACGGCAGGCCGAGAAACATCATTGCGCGAACTGACTTCGCCGGGTCGTGCCCGAGGTCGGGCAGCGCGCGTTCCATCTCGATCCGGGACTGCTCGAACTCCTCCATCTGCTGCAGCAGCCGGGCGACGTGGAAGCGGATCTCCGCCGCCTCGCTCGGCGTCGGCCCGCCGGTGTCCAGCGCGAGGTGAAGGGCGTCCATCAGTTCGCGGTAGCGTTCGTGCCCGCTGAGCAGATGGAACGGAACCTTGCCGGTCAGCCGGACCACGTCGGCGGGCGGCAGGCCGGCGTTGGTGAGCAGCTCGTGCAGCAGAGTGACCGCCGTCGCATCGTCACCCGAGGCGAGGGCGAGGTCGGCAGACTGTTCCGTGTACCGGCACCACGCCGTCGTGTCGCCGGCCTCCCGGAAGTGGCGCGCGAGCTGGGCGACCGGGGACGGGGTGGTGTCTTCGAGAACGTGTGCGGCACGCAGGTGCATCGCCCGCCGCTGCGGCACAGGAATCGTCTCGTACACCGCGCGGCACGCCAGCTTGTGCCGGTACGAGACCAGCCCGCGCTGGTCCTCCCTCAGCAGCCCCGAACCCACTGCCTCCGCCAGGCCTGCCAGCCTGCTCGCCGGATCGCCTTCCGGAGCCATCACCTCGACGACGGCCTCCTCGGGGGCGGGGTCGGCGAGTACGGCGGCCGCGCGCAACGCGGCCTGCGCCGCCGGGCCGAGCCGTGCGCTGCGTTCCAGTACGACGTCCCGCACTGTCGGCGGTACGTCGATCTCACTCAGTCGCTGCCGCACCCAGGAATCACCCCGCCGGGTCATATCAGCGCGGTTCCACATCAGCCGGACGGACTCCTCGACCGCGAGCGGAAGCCCGTCGGTCCGGTCGTGCAGGATGGTCGCGAACTCGTCGGAAACCCGCTCCCCACCCAGCATCGAGGACACCAGCGCGGCAGTCCCGGGGACATCCAACGGCTCCAACGACAGCCGCAGCCGCGCCGCCCCCGCCGGTTGCCGCGACGACAACCGCAGCAGCAGAGAGTCCGGCGCGATTTCCTCCGGGCGGTAGCTCACCAGCAGACTGACCTGTTGTCGCGGACGTGATGCCAGGAACAGCAGAAACTCCAGGGTGGCCTCATCCGCCCAGTGCACGTCCTCAACCGCGAGCAACCCGATCTCGAGCCGTTCGAGGATCTCCTCGATGGCCCGGAACAGCCGGTGTCGTGCCGCTGCCGCGTCTTCGGCCGGGTCGGGTGTGGGCGGCAACGCCGATGCCCACTCGGGGAACAACGGCCGGAGCGCTCCCGCCAACCCGCTCAGGCCGAGCCGGGCGACGTCCTCGGTCGCCGGTCGGATCGCGTCCACCACCGGCCCGAGCGTAAAAGGCTGTCGAACGGCCGGGCAGGTCGCCAGCAGCACCCGCTGCCGGGCCGGGGCATGCGCCGCGAGTAGCTCCTGGACCAGTCGGCTCTTACCGATCCCGGCCTCGCCCTCGATCAGCACGACCACCGGCGGGTCGGACAACGCCGCTCTCAAGGCGGCGAGTTCGCGCTCGCGTCCGACCAAGCCGGGTGCTGCGCTCGCAGGCAGGTCGCGTGTGTCGGAATCGCTGGTAGACATTCGCCCCACCGTAGGAGACAGACGACGGCATGCCGAACCGCCATCTTCCGTGAACAATATGATCAGAGGTTACAAGGCGGGGTGGCAGGGGGGTAGGCCACGTTCAAAGGCGTGGTGCAGCAGGCGATCACTGTGGATTTCCGGGGCTGAGGTTTGTGCTGCCATCGCGCCCGCCCGGGGGCCGAGACCTCTGTGTCACTTGCCCCAGCCTCACATCCGGCGTGGTCCCAGAGCGGGCTGGATGGTGGAGCGATCCAGGAGCACATGGGCGTCGCCGCCGTGCACACAATGCCCGCACCTTCTCCACGTGAGAGATCCGACCTTCGAGCCCGATTTGGTGGGAGGACTATGAGTAGGATAGGTAGCATGAGTGAGCCTACCGGCAAGTTCTCGATCACCATGCCGCGCGACATCGCCGAAGCCGCCAAGGCCCGCAGCGGTCCCTCCGGCCTGTCCGCCTACGTCGCCGCCGCGGTCGCTCGTCAGATCGAGCGCGACAACCTCAACGAACTCATCACCGTCGCCGAGGCCGAGCACGGCCCGGTCACGGACGAGGAGATCCAGGCCCTGCGGGACCAGCTCCGGCAGGCGCGCCGACAGCAAACGCAGGGCGGGGCGGATGCCGCGTGAGCCGCTCCCCCGCCATTCCCGGCGGCACGCTGGTCCTGGACAGTGAGGGGCTTGCCAAGGCCGTTCTGCGCGACCGCACGGTCACCGGCTGGCTCGCCCTGGCCCGCGCAGACGACCTGCGGGTGATCACGTCCGCGGCCACCCTGGTGGAGGTGGTCCACCCTCGGATCAACCGCCCGGCCCTGGAGTGGACGCTGTCCCGCCTGGTCGTCGAGCCGGTCACCGACCCCATCGCCCGCCACGCCGCCGCCCTCCTTGCCGACACCGGCCTGCACGGCCACAAGTCCGCCATCGACGCCATGCTCAGCGCCACCGCACTCGCCGCCCCCGGCCCCGTCACGATCCTCACCTCGGATCCCGAGGACCTGGCCGCGCTGTGCGGCCCACGGGTCACCGTGATCAAGGTCTGATCCGGCCCTCGCCGAGGGGCCTGTGCTGTTCGACCCAGCCGCTACCGGGTCTATTCGCACTGCATCGGGCTTCAGCCCGGTGGTGAAGCGAATCCAGGTCCGGCGGCGCTGGTCGTAGGCGCTCAGGAGCCCTTCCACGCTGCGGGTCGCTCGAGTGAGACTTCTCCATCGGGGAGCCCAACAGTTGGTGCGCCCCTGGCGGCGGCCGTGCGCCGCCGGTATGTCAGGCACGGGAACCTCGTTGCGCTGTGGGATCCGGAAACTCGGGTCGGTCGGGCGGGGCGGACGCGTTGGGCGGGTCCGCGGGATTCGGTCGTACGGGTGGTAACGCGGGGCCAGGCAGCGGTTCGGGAATCAGGCCACGGCCCAGTGCCGCCGTCACGGCGCCGGTGCGGCTGTCCACACCGAGCTTGGCGAAGACACGGACCAGGTGGGTCTTCACCGTTGCCTCGCTGATGAACAGCGCGCGTGACACCTGCCGGTTCGACAGTCCCTTCGCGAGCAGGACGAGAATCTCTGTCTCGCGTGGGGTCAGTGCGGACTGCGGTGCCCGCATGCGGCCGAGCAGCCGAGTGGCGACGGGCGGAGCCAGCACGGTCTCGCCGGCCGCGACAGCGTGCACCGCGGAGATCAGCTCCTCGACCGGCGCGTCCTTGAGCAGGTAACCGGTCGCACCCGCCTCGACGGCGGCAAGGATCTCGGCGTCGGTTCTGTAGGTGGTGAGGACCAGTACCCGGGGCGGGGCCGGCAGGGCCCTGATCCGGCGGGTGGCCTCGACACCGTCCATGCGCTCGACGCCTCGCCTGCTGCCGGTCGCATCGGTGGCGACGCCTGACACATCGTCGGAACCGCCGCCCATGCGCAGGTCCATGAGGACCACGTCGACCTCCGTCGGCCCGGCGACCATGCGCAGCGCCTCGGCGCCGTCCCCCGCCTCACCGGCCACCACGACCTCGGGCACGTCATCGAGCAGCGCACGCAGGCCACGGCGCACGACCGGGTGGTCGTCGACGATCAGCACGCGCACCTGCGCGACGGAGGCGGTCTGCGGCGCGGTCATGATGTCACCCCATTCGGAATCGGCAGACTGGCGGCGACCGCTGTTCCCTCGCCGATCGCGGACTCGACGGTGAGCGCGCCGTCCAGCTCCTCTATCCGCTGGCGCATCCCGAAGAGCCCGAAGCCGCCACGGGAGTCCTGTGGGGGCAGTTCCGGATCGAAGCCCTTGCCGTCGTCGAAGACATCGAGCGTCACCCGGTCGTCCAGGTAGCACAGGCTCACCACGCACCTCTCGGCGTGCGCGTGCCCGCGCACATTGGCCAGCGCCTCCTGGGTCACCCGCAGCAGCGCCACATCGCACTCGGCACCCAGCGGGTACGGCTCCCCGTGCAGATGGAAAGCGGTGCTGAGACCGTCCTCGGCACTCCGGTCGACCAGTCGGCGCAACGCCTCGGGCAGGGGCGTCTCGACCAGGGGCGGCGGGCTCAGTTCGTACAGGAAGCGCCGGCACTCGGCGAGGTTCGCCGTGGCGACCTCGGTGGCCGCGGTGGTCCGCTCCTGCGCCAGGGACGCGTCCGGCGGCAGCGCGGCGTAGGTGGCGCGCAACAGCATGATCACGCTCGAGAGGCCCTGCGCGACCGTGTCGTGTATCTCCCGGGCCAGCCGCTGGCGTTCGGCGAGCCGGCCGGCCTCCCGCTGTGACTCCGCCAGCGCCTCCCGGGTGACGATCAGCTCAGCGATGAGCGCCTTGCGGGCCTGGCTCTCCCGGTACAGCGACTGGTACCCGAGCACCGGGAGTGTGGAGACCAGCGCGCCCAGCAGGGGGCCGGCCAACTGGGGGATCCCCAGCGTGCCGGCCTCCGCTCCCTTGGCGGCGACCACGATGGCGGTCCCCACAGCGACGGCCACGACCGCCAGCCGCGGCGGCAGGAGCAGGACATACAGTGCGAACAGCGGGAACCCCAGCCAGCCGAACTCCGCACTGAACGCCATGAGACAGGCCCATACCGTGGTCAGCGCGCCGAGCCAGCGCAGCGCACGGCCCGGGTTCCCTCCGGTCGTGTCGACGGACTCGGTGGGTTCCTCGCGACGTCGAGAGTCGGCAGGCCTGGCAGGGCCGGCGAATCCCACCGCGTACGTGGCGGCGAGGAGCACGGACAGGGCGGCCACGACGGACGTGTCCTGGCTCGACACAGCCGTGCCCGGACCGATCACGACCAGGAGAGCAGCGACGAGCGAGGAGACGAACAAGCCGTTCAGTGCATGCCGCAGCATCGGCGGCATGGCGCGCGCCGCCCCTCCGGGCTGCCCAATCCTCATCCGCGCCTCACCTCTGGTTCATTTCAGGCGGTCAGCGCAGAGACTAAGCCGTGCACCGGCTCGGGGTCGTGTCCATCGTTCGGTTGACCTGGGAGGGTGCTTGGTCCTTGATCGCCCTTGAATGCAGTGTTTTTCGAGGCGGGCGGCGGCCGCACCGAACTGAACTCCTCGGGCTGATGTGATAGTTGGGGCGAGTATTCGAATACCGTGTCCGTCCTGCTCGCCTTCCTTCTGCCTCACCCCAGGACGCCTCGATCTCCGCAGCTGTGACCGACGAGACGTCAACATCCGGTCAAGGCTGACCGTTCGCGGTACCGCGCCCTGCTCGGACCGGGACGATGTCGCTGAGGATCTCAAGAAGTGTGGCAGTGTCGACATCGTGGGGCGATAGGTTCATACCATGACAACCGAAGGTTCCTGGTACATCCTGGTCGAGGAGAACGTCGAGTCCCGCGAGCCCGCGGGCGACGGTTACGCAGCCATCCCCCGCTGGCAGGTGATCGGCAGCCGGCCGGTCGACGGCGGCAGGGAGCACGCCGTGGCCGTGGCCGAGCAGCTGGCCCGCAGCCGTGTCCCGAGTGGGGCCGAGGGCCGGCCCGGTACTCCCGGGCGGGCGGTCTACCGCGTCGCCGAAGGCTCGTGGCTGACCGTCGTCCGGCTCGGAACGGACAACTGGCACTTCCGGGTCACCGCGGCCGAGCTGGTGCACACACAGGAGTACGTGCACGAACTGCAGCCCGCCGAGGCCGTGCCCCGGCAGCGCGGGCTGCGCGAGATGCTGGGCCTCTGACCGGCCGGTGTCACCCCGGGGCGATGAACCCCGACTCGTATGCCGCGATCACCGCCTGCGTGCGGTCGCGCGCGCCCGTCTTCGCCAGCACCGACGCCACATGCGTCTTGACGGTTGCCGCGCCGACCCCCATCCGCCCGGCGATCTCCGCATTGGTCAGACCCGTCGCCATCAGCCGCAGGACGTCCGCCTCGCGTTCGGTGAGGCGGGTTGCCCAGGGCGGGGGAGCGGCGGGCCGGCGGGCGGCGTGTTCTGCGGCGAGGGCGCGTACGGCGGCGGGGAAGAGCAGTGAGTCGCTGCGGGCGACCAGCCGGACCGCCTGGACGAGTTCCTCCGCGGCGGCGCGCTTCAGGAGGAAGCCGGAGGCGCCGACGCGCAGCGCGTCGTAGACGTAGGAGTCGTTCTCGAAGGTGGTGACGACGACGATACGGGGCGGCTCCGGCATCGAGCCCAGGATCCGCTCGGTGGCCCGGATGCCGTCGATCTCCGGCATCCGTACGTCCATCAGCACCACCTCGGGCCGCAGCTCCCGCACCACCGAAACCGCCTCCGTGCCCGTCGCCGCCTCGCCGACGACCTCCAGATCGGGCTCGGCGTCGAGGATGACGCGCAGGGCTGTACGGACCATTCGCTCGTCGTCGGCGAGGACGACCCGGACCGTGTCGCTCATCGCGCACCGCCCAGCGGCAGCACGGCGGTCAGCCGCCATACGCCGTCCTTGGGCCCGGCCTGGGCCTTTCCGCCGAGCAGGGCGGCGCGTTCGGCTATGCCACGCAGGCCGCGGCCGCCGCCGGGCCGTACCGGTGGTGGAGCGGCGCAGCCGAGATGCAGCGGAGGTTGAGGGTCCCGGTCGAGGAACGAGGGAGGGGCACTCGGCCGAAGCGGAGTCGAGGCGGAGTGCGACCGGCAAGGGGGCGCGGCGCAGCCGAGATGCAGCGGAGGTTGAGGGTCCCGGTCGAGGAACGAGGGAGGGGCACTCGGCCGAAGCGGAGTCGAGGCGGAGTGCGACCGGCAAGGGGGCGCGGCGCAGCCGAGATGCGGCGGAGGTTGAGGGTCCCGGTCGAGGAACGAGGGAGGGGCACTCGGCCGAAGCGGAGTCGAGGCGGAGCGCGACCGGCAAGGGGGCGCGGCGCAGCCGAGATGCGGCGGAGGTTGAGGGTCCCGGTCGAGGAACGAGGGAGGGGCACTCGGCCGAAGCGGAGTCGAGGCGGAGTGCGACCGGCAAGGGGGCGCGGCGGGCAGCGGATTCTCCATGGTGATCTCCAACTCCTCGCCGGTGACGGCGATGCTCAGCGTGACCGGTGACGTTCCGCAGTGCCGCAGCACATTGCTCAGGCCCTCCTGCACGATCCGGTAGGCCTCGCGCGAGACGGTCTCCGGGACAGAGGCCGGGTCTCCTGTCGTACGGAACGAGACGTCCAGGCCGGTACGGGCGAGCAGCCCGTCCAGCGCGTCGAGGGCCGGGGCAGGCAGGTCGGGGTCGTTCTCGTCCTGGCGCAACAGGCCCAGTACGGAGTCGAGTTCGGCGACCGTGCGCCGCGTGGTCTCCTCGATCGCCGCCAGTGCCTCGCGTACGAACTCCACATCCGCGTCAAGGACTTTACGGGCCGCGCTCGCCTGGAGGGTGACCGCGCTCAGTGCGTGGCCCACCGAGTCGTGCAGCTCGCGGGCGAGCCGGTTGCGCACCGCCAGCTCGGCGGCCCGCCGCTCGGCCGCGGCCAGCCGGTCCGCGGGGGCCGGTCCGAGCAGGAGCGGCGCGACGCGGGCCAGCAGCGCCCCGGCCGCCGCGGCGCAGGCCGCCAGGGCGAGCAGCATCAGCAGCCCGGAGGGCGGAGCGACCCACAGCACCCAGGTGCGGTCCGGCCCCCGGAACGCGTTGAGCCCGGAGTTCCGGAGCCCGGCCGAGAACGGCAACACCATCAGCGACAGCGCGAACGGCGGCAGCGCCAGCGTCGCCCCGCTGATCAGCGCGCCCAGGCCCAGATGCAGCGTCCACCAGGCCGAGACCCGGGCCCTGGCCTCCGGGGTCCTGGCCGGCCCCTCGGCCAGCCGGCCCTCCGGCACCCCGCACAGGGCGCGCACCGCTGCCGCCGACAGCGGCCGGGTGAGCGGGAAGAGGGCGGAGACGGCGGCCATCGGCAGAGCGAGTCCGTACGCGGCGAACTGGAGGGCCGTGCTGCGGAAGACATCGCCGGCCACGGTCAGCGCCACTGTGCCGAGCAGCCAGTACGGCATCAACAGCGCGCCGCCGAGGATCAGATGGATCCAGCGCCGCCGGGCCCGGGCCCCGAGCAGCGCCCGTACCAGCGTGCTCACGCGCTACGCCGCCGCAGGAAGGAGACGACACAGCCGGCCAACAGGAACCCGGTGATCATTTCGACAGAGTAGGTCAGTACGAGCAGCCCCGTGGCCCGCTTGGCCGGATCGTCCTCGGGCAGCAGCGACGCCATCAGCATCCAGCCGCCCCAGCAGCCCACGGCACCGGAGCCCACCCAGGCCGTGCCGAGCACCGCCTTCACCTTCAGTGCCCGGCCGAGGCGGAGGACGAGCATCAGCACACCGGTGACGGCCGCGGCCACGAAGAAGACGCGGGTTCCTTCGAGCAGGTACATGTCGGTGTCGCGCTGCTCGGCGGCCTTCGCGGGGAGCCCGGTCGTCGAGCCGAGGGCCCACATCAGATGCAGGGCCGCGGGGAACAGCGCGAGGAGTGCCGCAGCCACGGCGACCGCCTTCGTGCGCGGGCCGCTCACCACGGGCGGCAGCTCCCACACCCTGCCCTGCCACAGCCCGCCCCAGCGTTCCCGGGCGTACAGCACGAACAGCGTGCCGAGGGCGATGCCCTGCATGATGAAGCCGCCGTAGACGACGTCGAACACCCAGTCGTCGAGGAAGGGTTCACGCGTCCCGTCCTGCGCGTCGGGGCCGCCGGCGAAGGCGGCCGCCACCAGTTGGAGCGGGAAGCCGAGCATGATCGGCGCCAGCAGTCCGGTCGCCACCCACATGGGGAAGGCGAGCAGCCAGGAGGCCACGCGCCGCCCCCAGGCCTGGGTGAGCAGCAGGGCGAGGACGATCACGGTCGCGTCCATCAGGATCGTCACACTGTTGGCGACGGCGTACAGGGCCCGCTTCTCCAGCAGGGCGCTGCCCTCGGGGATGCCGATCCGGCTGCCCGCCACCCAGGCGATCTTGAGGGAGAGGTAGGGGACGCAGGAGACGACGGCGAGGGCGCGCAGCACCCGACGGGCCCGGCCGGGTCGTACCGGCGCGGCGGGGAGGGGAGAGGGGGCGAGCGGTGTCTGTGCCATGGCACTCAGCCTTCCGGCCGCCCGCCCCCGGGACGTCCTGCGCTCCTACGATCCGGCTCGGCCGTACGGGGGAGACGCTCAGTCCTCCAGGGTGAGGACCACTTCGTCGATCTCCGCGCCCCGGGCGTTCGCAAAACCCCTGGTGTGTTCGGTGACCCGGAAACCGCACTTCTCCAGGACCCGGACGGACCCGGTGTTGTCGGCGGCGGCGCGGGCGTACAACGGCCGTTCGGGGACGAGCCGGAGCAGTGCGCGCAGGGCGGTGGTGGCCACGCCGCGGCCCCAGTGGGCGCGGTCGATCCAGTAGGTGACCTCGCGTTCGCCCGACGGCCCGTACACCGCCGCGTGCCCGGCCACCGCGCCGTCGACGAGCACGGTCCGGTTGATGTCGTCGGAGGTCAGGATCCGCGCCCAGTACGCGTCGAAGCGTGCCCGGTCGGCAGGGTTTTCGGGGGTGAAGGCGGCCATCCGGGCCGCCTCGGGGTCCTGCAGCAGGGCGAAGAGGACGGGCAGGTCGGACTGCTCGACCTCACGCAGCGAGACATTCATCAGAACCTCCGTGCGGCAGTCGTCAGCCGGTCGCGGGCGTCGAGGAGCGCGTCCTTGACGAGCTGCTCGTGGGCGGGGGTGAGCCGGGCCGCCGGCACCGAGCAGCTGAGGGCGTCACGGGCCGGGGTGCGGTAGGGGACCGCGACGCCGAAGCAGCGCAGACCGAGGGTGTTCTCCTCGCGGTCGACGGCGTAGCCCTGCTCGCGGACGAGGCTCAGTTCCTCGATGAGCCGCTCCCGGTCGGTGACGGTGTGTTCGGTGAGCCGGCGCAGCTTCTCCGGCAGCAGCGCGCGGACCTGTTCGTCGGTGCGGGTGGCCAGCAGCGCCTTGCCGAGGGCGGTGGAGTGGGCGGGCAGCCGGCGGCCGACCCGGGTGAAGGGGCGCAGATGGTGCTGGGACCGGCGGGTGGCGAGACAGACGACATCGGTGCCGTCGAGCCGGGCGAGGTGGACGGACTCGGTGGTGTCGTCGGAGAGCCGGTCCAGGGTGGGGCGGGCGGCGGCGACGACCTCGTCGCCGTCGATGTACGAGGTGCCGACCAGCAGGGCCCGTACGCCGATGCCGTAGCGCGTGCCGGTCGCGTCGGTCTCCACCCAGCCGAGCTCCACCAGGGTGCGCAGCAGCATGTAGAGGCTGGACTTGGGGTAGCCGACGGCGTCCTGGACGGCGGTGAGCGAGTGCATGCCGGGGCGTCCGGCGAAGAACTCGAGCAGTTCCACGGTCCGCACGGCGGACTTGACCGGTGCGCCGCCGGTCTCCCCGCCTGTCTGAGCAGCAGACATGCCCTTGACCCCTTCAAACGCGCGTTTATAGAGTCGCCAGCATATTCACGATCAGGAATCTTGTTCAGAAGACTGAACAATTCTGCACAGTCGCTGGGAGGCGTCGCGGTGGCAGCACCAGTCTGGAGTGTCGATCCCCGAACCGGGAAGCCGCGCGAGGAGATCGCGGCGGAGGCCACGGCCCGGGACGTGGACGAGGCGGTACGGGCCGCGCACGCCGCCTGTGACGCCCTCGCCGACCGGGCCGTACGCACCGCCCTGCTGCGCACCGCGGCCGACCTCCTGGACGCGGCCGCCGACGAGATCGTGGCCGCCGCCGACGCCGAGACCGCCCTCGGCCCGGTCCGGCTCACCGGCGAACTCGCCCGTACCACCGGCCAGCTGCGGGCCTTCGCGGACGTCGTCGAAGAGGGCTCCTTCCTCGACGTACGCATCGACCACGCCGACGCCGCGCAGACCCCGCCCTGGCCCGACCTGCGCCGCTGGAAGGTGCCGCTCGGCGTCGTCGCCGTCTACGCCGCGAGCAACTTCCCGCTCGCCTTCTCCGTACCCGGCGGGGACACCGCGAGCGCCCTCGCCGCGGGCTGCCCGGTCGTCATCAAGGCCCACCCGGCGCACCCGGCCACCTCGGAGCTGTGTGCCGGACTGCTGCGCCGCGCGGCTGCTCAGGCCGGTCTGCCGGAGGACGTCGTCCGCCTTGTCCACGGCTTCGACGCGGGCGTCGAACTGATCCGGCACCCGCTGGTCGCCGCCGCCGGCTTCACCGGTTCGGTACGCGGCGGGCGCGCCCTCCACGACGCCGCGGCCGCCCGGCCCGTACCCATCCCCTTCCACGGCGAACTCGGCTCGCTCAACCCGGTCGTGGTCACCGAAGCGGCCGCCGCCGAACGCGCCGAGGAACTGGGCGCCGGGCTCGCGGGCTCGATGACGCTGGGCGTCGGCCAGTTCTGCACCAAGCCGGGCTTCGTCCTGGTCCCCTCGGGGGCGGCCGGTGACACCCTGGTCAAGACCCTGACCGAGACCCTCGCCGCCGCCGGTGCCGGTGTCATGCTCGACCACCGCATGCGTGACGCCTTCGTGGCCGGCACCGCGGAGCGGGCCGCACTGCCGGACGTGGACGCTCCCGTCGCCCCGGGCGCGGACGGCGATCACACCGTGCGGCCCGGCTTCCTGACCGTACCGGCCCGTCCGCTGGCCGCCGAAGGCCCGCACGACCTCCTGCTGGAGGAGTGCTTCGGCCCGGTCACCGTCGTCGCCCGCTACGAGGAGGACTCGGAGATCACCGCCGTCCTCTCCCGCCTCCCCGGCAACCTCACCGCCACCGTCCAGCTCTCCACCGCCGAGGCCGAGGGCGCCGACGGCCGGGGGACCGGACTGCTCGCCGCGCTCAGCCGGCTGGCCGGCCGGGTCCTCGTCGGCGGCTGGCCCACCGGCGTTGCCGTCGCCCCCGCCCAGCACCACGGCGGCCCCTACCCGGCCACCACCTCCACCTCCACCTCGGTGGGCGGCACGGCGATCGAACGCTGGCTCCGCCCCGTCACCTACCAGTCGACGCCCGCCGCCCTCCTGCCCCCGGAGCTGCGCGACGACAACCCCCTCGGCCTGCCGCGCCGCATCAACGGCCGCCTGGAGCGCTGACACGGAATCCGGGCCACCCGCGACACCGGGTGGCCCGGCACGTCCGTCCTGCACATGCCGGACATGCTTGAGTGCCCTCTTCTCCTGCCGCAGGCTCGCAGGATGATCCGTCACGCCACCGTCCGGGACCTCGACGCCATCGCCGCCCTGCATGCCGCGGCACGCGCCACCTACTACCGGCGCCGGGTCCCGGAGGCGGCCGAGCCGGCCGGTACTTGCGAGGGCTGGGCCCGCGCCATCGACCGCGACCGCACCGAGGGCGCCGTCCTGTGTGCCGAGCTGGACGGCCTGGTCGTCGGCGCCGCCTCGTACCGCCTGCGGGCAGGCCAGGCCAGTCTGACCCAGCTCCATGTACACCCCGCCCACTGGAGCCGCGGCGTCGGCACCGCGCTGCACACGGCCTGCGTGACCGCCTGGCAGCGCGCGGGCGTGCGCACCGCCCGGCTCGGCGTCTACGAGCACAATGTGCGCGCCCGGGCCTTCTACGCCCGCCACGGCTGGCGGCCCGACCCCGGGATACCGCGCCTGGGCACCCACCTCGCACTGCGGCTGACAGTCCCGGATCCGCCGGGGGCGTAAGTCACGGGCGTCACCAGATGAACCGGAGGATGCCCCGGCCTTCAGGCCGGGGTGGGGGTGTCTCCCGCGTCCTGACCAGCTCAGGTCGGCACGGCCCCCCGCGCTCCGGCCCGGGGCCGTTCCTTTTCCCGGGGAATGCGCCACCGCGGGGGCGCGTTGTCGCCCGAAGGCGGAGATCCCGCCGTACGACCCCTGGAGAAGAAGACAGACATGCGCGTCGAGATCTGGAGCGACATCGCCTGCCCGTGGTGCTACATCGGCAAGGCCCGCTTCGAGAAGGGCCTGGCGGCCTTCGCCCACCGCGACGAGATCGAGGTGGTGCACCGCTCCTTCGAACTCGACCCGAACAGCGCCAAGGGCGACACCGCCCCGGTGATCGACATGCTCGCGCAGAAGTACGGGCGCACGCTGGACGAGGCGCGGGCCATGGAGGAGCACGTCGCCTCCAACGCGCGTGCCGAGGGCCTCGGTTACCGCACCGAGGGACGTGACCACGGCAACACCTTCGACATCCACCGGCTGCTGCACCTGGCGAAGGCCCGCGGCCGCCAGGAGCAGCTGCTCGACCTCGCCTACCGCGCCAACTTCGCCGAGGAGCGGTCCGTCTTCGACGCCGAGGTGCTGGTGGAGCTTGCCGTCGAGGCGGGACTCGACGCGGACGAGGCCCGCGCCGTGCTGGCCGACGACGACGCCTACGCCGACGAGGTGCGCGCCGACGAGCGCGAGGCCGCCGAGCTGGGCGCGAACGCGGTGCCGTTCTTCGTCTTCGACCGCCGCTACGGCATCTCGGGCGGCCAGCCCGCCGAGGTCTTCACCCAGGCGCTGGAGCAGGCCTGGCAGGGCCGGGTGCTGACCACGGTGGCCGTCGACGCGGACGCCTGCGGTCCGGACGGGGCGTGCGACGTTCCGCAGGCCGACGGCAACGCATAAGCACTGCTTGGAAGTTCACCTCAGAAATTCGTGATGGACAGGGAATCGGCGCGGCATCCAGAGTGATCTCATGGAGAACTTGGGCAATCCGGCGGCCGACGAGTTCGCGCCGCAGTCGACGTACCTGAACACCTCGACCGCGGGGCTGCTGCCCCGGCGGGCGCTCGAGGCCGTGAAAGCGCTGGCCGACGAGAACGCCGCCGGGGTGCGTGGCGGGCCGGGCAGCTTCGAGAAGGTGGACGCGGCCCGCGCGTCCTTCGCCCGGCTCGTCGGAGTGGACGCAGGGCGGGTGGCCACCGGCGGCTCGGTGGCCGTGCATGTCGCGCTGATCGCCTCCTCGCTGCCGCCGGGCGCCGAAGTCCTCATCACCGAGGGCGAGTTCAGCTCGGTGATCACGCCGTTCACGGTCCGCGGCGATCTCAAGGTGCGGTACGCGCCGCTGGAGGAGCTGGCCGAGGCGGTGCGGCCCGGCACCGCGCTGGTCGCCACCTCCGCCGCGCAGTCGGCGGACGGCCGGCTGGCCGACCTGGCGGCGGTACGGGCCGCGGCGGCCGCGCACGGGGCCCGTACGCTCGTCGACGCCTGCCAGTCGGCGGGCTGGCTGCCGATGGACGCGGGTCTGTACGACTTCACGGTGACCGCGGGCTACAAGTACCTGATGTGTCCGCGAGGCGTGTCCTTCCTGACCGTCTCAGAGGAGGCTCAGGAGACCATGGCGCCGCTGCACGGGACCTGGGTCGGCGCCGAGGACAGGTGGAACAGCACCTACGGCCCGGTCGAGGTCTTCGCCGCATCCGCCCGCCGCTACGACGAGCCGGTGTCCTTCTACGCGTACCACGCGGCCGAGCAGTCGCTCGCGCTGCTCGAGGAGATCGGCATCGAGGCCGTTCACGCCCACAACACCGCGCTCGCCGACCGCTACCGGGAGGGCCTGCTCTCCCTCGGCCACCGGCCGGTGCCCGCGCCCGGCTCGACGAGCGTCTCGGTGCCGGGCCTGGCGGACCGCGAGCCCGAGCTGGCCGCGGCCGGCGTCATCACCGCGGCCCGTGCGGGCAACCTGCGGGTGTCCTTCCACCTCTACAACACCGCGGCCGACGTGGACCGCGTCCTGGAGGTCCTGGCGGGCTGAGGCCTCAGCAGCCCTGCTTCGCCTCGGGCCGGTCCGCCGTCTCGGTGCACTACCCGGTCCTGGCCGGCTGAGTCCCCGGGCGCGGAGGCGCCGGGCGGCCCGGGGTGGCCGTATCCGGCGCCGCCCGGCCCGGCGTCCTCCCCGATCGGACGAGTCCGATATCGGTGCAATGTGAATGATGCGAATCTGGGACCGCAATCAGGCGCCGCAGGGCAAGGATGGTGAGCAGCTGTGCCCCAGGACGACAAGGATCTTCCGCCGGACATATCCGGCCCCCCGCAATTCGCCGTCCGGGCGAGGACGACACCTGACGGCGATGTGTGGTTCACCATCGGCCAGGCCTGGGAGTTCCAGGCCCGGGGCGGGCGCGCGTTCTCGATGGTCCTCACCATGACCCCGGTTGACTGGCGAGGCGAACTGCTCCTGATGCCGATTCCGGATCAGGAGGGGACGGCCCTGTGGGACTGAGCTCATCAGCGGCGGAAGGGCATCACGTGCACGCCACGGAGACACAGCCGGGGACGCCCCCGGCGCTCGACGACGTCGACGGAGTCCTGAACTTCCTCTGGCTCGAACTGACCAACCGCTGCAATCTGCAGTGCGTCCACTGCTACACCGAGTCGCATCCGCTCAGCGGCGACCAGGACGTCCTCACCGCCGAGGACTACGAATCCGTGCTGAGCCAGGCCTACGACCTGGGCTGCCGCCGCGTCCAGCTGATCGGCGGAGAGCCCCAGCTCAACCCGGACTTCCGGCGCCTGCTGCGCTGTAGCGTGGAGTGCGGCTTCGACTTCGTCGAGGTGTTCAGCAATCTCACCCGGCTCGACGACGAGACCCTGGCGTTCTCGGTCGAGAACGGAGTGCACTTCGCGACCTCCGTCTACTCCGACGACCCCGTCGCGCACGACGCCGTCACCACCGTCCGCGGCAGTCACCGGCGCACCGTCGCCAACCTTCGGCGGCTCATCGAGCACAAGGTCCCCACGCGAGTGGGCGTGATCGCGGTGAACGAGGACGCAGACGCCGTGGAACGCACCCGGCGGTACCTGATGGACCTCGGTGTCGACGGACAGGTACGGGCGTCCGAGGTACGGCAGTTCGGACGGGGCCGGGAACTCCTCGGGCAGGAGGCGAACCTCTCCAGCCTGTGCGGGCACTGCTGGAAGGGCAGCCTCGCCGTCGCACCGGACGGACGGGTCTTCCCTTGCGTCATGGCACGGAACTGGCCGGTCGGCGACATCCTGCACCAGACCCTCGACGAGATCGTGAACGGCGACGAGCTGGCGCGGATCCGCCGGGAGATCCACGACACGGTGTGGCAGAGCAGCGCCAGGGAATGCCCCCAGTCCTGCAACCCCGACCTGTCCTGCCCGTGCGAGCCCCTGCTGTGCTCCCAGTCGTGCCAGCCCCAGAACTGCTCGCCCGACGTGTGCAGCCCCACCACGCCCAGATAGCACGTCACCAGGCGCCGCGGAACGGCGGCGCCGCGGGAGCCGGGCCGAGCGTCGTCGTGCCCGGCGCCGCCCGATGGCCGAGGCCGGTACGGTACGCGTCGAGCGCGGCCTCCGTACGGCCCGTACGCCGCAGCAGATCGCCCAGCAGCCGGCACAGATCGGCCAGATCACCCGCCGCCCCACTGCGCTCCAGCAGGGCCAGCGCCAGCACGTAGTGCTCCTCGGCGCGCTCGTCCGCGCCCCCCTCCTCGGCGATCAGCCCCAGCAGCCGGCGGGCGCCCGCGGCGTGGACGGCGCCGCGTCCGTCGCCGAGGCCCGCACCGAGCTCCAGCAGCCGGGACAGCAGGGCCACCGCCTCGTCGCGCTTCCCCCGTCGGCGCAGCACATCGGCCAGTTCGACCTCGACCTGTGCGGTGTACAGGGCGGCGCTGCGGGCGGCGAGCATCTCGCGGGCGGTGCGCAGCTCGCGCTCGGCGGCCTCCAGGTCGCCGTTCTGGGCCTGCACATAGCCGCGCATCCAGTGGCAGTGGGCCAGCTCGGTACGGGTCTGCAATTGCTGGTAGAGGTCCTGCGCCTTGGCGAGCGAGGCGTCGGCCTCGGCGATCCGCCCCTCGGCGAGCAGGGTGCGCGCCACGCTGCGGTGCATTCCGGCGACGAGGGCCGGGTCGGAGACCTGCGGGGCCAGTGACAGGGCGAGTTCGGCGGCCTGGGCGGCCCGGGCGTGCGCGCCCATGTCCATGTACGGGCCGATGGAGGACGCGTAGAGCAGCAGCAGGGCGTCCGGGTCGTGCAGGCCCTGGGCGTTCAGTTCGTCGAGGGCGGTCTCCAGGACGTAACAGGCGTAACGCAGTTCACCGGCGAGCAGGTGCGCGACGGCCCGGCCGCGCAGGGCGCGGACCCGGCGGGGGAGCGGCTCGCCGGCCGAGGTGAGGATGCGTTCCGCCGACTCGAAGTGCTCGCGGGCGGCGTCCAGTTCACCGCTCTCCAGGGCGCATTCGCCGAGCCCGGTGAGCGCGTCGGCCCGCTCGGGTTCCAGGGCGAGTTCCTCGGCCTCGGTGAGCAGTTCCCGGTAGCGGGCGGCCGCTTCGCCGAGAGTGCCGGTGGCGAGCAGGCGGCGGGCGTCGGTGAGGGCGAGGCGCAGTTCGGTGGCGAGCCGGGCGGAGCGGCCGGTGGTCAGTTCTTCGTAAGTGGTGCCGAGCCGCTCGGCCAGGAAGCGCAGGGCGGTCTCGGAGGGGCGGACCCTGCCGGACTCCAGCGTGGAGATGTACGCGGCCGTGTACGCGGGTTCGGCCAGTTGCCGCTGCGTCAGACCCCGTTCGGCACGCAGGCGCTGTACGCGCTGTCCGATGACAGCCGGTTCGTCCATGGTGCGTTCCTCTTCCTGCGGTTTCACATCCGCAAGGGCATTGTGCGGCACTGACAGGGGGCTCTGGCAGTCCAACAGCTCCGCACGGACGCCGTGCACGACCCGGCGATCGCCGCGACCGTCCCGGACGAGCAGTCCTGGACGGTCCGGCACTGACCCGGGGACTACCAGGCCGTGGAGGCCGCCTTGCGGGCGGCCTCCACATCCGCCGTCAGCCCGTACTCGCCCAGCGCCGCGCCCAGCGCCGCCAGCGAGGACTCCACCACGCCCGGCGCCGCGTCCACGCCGTAGTGGTTGACCCGGATCATCTCGGACGCCAGCGCCCCGCCGCCCGCGATCAGCGGCACCGACGGGTCGACGGCCAGCGCCTTCGCCACCAGCTCGGAGGCGTCCACCCCAGCGGGCGCACGCAGCGTCGTCGCCACCGGCGCCGCCTCGCGCGCCTCGTGGACGTACGGGGCCGGCCCGCCGCCCAGCGCGAGCACGCCCGCGCGCATGGCCGCGGCGGCCGAGGCGTGCCGCGCGATCACCGCGTCCAGGGTCTCCGTCTCGATCCGCTCCAGGCATGCCTCGAGCGCCAGCATCTCCAGCTGCGCGGGGGCGTGCAGCAGCGCCCGGCGGCCGCCGTCGATCCAGCGCTCCTTCCAGTCCAGCAGGGAGAGGTACGAGCGGCGCGGCGCCGCAGGGTTGGCGGCCATCCGCTCCCAGGCGCGCCCGCTCACCGACACCGCCGACACTCCCGCCGGGCCGCCCATCGCCTTCTGCGCGCCGATCACGCACAGGTCCACGCCCCACTCGTCGGTCAGCAGCGGCTCGGCACCCACCGAGGCGACGGCGTCGACCATGAAGAGGGCGCCATGGGCCCGTACCACCTCACCGATCTCCGCGACCGGGTTGGTGTTGCCGGTCGCGGCCTCCGCGTGCACCAGCGACACGAAGTCGATCCCGGGATGCTCCGCCAGCGCCTGCTCGATCTGCGCGGCGGTGACCGCGGTGTGGAAGGGCACCGCCAGGTCGATCACGTTCGCCCCGGCGTCCCGCAGCCAGTTCCCGAAGGTCTGCCCGTACGGCCCGGTGACGACGTTCAGCGCGGTCGAACCGGGGTGGGCCGCGCCCTTGATGCAGCCCTCCAGAGGGAGCAGCGCCTCGCCCTGCATGATGACCACGTCCTGCTCGGTGCGGAGCAGCGAGGCCACCCGGCGCTCGATGTCCGCGAAGTGCGTGGCGGTCAGCGGGGTCAGGTCCAGAAGCGGGTGGCTCACGTCTCTCCTTGCAAGCTGTAATCGAACTCTCGTCGATCGAGACTACCCAGTGCTCGTAAAGTGCTGGACATGAGCGATCACGTGGTGCTGCATGTGAAGGGGCGGGTGCTCGTCGGTCCCGAGGAGGTCCGGGACGAGCTGTGGGCGGTCGACGGCCGCATCACCTACGAGCGCCCGCCCGGCACGGACGACGCCCCTACCGTTTTCGGGTGGGCGCTGCCCGGCCTGGTCGACGCGCACTGCCACGTGGGGCTCGACGCCCACGGCCCGGTCGACGCCGAGACCAGCGAGAAGCAGGCCGTCACCGACCGCGAGGCGGGCACCCTCCTCATCCGCGACGCCGGATCCCCCTCCGACACCCGCTGGATCGACGACCGGGACGACCTCCCGAAGATCATCCGGGCCGGCCGCCACATCGCCCGCACCCGCCGCTACATCCGCAACTACGCCCACGAGATCGAGCCCGGCGACCTCGTCGCCTACGTCGCCCAGGAGGCGAAGCGCGGCGACGGCTGGGTCAAGCTGGTCGGCGACTGGATCGACCGCGAGACGGGCGACCTGGGGACTTGCTGGCCGCGCGGTGAGGTGGAGGCCGCGATCGCCGAGGCTCACCGGCTGGGCGCCCGGGTCACCGCGCACTGCTTCGCCGAGGAGTCGCTCCAGCCGCTCGTCGAGGCGGGCATCGACTGCATCGAGCACGCGACCGGCCTGACCGAGGACACGATCCCGCTCTTCGCGGAGCGCGGCGTGGCGATCGTCCCGACCCTGATCAACATCGCGACCTTCCCGCAGCTCGCGGCCGGCGGCGAGCAGAAGTTCCCGCTCTGGTCGGCCCATATGCGCGCTCTCCACGCCCGCCGCTACGAAACGGTCCGCGCGGCGTACGACGCGGGCATCCCGATCTTCGTGGGCACGGACGCGGGCGGCTCCCTGGCCCACGGCCTGGTCGCGGAGGAGGTCGCCGAGCTGGTCACCGCGGGCATCCCGCCACTGGACGCCCTGTCGGCCACGACCTGGGGGGCTCGTTCGTGGCTGGGCCGCCCCGCCCTGGAGGAGGGCGCCCCGGCGGACCTGGTCGTCTACGACGAGGACCCGCGAGCGGACGTCCGGGTGCTGGGCTCGCCCAGCCATGTGATTCTGAACGGCCGCGTCATGGGCTGAGGTCCCCTGGCCGCCTCTGCCCGTGGCCCGGCCGGGCGCCTCACGCGGGCGAAGTGGGTTGCTGTGCTGCGACGAGCAGGCGACATGGCAGGGCTCGTTCCTTGATTTCGTCGTCCCCGTCTGGCTCCACCCGATACAGAAGGGCCTGCGGTGTGCGAGTCACTGCGTCCGTCAACAGACCGTCCGTGAAGAGGGCACCGACGCCGTCCTCCACTGCCCAACCGGCCGGAAGTGTGCGCGTTGCTACGGCCGCCTGATAGGACGAGCGACGACCCGGCTCACTGTCGTAGTGGGGGCAGACCGAGCCGGACAGCAGCCCCAACCCGTCAGACAGATGAGTCAGCGGTCCGAAGGAGTCGGTATGCGAGCCGTCGGCCCAGCAGTTGGCACCAGCGCTGATACCGCACAGCAAGGTTCCGCGGTCGAAGGCCTCGCGCAGTAGTCGGTCCACGCCGTGCGCCCGCCAGACCGCCAGCAGATTCGCGGTGTTGCCCCCACCTACATAGACGACGTCTTGAGAGAGCAGGAACGTTCGCAGGGCGTCGTCATCGAGTTCCCGCCGGAACAGCGGCAAGACACTGGGCTCGCAGGAGCGCGACTTGTACGCGGCGAGAAATTTTTCGACGTAGGCGGGGGCGTCGCCACTGGCTGTTGGGACGAAGCACACCTTGGGCCGAGCAGCGCGCACCTGATCGAGCACCCAGTCATCCAGCAGGCCATCGTCATCGGTGGAGAAGCCGCCCCCAAGGAGAGCCAGACGATGTTCCGGAACGACAGCCACGGGGGTGCCTCCTCAGTGCACGATTCAGACGCGGACGGTGCCTCGAACGTTGCCAAGCCATCGGCTGCGTCCGCAAGCGAATAGAGCCTCCGTCCACGCGATGTCCTGTCCACTCAGGACACGTCAAGACCCCACCGTGGGCGGAGAACTGCCGCTGAAGGCGGCCGGCCACGATCCACTCCTTGACCCCGCACGGCCCCGTCCTCACGGTCGCTGTCAGCGCCTGGATCTCCTTCGTCGCCGCCTTCAAGGACCCAGCCCGGCAGACCTCGTGAGCCCGTCCACCCAGTGCCCCGCCGAAGCAACCCGGTGTGGCGCTCGTATGCACTCTGACGCTTCGCCGAGGTGTCCATGCAGCCGATCCCAGACGCGTGCTCAACTAGCGGGTAGCCGACCTCGGCGGCGGGCTGCCGGCCGGTGTTCGTGGTGTCGGCGGTGGAGAACCCTCGTTCGGCGCGCAGTTGACGGACGGGTTGCGTCAACCGCTGCGGCTCGCTGAGCACGGCTCGTGCGCGCCGGGGCGCACGCCGGTGACGGGCCCCCGCGTGTACGTGGCTCGGGTGACGTATGCGAACAGTCGTGCCGCAAAATTCGAACGTACGCACCGAAACTCCTCGTTGGAGTGAACGCACTTCGAGTGTCTGACCGTTCACCCTCAGTGCGTAAGGATTCCCCGTGACCGCGTCAAGTCTCTCGTGGGGGTCCCACCTTGAACCGCAACATCTGCCGGTGCGCATCCGTGCTGGCTGCCGCCGTCCTCGTCGCCGCTGCCGCTCCGGCGCACGCCACCCCTGACACCGAGAAGGGGAAGGCCGGGGCGGTCGTGCTCCGTACCGGTCTGGACGTCTCACTGCTCAACAAGACCATTGACGTGCCGCTGAAGGTCGCCCTCAACGAGGTGCAGGCCCCGGCAAGCGCCGAGCAGAGCGGTCTGACGGTCCGGCTGGACGGGGTCGACAAGGGCCAGCCGGTCAATGTGCTGACGGCGGACGTGGCGAACGCCAAGGCGACCATCGGCGAGCACAGGACGGAGGCGTACGCGAACCTCGCCCACGCCAGGCTGCACGTCCCCGGGCTGCCGCTGCTGTCGCTGATCGAGGTCGAGAAGGTGACCTCCAAGGCGGTCTGCGAGGCGGGCAAGCAGCCTGTCGCCGAGTCGAACGTGCTCGGCGCCGTCACCGTGCTCGGCAAGAAGGTCACCCTGTCGGCCGGCGGGCCGACCCGGGTCCAGGTGCCGGGCATCGGCGAGGTCGGCCTGGACCTGTCGAAGACGCAGACCACGTCGCGCACGGCCGCGGCCACCGCGCTGGAGCTGCGCGTCGAGGTCAACCCGCTCAAGCTGAACGTCGCCGAGGTGACCGGCACTCTCACCCTGGCCGAGGCGACGTGCGAGTCCCCCGCCGAGCCGGCGAAGGCGCAGCCCGCCGAGCCGGTCAAGACGCAGAGCGCCGAGCCGGTCAAGACGCAGAGCGCCGAGCCGGTGAAGCCGCAGACCGTCGCCGCCGCACCGGTCCGGACGGACCTCGCCGAGACCGGCGGCGGATCGATGTCGGTCTACATCGCGGGCGGTGCGGGCCTCCTGCTCACAGCGGGAGCGGGCGCGCTGGTTCTGGCCCGCCGCCGGGCCCGGAACTGACGCCCACCAGCGCCAGCGCCTGGTCCAGCGCCTGAAGGAAGCGGTTGGTCGTCACCCGGTCCCGGACGGCCAACCGCAGCCACTCCGGCCCGAGCCCCGGGAAGGTGTCGCCGCGCCGGGCCGCGAAGCCCAGTCCGCGCAGCCGTTCCCGTACCTCGTCGGCGCGCTCGATCCGTACGAGGACGAACGGGGCCGCCGCCTCCGCCACGGCCCGTACCTCCTCGAACTCCGCGAGACCGGCCAGCAGATGGGCCCGGTCCGCGGCGATACGGTCCGCGGCCCGCGCGGCCTCCGTGAGCGCGGCCGACGACATGCAGGCCTCGGCCGCGGCGAGTGCGGGCGTGGACACGGGCCACAGCGGTTGGGCCCGCTCCAGAGCCGCGATGGTCTCCGGTCCGGCCAGGACGTAGCCGATGCGCAGCCCCGCCAGACCCCAGGTCTTGGTGAGGCTGCGCAGCACCACCAGACCGGGTATGTCCATCCGCCCCGCCAGCGCCTCCCGCTCGCCCGGCACCGCGTCCATGAACGCCTCGTCCACGACCAGGGTCCGGCCCGGCCGGGCCAACTTCTCCAGCAGCGCGGCCGGGTGCAGCACGGACGTGGGGTTCGTCGGATTGCCGACGACGACCAGGTCGGCGTCATCGGGCACAGCGGCGGGGTCCAGCCGGAAACCGTCCTCCTCGCGCAGCAGCACCCGGGTCACCTCGTGCCCGGCGTCCCGCAGCGCCGCCTCCGGCTCGGTGAACTGCGGGTGCACGACGACCGGTCTGCGCGCCGGCAGAGCACGCGCGATCAGCACGAAGGCCTCCGCCGCCCCGGCCGTCGGCAGCACCCGCTCCACCGGCAGCCCGTGCCGCCGGGCGACCGCGGCCCGCGCGGCCCGGCCGTCCGGGTAGGCGGCGAGCCGGGTGAGCGAGGCGGCGATGCGCTCCCGCAGCCAGTCGGGGGGCGTGTCGGCACGGACGTTGACCGCGAGGTCGGTCAGGGACGCGCCCCTGACCTCCGCGTCGCCGTGGTGGCGCAGATCATGGCTGTCGGTGTGTACATACATGGTCGCTGACCTTGCCTTCCGAACCGGGTGGGGGAAAGCGGCGCACCACGGCACAGGTGACTGTGGCGGGCCGCCCGGGAGGGCCGGCCTTCCTTTTGGGGACGAGCAGTTCGCCCCCGCCGGCGAGCGCGGCGGCCTCGGCCACGGACGCCGTCCCGACCAGTGACCGCGCCTGCTCCGAGGGAGTGGGCACGGCGATCCGGGCGAGTCGGGAAGCACCGTACGCCACGAGCGGAACCCCCAGCCGTTCGGCGGCCGCCAGAATGCCCGGCTCATCCGCTTTCACGTCGACGGTTGCCAACTCGGTGACGCAGCTCATGGGAAGCCCTGCCGCACGCAGTGACTCCTCGACCAGCCCGAGCACATCCCCTGCCGTCACGCCCCGGCAGGCACCCACCCCCACCACGACTCCGTCGGTCATGAGCGCGGTCCTTTCTGCGGGGTGGGGGATCGGGACGGTCGATGGCCGATGTGCGGGACAGGGGGTCAATCGGCCGGCACGTGCGCATGGCGGTGTATGTCGCGCTCGGTGCGTTCCCGATGACGCGGTCCGGCGGCTGGACCGCGCAACGCGTCACCGACCGGCGCCACCTCGTGCCGGGCCCGGCTCATTGAGCGCAGTTCTCGACGAAGCGGCGGGCGACACCGGGAGCCGCCGCCCAGTGCGTGTGCAGATAACTCGCGTGTACGCCGCCCTGTACGAACCCCTCCACGCGGCGCGTCGGCAGATGCATCCCCCAAGCGGGCGCGGGTCCGGCGCCGGGCTCCAGGACCGTGCGGTGGAACTCGTGCCCGCGCAGCCGGGTCCCGGCCGCGGCGAGGACGCTGTCGCTCACCGCCACCGCTTCCCGGTAGCCGAGCGTCAGCCGCTCCGACATCCGTGCGTCGGAGTCCAGCACACCGCACATGGGGGCGCCGTCCAGTGACCGCGCGAGGTAGAGGAGCCCGGCGCATTCGGCTGCCACGGGTGCGCCCGTCGCCGCGAGGTCCGCGACCGCCTTGCGCAGGGGCTCGTTCGCGGAGAGCTCGGGCGCGTACACCTCGGGGAAACCGCCGCCGATGACGAGCCCGGACGTGCCGTCCGGAAGCTTCTCGTCCCGGAGCGGGTCGAAGGTGACGACCTCCGCCCCCGCAGCCCGAAGCAGTTCGGCGTGCTCCGTGTACGAGAACGTGAACGCGGCCCCGCCGGCGACGGCGACGACCGGTTTGCCGGTCGTGTGCGGCCCCGTGGCGGGCTCCCACGGCTCCGCCGCGAGCGCCGGCGCACTGCGCGCCAGCGCGAGCAGCGCTTCCAGGTCGCAGCCCGCGCGGACCTGGTCCGCCAGCGCGGCCACCGCCGCCACGGCATCCGCGCGCCGCTCGGCGACCGGCACCAGCCCGAGGTGCCGGGACGGCGCGGCGACCTGCCGGGCCCGCCGCAGCGCACCCAGCACCGGCACCCCGGCCTCCGCAAGCGCCTCCCGCAGCAGGGCCTCGTGCCGGTCGGAGCCCACCTTGTTCAGAATCACGCCCCCGATCCGCACCTCCGGATCCCAGGACGCGAACCCGTGCACGAGCGCCGCCACGGACCGCGACTGCGACGAGCCGTCCACGACCAGCACGACCGGCGCGCGCAGCAGCTTCGCCACCTGCGCGGTGGAGGCGAGCTCGCCCTGCCCGGATGCCCCGTCGTACATGCCCATGACGCCCTCGACGACGGCGATGTCGCAGTCCTTCGCACCATGCGCGAAGAGCGGCGCGACGAGATCCGTACCGCACATGTACGCGTCGAGGTTGCGGCCCGGCCGGCCGGCGGCCAGCGCGTGGTAGCCGGGGTCGATGTAGTCGGGCCCCACCTTGTGCGGGGACACGGCGAGCCCCGCGGCGGCGAACGCCGCCATCAGTCCCGTCGCGACGGTGGTCTTGCCACTGCCGGACGACGGGGCCGCGATGACGAGCCTGGCTACCACTCGATGCCCTTCTGGCCCTTCTGGCCCGCGTCCATCGGGTGCTTGACCTTGGTCATCTCGGTGACCAGGTCGGCGAAGTCGACGAGCTTCTCCGGCGCATTGCGGCCGGTGATGACGACATGCTGGGTGCCCGGGCGGTCCCGCAGCACCTGGATCACCTCATCGGTGTCGATCCATCCCCAGTGCATGGGGTAGGCGAACTCGTCGAGCACGTACAGCCGGTACTTCTCCGCCGCCAGGTCGCGCTTGACCTGCTCCCAGCCCTCCCGGGCCTTCTCCTCGTTGCTCAGCTCGGAGTCGCGCTGGATCCAGGACCAGCCCTCGCCCATCTTGTGCCAGTCGACGGTGCCGCCCTCGCCGCTCGCCCCCAGCACCTTGAGCGCGCTCTCCTCGCCGACCTTCCACTTCGCCGACTTGACGAACTGGAACACACCGATCGGCCAGCCCTGGTTCCAGGCGCGCAGCGCCAGCCCGAAAGCGGCGGTCGACTTCCCCTTGCCGGGGCCGGTGTGGACCATGACCAGCGGGCGGTTGCGGCGCTGACGGGTGGTGAGACCGTCGTCCGGTACGGCGGTCGGCTGTCCCTGCGGCATTACGCGGCCCTCCTTGAATCGGTGCGGAAGTCTCGTACGAGCCCGGCGATGCTGTCCGCGCGCAGCTCGTCGAGAGTGATGGCGGTACCGCCCAGATCGGCGGCCAGCCGCCCGGCCAGTCCGAGCCGTACCGGCCCCGCCTCGCAGTCCACGACGACCGAGGCCGTGCCCTCGGCCGCGTGCAGCCGCGCGGCACGCGCGGCCAGCGCGACCGGGTCGCTCCCGCCCGTCGCCCGCCACCGCCCTTGCGACGACGGGCTGCGCGCGGCCCCGCCTGATTCGGTGGCCCGGCCGTCCGTGACGACGACCAGCAGCGGACGGCGCGAGGGGTCACGCAGCCGCTCCACGCGCAGCACGTCATGGGCCTTCAGCAGGCCCGCCGACAGGGGGGTACGGCCGCCGGTCGGCAGCGACTCGAGCCGTGCCGCAGCCGCGTCGACCGAGGAGGTCGGCGGCAGCGCCACTTCGGCGTCCCGGCCGCGGAAGGTGACCAGGCCGACCTTGTCGCGGCGCTGGTACGCGTCCAGCAGCAGCGACAGCACGGCGCCCTTCACGGCGCTCATCCGCTTACGGGCGGCCATCGAGCCGGAGGCATCCACGCAGAAGAGGACGAGATTGCCCTCGCGGCCCTCGCGGGTCGCCTGCCGCAGATCGTCCCGGCGGACGACGAGCCCCGGTCCTGAGCGCCCGCGCGCCCGCTGATGCGGGGCGGCGGCCTGCACGGTCGCCGCCAGGTGCAGCTTCGTCAGAGCCCCCTGCGGACGCCGGGCACCCGTGGTCCGGCCGTGCTCGGTACGGGCCCGGGAACGCCGCCCGGCTGCGCCCTCGCCGAGCCCGGGCACGCTCAGCATCTTCGTACGGAACGGCTCGGCGGCGCGGACGGCGGCCTGCTCGCCGGCACCGGTCCCGGCACCGGGGGAGGGCTCCTCCGACCGCGGCGCGGCATCGGGACCCTGCGACTGAGGCGGCACACCTCCGCCACCACCCGGACCGCCACCGGGGCCGTCGGGGTCGGGATCCGGGTCGTTGTCGTCGTTGCCGCCGGACTGCTCCAGCGTCTCGTCGAGCTTGTCCTCGTCGAGGCCGGGCGCGTCGAAGGGGTTGCGCCTGCGCCTGTGCGGCAGCGCCAGCAGCGCGGCCTGCCGCACATCCTCGACGGTGACGTCCGTACGCCCCGCCCACGCGGCGAGCGCGGTCGCGGTACGGGCCATCACGATGTCGGCGCGCATGCCGTCCACCTCGAACGCTGCGCAGGTCGCGGCGATCTGACGCAGGGCGTCGTCGCCGAGCACCACCTGCGGCAGCAACGCCCGCGCGGCCACGACGCGCTCCCGCAGCGCGGCCTCCTCGCCCGCCCAGCGCGCGGCGAAGGCCGCCGGGTCGTCGTCGTACGCGAGCCGCCGCCGCACGACCTCGACCCGCCGCTCGGGGTCCCGGGAGGCCGCGACCTCCACGGTCAGTCCGAACCGGTCGAGGAGCTGCGGCCGCAGCTCGCCCTCCTCGGGGTTCATGGTCCCCACGAGCAGGAAGCGCGCGGCATGCCGTACGGAGACGCCTTCACGCTCGACGTAGGAGGCGCCCATGGCGGCCGCGTCCAGCAGGAGGTCGATCAGATGGTCATGAAGAAGATTGACCTCATCGACATACAGAATCCCGCGATGCGCGGCCGCCAGGAGCCCGGGCTCAAAGGCCTTCACGCCCTCCGCGAGCGCCCGCTCGATGTCCAGAGCGCCGACGAGCCGGTCCTCCGAAGCACCCACCGGCAGTTCGACCATCCGGGCAGGACGGGCAGTGCCATGGGCGGCCTCATGAGGCCCGTCGGGGCACTGCGGATCGGGCGTGGCCGGGTCGCAGCTGAAGCGGCATCCCGCGACCACCGGCACCTCGGGCAACAGGTCTGCCAACGCGCGCACCGCCGTCGACTTGGCCGTTCCTTTCTCCCCACGGACGAGGACTCCGCCCACCGCCGGGCTGACGGCGTTGAGCAGCAACGCCAGCCGCAGGTCGTCCATGCCGACGACCGCGGTGAACGGATAGCGGGTGCTCATGCGGTGATCGCTCCTTCGAGAGGCGTTCGTATGGTCCAAGTCGTTCCCCCAGCCCCCGGGACCGCCCTTCGGTCGGTGTCCTCGAGCTCCCCCAGCTGCCTCCCCCAGCTGCCGCTGGGGGTGCCCCCAGAGGTGCCCCCAGGACGGGCTGGAAGCCGGCCGCCCCACACAGGGCGAGCCGGTGTCTCCGTCCTCCGCCCGCGGAACGGAGCGCCCACAACCGAACCAGCGGCGTGTGAAGGGGGCCGCGCAGGGGGTGCCGGTCGGGCCGTAAAACGTGATGTGTGCCGCGCGGATGTCCAGGCCCAGTCCTGCGGAGTACGAGTCAGCGCGGCATAAATCATGCCCCGGCCCGGACGGTATCCCCGGAGCGGCACCCGGCGACCGGCAGCAACCCACAAGCCTGTCCGGCGATTGAGGACGGACACACCGGCCACCTGGACGGAGACCGGCAACCAGCGCGTGGCGCGCGTCATGGCGCCCCCGGCGGAACGAACGGCAGCCCCGACGGCGTGCCGCACTCGATGAGCTTCAACAGCCCCTCCGTGTCCGCGTGCTCCTCGATCAGGTCGCCGAGCCGGTCCAGCTGCTCCTCCCGCAGCGCGGCGAACGACGTGTCCGGCGCCGGGACGAAACGGCGGCCCGCCGCACGGGCGACCTCGCGCAGGAACGCGCGGCGGAAGCCGTCGCTCTCCAGCGAGCCGTGCCAGTGTGTGCCCCAGACCTCGCCGACCCGGCAGCCGTCCAGGCTGTGTCCGTTGTCATCGGAGATGAACGCCTCCCCGCCCAGCACTTCGGCGACGCCGTGGTGGATCTCGTAGCCCTCGACGTGCTCGCCGAGTGCCTCACCGACCGGCCGGGCCAAGGTCTTCTCGGCGGCGAACCGCACCCGTACGGGCAGCAGTCCGAGCCCTTCGACGACGCCCGTCCTCGACTCGACGTCGTCCTCGATGAGTTCGCCCAGTACCTGGAAGCCGCCACAGATGCCCAGCACGGGCCGGCCCTCGGCAGCCCTGCGCGCCAGCGCGTCGGCCAGGCCCCGCTCCCGCAGCCATGCGAGCGCCTTCACCGTTCCGCGCGTACCCGGTATGACCACCAGGTCGGCGTCCGCGAGTTCCTCGGGCCGGTCCACGAAGCGCACCACCACGCCCGGTTCGGCGGCCAGCGCGTCCACGTCCGTGAAGTTGGACATCAGCGGGATCGCGCAGACGGCGACCCGCAGCAGGTCCTCGCCGTGCGGGGGAGCGACGACGGACTCCCGCACGGTCCCACGCATGGAGACGCGCAGTCCGTCCTCCTCGTCGATGCCGAGCCCGTGCTGGTACGGCAGCACGCCGTACGTACGACGCCCGGTCAGCCCGTGCAGCATGTCGAGCCCCGGCTCCAGGAGCGACACATCGCCCCGGAACTTGTTGACGACGTAACCCGCGATCAGCGCCTGGTCCTCGGGGCTCAGCAGCGCCGTCGTACCGAAGAACGACGCGAAGACCCCGCCCCGGTCGATGTCACCGACCACCACGACCGGCAGCCTGGCCGCTCGTGCGATACCCATGTTGACGATGTCCGTACGCCGAAGATTGATCTCGGCAGGACTGCCCGCCCCCTCGCAGATCACGGCGTCATATGTGCCCCGTAGTTCGGCCAGGCACTCCAGCACGGTGCCGAGCAGCTGCTGCCGGCCGTCGTGCGGCGTTCTCCCGGGGGACGCTCCGCCCGATCGCGGCTGCGCCGTGGGCCCGGATCCCCCGAAGAACCCGCGGGCGCTCATCTCGCCGACCGGCTTGCCCATCAGCACCACCTGGCTGCTGCGGTCGCCGCCGGGCTTGAGCAGTACGGGGTTCATCAGGGCGCTCGGCTCCACGCGCGCCGCCTGGGCCTGCATGGCCTGGGCCCGGCCGATCTCAGCGCCCCCGCGTGTGACGAAGGAGTTCAGCGACATGTTCTGCGCCTTGAAGGGCGCGACCTTCACGCCCCGGCGCACCAGCCAGCGGCAGATCCCGGCCGTGACGACGCTCTTCCCGGCGTCCGAGGTGGTTCCGGCGACCAGCAGCCCCCCGCCCCTCATCTGTCTTCCTTTCGGTTACGAGCTCCGGTACGGGCCTTCAGCGCGCCGACGGCCAGGCGGCCCGTCACGCAGACGGCCAGGGTCAGCGCGGTGACACGACGGGAGAGCCGGACCGCGCGGTCGATGTCGGCGACCTCCACGGCCCGGCCGGAACCGTTGAGGACGGGGCGGTGCTCGACGCGGCCGCCGTAGGAGAGGGTGCCCCCGAGCCGTATGCCGAGTGCGCCCGCGAAGGAGGCTTCCACCGGGCCGGCGTTGGGGCTCGGATGCTTCGAGGCGTCGGTGCGCCAGGCCCGCACCGCACCGCGCGGGTCGCCGCCCGCCGCGACGGTGAGGGCCGCGGTGAGCCGGGCGCCCGGCCAGCCGGCGACGTCGTCGAGGCGGGCCGAGGCCCAGCCGAACCGCCGGTACCGCGGGGACTTGTGGCCCACCATGGCGTCCAGGGTGTTGACGGCCCGGAATCCGACGAGCCCGGGCACACCCCCCAACGCACCCCACACCAGCGCGCCGACGACGGCGTCGGAGGTGTTCTCGGCGACGGACTCGACGACGGCGCGGGCGATTCCCGGCGCGTCCAGGGCCTGCGGGTCGCGCCCGCACAGATGGGGGAGCCGGGCCCGTGCTGCTTCGGTCTCCCCGGCGGCCAGGGCGCCGCCGATGGTCCGTGCCTCGCGGCCGAGTGAGGTGCCGCCGACGACGGCCCAGGCGGCGGCCGCGGTCAGGGCGACACGGGCAGCGGGACGGTCGCGTACGGCACGCGCGGCCAGCGCGGCGGCTCCCGCCGCGCCCCCGGCGCACACCAGCGAATGCAGCGCCCCCCACCCGCGGTGGTCGCGCCACAGCACCTTTTCGACGGCTCCCGCGGCCCGTCCGAACACGGCGACGGGGTGCCCGTGGCGGGGATCGCCGAGCAGCAGATCGCCCGCCAGGCCGGCGGTGGCTCCGTATGCGAAGACGTGATCGGCACGCATCGGTCAGCCCGCCGACACACCTCGGAGGGCGGTCGTGCTCGGGCCGGTACTCAGCTCTGCGGCGCGCATGGCGGTGTGTCCTCACTCAGGGTCCGCGCCCTGGTTCGACGTGACCGGCGGCGAGAGTCTCCTGGCTCCCGGATCCGCGGTTCCTCCGGCCTTCCAGCCTGCGTCGGCAGGCCGTGACGTCCGATGTGGAGGAGCGCTCCCCGGTGACAGTGGCGGGACCGCGCCGGATTCGCACCGGCTTCCTCTTCTGCCGCCGTACTTGGCCCCGGCAGTCCACCACGCCCCCCGAACGCCCGTCAACTTGCCTTTGACCTGCGACGAAGTGACGCCCCCGAACGGAGATCCGTTCGGGGGCGTCCGAGCCTGCAGGACCGGCCGACGTCAGGCGACGATCAGGTAGATGCCGTACGAGACCGCTGCCGCGCACAGCGCGAAGCAGACGTAGGCACCGGTGCGCTTCAGCGCCACCGAGCCGGAGCCGGCGGACGGGCCCTCCGCGGGCTTCGCGGCCAGACCGACGATGCCGAGGGTGAACAGGCCCACCAGGCCCACGGTGACGATGAGGCTGACTCCGAAGACGGAGCCGAGAGCTGCCCAGTCGATGTCCATGTCGATTCTTTCCTTACACCGTGGCGGGCTGCGGCGGCTCGGGGGTGGTGGCCGCCGGGGCCGGGATGGTGGCCTTGAGGTCGCCGGCGGGCGGCGGGGTGACGGCCGCGACGGCGGTGGTCACGACGCCCGCGGGCTCCGCCTGCTCGGCGGTGTCGTCGTGGGTGACGTTGGTGTGGTCGATCGGCTTGCGGCGGGACAGCGCCCAGATGGCGGCGGAGCCGGCGATCAGCAGGACCGCGACGACGGCGACGCCCCAGGCGCCCTGGGAGGTGAGGAGCTCGGCGGCGGCGCCGACGAGGCCGGCGGCGGGGAGGGTCAGGCCCCAGGCGATGAACATCCGGGTGGCCGTGGACCAGCGGACCACACCGCCCCTGCGGCCGAGGCCCGCGCCCATCACGGCGCCGGAGCAGGACTGCGTGGTGGAGAGGGAGAAGCCCAGGTGGGAGGAGGCCAGGATGACCGTCGCGGCGCTGGTCTGGGCCGCGAAGCCCTGCTGCGGCTGGAGGTCGGTGAGGCCCTTGCCCATGGTGCGGATGATCCGCCAGCCGCCGAGGTAGGTGCCGAGGGCGATGGCCGTGCCGGCCGAGACGATGACCCACAGGGGAGGGTTGGAGCCGGGGGCGAGCACATCGCCGGTGACCAGGGCGAGGGTGATGACACCCATGGTCTTCTGGGCGTCGTTGGTGCCGTGGGCGAGGGAGACGAGACCGGCGGAGGCGATCTGGCCCGCGCGGTAGCCCTTGGCCGTGGCCTTCTCGTCCGTACGGCTGCCGATCCTGTATGTCAGCCTGGTGGCCAGCATCGCGGCCAGACCGGCGACGACCGGGGCGGCGACGGCCGGGATCAGCACCTTGGTGACGATGACGGGAGCGTTGACGCCGGAGGCGCCGACCGACATGAGGGTGGCGCCGATGAGACCGCCGAACAGTGCGTGGGAGGAGCTGGACGGCAGGCCCAGCAGCCAGGTCACCAGATTCCACAGGATGGCGCCGACGAGCGCCGCGAAGATCACTTCTGTCCTGATGCCTTCCTCGTTGATGATCCCGCCGGAGATCGTCTTGGCGACCTCCACGGACAGGAACGCGCCGACGAGGTTGAGCGCGGCGGACATGGCCACCGCCGTCTTGGGCTTGAGGGCACCGGTCGAGATGGTCGTCGCCATCGCGTTCGCGGTGTCGTGGAAACCGTTCGTGAAATCGAACACGAGAGCTGTTACGACCACAATCGCAAGCAGCAGCGTTATGTGTTCCATTTACCCAGGCAATCGTTTGACGTCAGTGGCTGGTTGAACGTAGGCAACCTGGGTGAACGGAAGGTGAACTGGATCGGGCTCGGCAGTGTCCTCGAGCGGGTGCCGCCGCTCCGTTTATGTCCGAAGCGGCGGTATCGCCGGGCTTGTCAGTGCTTTGCGAACTTCTTCAGCCGGCCCAGGGAGCCGTTGAAGAGATTCTGGTCACCCGGCAGGCTTCCGCTGCCGTTGTCGTGCTGCCAGATGGTCCAGTACGACCAGCCGGCCGGCAGTGCCCCCGGTGAGGAGCCGTAGCGGGCGAGCCACAGCGCGTGACCCGCGCCGAATGCCGTGCTCCTGCCGGTGCACTCGTTCCACCAGTGGGTGGTGGTGTAGATGACGGGCCTGCGACCGGTCCGCCGCTTGACCTCGTCGCTGAACGCCTTGATCCAGGAGACCATCGCGGGCGCGCTCAGCCCGTAGCATTTGTTCCGGCCGTACGGATTGCCTTCCAGGTCCACGGCCGGCGGCAGGGTCCAGCCGTCCGACCGCCATCCGCCCCCGTTGCTCACGAAGAAGCGGGCCTGCTGCTTGCCCCCGGACTTGTCGGGGACGGCGAAGTGATAGGCGCCGCGGATGATCCCGGCCCCGCGCGAGCCGTTGTACTGCCGGCCGAAATACGGATTGCGATAGGTGTGCGATTCGGTCGCCTTGACGTAGACGAACTCGGCGCCCTTCTGCTTCGCCTCGCTCCAGTCCACGTCCTTCTGGTGCGACGAGACATCGTGCCCCCGTGGCTTGCCCGCGGCGGAGGCCGCCGGAAGTTCGGTCAGGGCGACTCCCCCCAGGGTCAGCACCGCCGCGGACGCCGCCAGCATCCGGGTACGCCGAAAGGTCGGTTTGTGATCACGGGCCATGCTTCCCCCCGGATGGCAACGTGCATGACAAATCTCCCAGAGGCTAATGGAAGATCCCGTGATGTCCGTCGATCTCCGGCCAATGGCCGAGCGGGTGCGGAGCTGGCAGACTCGCACGCATGAGCGATCGCGAGGAGATCGAACGCACCTGGGCGGAACTGGTGACGACAGCCCGCAGAACCGCCGCCGAGGGCCTGGTCGTCGGCACCTCGGGCAATGTGTCGGCGAGGGCCGGCGACTTCGTACTGATCACACCGAGCGGTGTCCCCTACGACCGGCTCGGCCCCCGGGACACCGTCGCCGTCGACCTCGCCGGGCGTCAGGCGATCGGAGAGCTCAGGCCCACCAGCGAGCTGCCCCTGCACCTCGCGCTCTACCGGAAGACCGACGCCCGGGCCGTCGTCCACACCCACGCCGTACACGCCACCGCCGTCTCCACGCTCGTGTCCGAGCTCCCGCCCGTCCACTACATGGCGGCGGCCCTCGGCGGCCCGGTGCGCGTGGCTCCGTACGCCCTCTACGGCACCGAGGAGTTGGCCGAGAACATGCTGCGCGCTCTGGACAACCGCACCGGATGCCTCCTCCAGAACCACGGCACCGTCACCTACGGCGACACCCTCGACCAAGCCTACGACCGCACCGCCCAGCTCGAATGGATGTCCCGCCTCTGGCTCACCGCGAGCGCGGTTCCCGGACACACGCCCAGCCTGCTCACTTCCGGTCAGCTCGAGGCCGCCGCCGAGCAACTGCGCGGATACGGACAGTCCCGCTGACTGGCAGCCGCACCCGCTCGCGCCGACACTGGAAAGGTGCGCCCCGCTACAGCGACGGCAGCGGCCGTCACCACCCTGATAGGCATCGGCGCGGCGGCCGTCGTGGCCGGCCGCTACGCCGGAGACGCCGCCCTCAAGACACAGACCGGGCGTCCCCTGCCCGCCGATCCCTGGCTCACCGTGCACGCCACGGCACCCGGCCGGATCACCCTGACCCGCTGCCTCGCCTCACTGCGCCCCGGTACATACGGGCTGGAGGGGCCGCAGACCCACGCGATCATCGGTGACGTCCTCGAATCGGCGCCACGCCCCGCCGACACCGTCGTGCGTCGGCTGGAACGCGTCAGCCGGGGCACCCTGGCCCCCGGCGACAAGGTACGGCTCACCCCGCAGATCCACCACGGCAATCCGCGCAGTGCCCTCGGCATCAACTACCACGACATCGAGATCTCCGGTGAACTGGGACCTCTGCCGGCCTGGTTCGTCCCGGGAGCGCGCGGCACCTGGATCATCGCCGTGCACGGGCTGGGCACCACCAGGGAGCATGCCCTGAACATCCTGGAGTTCCTGCACCGCCGCCGCTTCCCGGTGATCGTCCTCGCCTACCGGGGCGACCCCGGTGCCCCGAAACCCCCTGACGGGCTCACTCATCTCGGTGACTCCGAGTGGTACGACCTGAACGCGGCCATCCGTCACGCCGTGCGACAGGGCGCGCAGCGCATCGTCCTCCTCGGCTGGTCCACAGGTGCCTCGATGGCCCTGCGCGCCGCGCTGGACTCGGACGTCCGCGACCGGATCTGCGGTCTGGTGCTGGACTCCCCCGTCCTGGACCGGGAAGCCACCCTCCGGGCCCTCGCCTCCGCCCATCGCACACCTCTCGCCCTGCTGCCGCTCGCGGTCCGGTCCGCCGAGGACCGGACCGGGCTGCACGGTGACCGTCTGATCGAGGCCGCCGACCCGGAGCGTCTGCGCGTCCCCACACTGCTCTTCCACGGCCCGGGCGACACCCTGGCCCGCTGGGAGCCGTCCGCGGAACTCGCCGCCCGCCGTCCCGAACTGGTCACTCTGCAGACCATCGCGGACGCCCCGCACGCCTCCATGTGGAATGCCGCCCCGGCCCGCTACGAAGAGGCCCTCCGCCGCTTCCTGGTACCGCTCGCCTGACGGCGGAAACGCCCCGGCCGGGCGGGAAGACCGGTTCCGATTGGGCTTTCGGGCCGTCAACGGGAAGACTGCACCCGTGACGTCCCGTACCCCGCGCGACTCCAGGCTTCGACTTGTCCGCTCACGACCCCTGGCCACCGCACGCAAGGCGGTGACCAACCGGCGTACCCGGCCGGCTCCACGACCGCCCGAGGGCACTCCCGCTCCGCGAGAACTGGCCCGCCAGGCCAGACTGGTGCTCGCCGACGCGGTGCGGATCGCCCGCTGGGCGGATGCCGAGCGCGGACGCGGCGCCGCCCCGCGTCCCGGCCCGGCCGGAACTCTCTCCGCCGAGGCCGCCCGGTGGGCCGCCGCCGAGCTGTCGCTGACGCCGGACCGGGCACGGGCCGACTGGGACCGGGCCCGGCTCGCCGGTCTCGTCGAGCTGCACGGTGACACCGCACGCCCGGGCTGGCGACTGCGCGCCTGGGACCGCGACGACGCCGCGGTCCTGCGCGGCTGGGTCGCCCTCTTCGACGCGTGGTCACTGGTCCACCCGGCCCCCGACGGAGTCGTCCCCACCGCCCTCGCCGAGGTCGTCGAAGCCGTTCCCCAGGTGCTCTCCCTTCTTCAGCTCTCGGCCGGTCCCGTGACGGTCCCGGTTCTGCTCGATCTGCTCGAGCAGCGCGTCGCCGAACTGCGCGAGGAGCGCTGCGAAGTCCCGTACGAGCCGCAGCCCGCGCCCGAGGCCGCCGTCGCCGTCCCCCTGGCCGCCCTGCTGGACTGGGCACTCGAGGGCCTGGCCGCGGTCGGCGCCCTCACCCTCGGGCCGAGCCAGGCGACCCTCACCCCGCTCGGCAACTGGGCCGTGTGGGTGAAGCTCGAACAGATTTGTGTGGCGGCCCAGAGCCCCGCCGGCAATATCGAGCAGTCCGCCGAGGACATGCTCCGCGGCTGTGCCCGGCTCACCCCGGGACCGGCCCGCGCGGAGTACCGGGCCTGGCTGGCCGCGCGCCCGGTCGGGACCGCCGTCACCGAACTCCTGGCGGTCGCCCGGGGAGAGGACGCGCTGCTGCGCGGACTCGCCTTCGAGGCGCTGCGCGTCGTCGGTGCCCCTGCCGAGGCCGAGGTGCGGGCCGCCGCCGACGAATCCCCGCTGCGCCCCTACGCCCTGCTCTGGCTGGCGGAGCACGAGGGCCACGACCCCGATGACGCCCCCGAGGTGCTCACCCGGGAAGAGGCGACCTGGCTCTGGGTGGACACCGCCGCGGCCGTCGCCGACCACGGGGAGAGCGAGCTGCTGGTCAGGCATCTCGACTCCGCGGTCCAGGGCACCGTCCCCGCCCTGCTGGACGAGGTACGGGCCATCGGCCACCCCCGCACGGTGCAGGTGCTGGTCGCGCTGGCGGCCGCGCACCCCGACCCCGCCCTGGCCAAGGCCGTCCGACGGGCGGCCTTCCAGGTGCACACCGGCGGAGTGTGAGCGCCGAGCCGGGGACGTACGTGGGCGTCCACAGCGTCGACGACGACGTGGACTCCACCGGGCCGGCGTCCGTCATCGAGTGTGACCCGGATCTCACCATGGCGCCCGGCATGACAACGGTCCGGTCGAAGAGCGGGCCGGGACCTTCGGCCTGCAAAACCGGTTGTGCGCCCCCGTTAAACTGCTTCGTATGGCTAATCTCCTCGCGCGACAGACGGCGTAGAAGCTGACCGTCCGCCCCTTCCGCCGTCCACACCGCCCAGGAGTTTTTCCGTGATCACCGCCTCCGGCATCGAGCTGCGCGCCGGCGCCCGAGTCCTCATCGAGTCCGCCTCCTTCCGTGTCGCCAAGGGCGACCGCATCGGCCTCGTCGGCCGCAACGGCGCGGGCAAGACCACGCTCACCAAGTGCCTCGCGGGCGAGGGCGTCCCCGCCGCGGGCGCCATCACCCGTTCCGGAGAGGTCGGCTATCTGCCGCAGGACCCGCGCACCGGCGACCTCGACGTCCTGGCTCGCGACCGCATCCTCTCCGCCCGCGGCCTCGACGTGCTGATCCGCAAGATGCGGCAGAACGAGGACCGCATCGCCAACGGCCAGGGCACCACCCGCGAGAAGGCGCTGAAGCAGTACGAGCGCCAGGAGACCGAGTTCCTCACCAAGGGTGGTTACGCCGCCGAGGCCGAGGCCTCCACCATCGCCGCCGCCCTCGGCCTGCCCGACCGGGTGCTCGGCCAGCCGCTCCACACGCTCTCCGGCGGTCAGCGCCGCCGGATCGAGCTGGCCCGGATCCTCTTCTCCGACGCCGACACCCTGCTGCTGGACGAGCCCACCAACCACCTCGACGCCGACTCGATCGTCTGGCTGCGCGACTACCTCAAGACCTACCGCGGCGGCTTCATCGTCATCTCCCACGACGTCGACCTCGTCGAAACGGTGGTCAACAAGGTCTTCTACCTGGACGCCAACCGCTCCACCATCGACGTCTACAACATGGGCTGGAAGCTGTACCAGCAGCAGCGCGAGGCCGACGAGAAGCGCCGCAAGCGCGAGCGGCAGAACGCCGAGAAGAAGGCCGCCGCGCTCAACGCCCAGGCCGACAAGATGCGCGCCAAGGCCACCAAGACCGTCGCCGCGCAGAACATGGCCAAGCGGGCCGAAAGGCTGCTGTCCGGCCTGGAGGAGGTCCGCCAGTCCGACAAGGTCGCCAAGCTGCGCTTCCCCGACCCCGCGCCCTGCGGCAAGACCCCGCTGACCGCGGAGGGACTGTCCAAGTCGTACGGCTCGCTCGAGATCTTCACGGATGTCGACCTGGCCATCGACAAGGGCTCCCGGGTCGTCATCCTCGGCCTCAACGGCGCCGGCAAGACCACACTGCTGCGCCTCCTCGGCGGGGTCGAGCAGCCCGACACCGGAGAGGTCACCCCGGGCCACGGCCTCAAGCTCGGCTACTACGCCCAGGAGCACGAGACCCTCGACCCGGACCGTACGGTCCTGGAGAACATGCGCTCAGCCGCACCCGACATGGACCTGGTCGAGGTCCGCAAGGTCCTGGGCTCCTTCCTGTTCTCGGGCGACGACGTCGACAAGCCCGCCGGAGTGCTCTCCGGCGGCGAGAAGACCAGGCTCGCGCTGGCCACCCTGGTCGTCTCCTCGGCCAATGTGCTGCTGCTGGACGAGCCCACCAACAACCTCGACCCGGCCAGCCGCGAGGAGATCCTCGGGGCCCTGCGCACCTACAAGGGCGCGGTCGTCCTCGTCACGCACGACGAGGGCGCCGTGGACGCACTCCAGCCGGAGCGGATCATCCTGCTGCCGGACGGTGTCGAGGACCTGTGGGGCGCGGACTACGCGGATCTCGTCGCCCTGGCCTGATCCGCGACCGTGATCCACAGCTCTGATCAACACCGTATGGATCATTCGGCCCATGGGTGATCCTTCATCTGAGTGAGCGCTTCTCGTACCACGGCGCGCCGCGTGGCGAAGTGAGGCCCGTCCCTCGCGGGGCGGGCCTTCGCGTGTCCCGGCCCGGTCCAGAGCGCTGACCTGCCGATTCAGTGTGAGGCGCGTCACGTTGCGTATCCGTGAACTGCCGGAATCCCTCATTCCGTGCGGGAGGGCCCCGTCACGTCCGGAAAAGCTTGTTGTACGGACCTTGCCGAATGGGTGGCCAGGAAGGCGCAGAGGGGTGATCATGAGAGTCCAGAGCGCACTTCCCATGAGGAGGCACGGGTGGCCGAGACTCTGAAGAAGGGCAGCCGGGTGACCGGCGCCGCGCGCGACAAGCTCGCGGCAGACCTGAAGAAGAAGTACGACTCCGGTGCGAGCATCCGGGCGTTGGCCGAGGAGACCGGCCGCTCCTACGGATTCGTTCACCGGATGCTCAGCGAGTCCGGAGTCACGCTCCGGGGTCGGGGCGGAGCGACACGAGGTAAGAAGGCCGCCTCGGCCTGACCCGAAGGCTTCGCCGGTTTCGGCGGTGGCCACCCGGTCGGCCGTGGGGTTGACCGGGTGGTTACTGTTCAGTCACTTAGTGATGGCTGCTGCACCCGAAACCGGAGGCGCCCCATGGCATCGATCGACACAGTGCTCGACAAGGACGGCGTACGTCTCACCGTCGAGGACGCGGTCGCCACGGTGACCCTGACCAACCCGGCCAAGCGCAACGCCCAGTCGCCCGCGCTGTGGCGGGCACTGACCGAGGCCGGGCGCGCGCTTCCCGGCAGCGTGCGGGTCGTCGTACTGCGCGGTGAGGGCAAGTCCTTCTCCGCGGGCCTGGACCGTCAGGCCTTCACCCCCGAAGGCTTCGACGGCGAGCCCTCCTTCCTCGACCTGGCGCGCGGCTCCGACGCGGAGCTGGACGCGGTCATCGCCGAGTACCAGGAGGCGTTCACCTGGTGGCGTCGGAGTGACCTGATTTCGATCGCCGCTGTCCAGGGCCATGCGATCGGTGCCGGTTTCCAGCTCGCCCTCGCCTGCGACCTGCGGGTCGTCGCAGAGGACGTGCAATTCGCCATGCGCGAGACGAGCCTCGGGCTGGTGCCCGATCTCACGGGTACCCACCCGCTCGTCTCGCTGGTCGGGTATGCCCGCGCGCTGGAAATCTGCGCCACGGGCCGCTTCGTCCACGCGGAGGAGGCCGAGCGGACCGGCCTCGCCAACCTGGTCGTCGCGGACGGTGAAATCGACGCCGCGGTACGTGACCTGACAGCCGCCCTGCTCGCGGCCCCGCGTGACGCGGCCATCGAGACGAAGGCCCTGCTGCTGGGGGCGACGCGGCGTACGTACGACGAGCAGCGCACCGCTGAACGCGCCGCTCAGGCCCGCCGGCTCCGCGACCTCGCGGGCCTCGGGGACTGAGCGGCGCGTCGGCGTCCCACCGCGGCACTAGAAACCGCGCCGCGCACCGCCGTCGACCGGGAGCATCACGCCCGTCAGATACGACGCGGCCGGCGAGAGCAGGAACGCGGCGGCGCGGCCGAACTCCTCCGGGGTGCCGTAGCGGCGCAGCGGGATCCGGGATTCGTGGTCGGCCCGTGTCGCGTCCGGGTCGGCCGACAGCGCATCCAGTTCCCGGACTCGGTCCGTGTCGATACGGGACGGCAGCAGACCGACCACGCGGATACCTCGCGGGCCGAGTTCGTCGGCCAGGGACTTGGCGAAGCCGGCCAGCCCCGGCCGCAGGCCGTTGGAGATGGTGAGGCCCGGGATGGGCTCGTGGACCGAACCGGACAGTACGAAGCCGATGACCCCGCCCTCGCCGAGCGTGGCGGCCGCCGAGCGGGCCATCCGTACCGCGCCGAGGAAGACCGCCTCGAAGGCCGACTGCCACTGCTGGTCCGTGTTGTCGGCGACGAAGCCGGGCGCCGGCCCGCCGACGCTGATCAGCACGCCGTCGACACGGCCGAAACGTTCCCGCGCGAAACCGATCAGCCGGTCCGCCGCACCCGGGTCCGCGTTGTCCGCGACGACACCGAGCGCATTCGGGCCGAGCCGGTCCGCCGCATCGGCGGCGGACTTCTCGTCGCGGCCGCTGACGACGACCTTCGCGCCGTCCGCGGCCAGCTCGCGCGCGGAGGCGAACCCCAGTCCCCGGGTGGCACCCGTGAGGATGTAGACGCGGTCCTTCAGTCCAAGATCCATGCGTCTATCCTGCCGTCTCCTCCCCCGACAGGGCGAGGGCGGCCGTCACCAGGCCGATATGGCTGAACGCCTGCGGGAAGTTGCCGAGCTGCCGCCCGGCCACCGGGTCGTACTCCTCGGAGAGCAGTCCGACGTCGTTGCACAGTCCCAGCAGCTGCTCGAAGAGTTCGTGGGCCTCGTCGGGCCGTCCCGTCCGCCGGAGCGCGTCGACCAGCCAGAACGAGCAGGCCAGGAAGGTGCCCTCGGAGCCGGGCAGGGGATCGACCTGGGTTGCCGAGGTGTCGTAGCGGCGCACCAGGCCCCGGTGGCCCAGTCCGGCCCATACCGCGTCGACGGTCCCGACGACCCGCGGATCGTCCGCCGGCAGGAAGCCCACCTGCGGAATGAGCAGGGTGGCGGCGTCCAGCTCTCTCGACCCGTACGACTGCGTGAAGGTGTTGCGCACCGGGTCGTAGCCCTTCTCGCACACCTCCTGGTGCACTTCGTCCCGCATCCGCCGCCATCGCTCCACGTCCCCACGCAGCAGGGGGTCCGATTCGAGCGTGCGTACCGCGCGGTCGGCGGCGACCCAGGCCATCACCTTGGAGTGCACGAAGTGGCGGCGCGGCCCGCGCACCTCCCACAGGCCCTCGTCGGGCCGGCGCCAGCGGGACTCCAGGTAGCCGAGCAGGCTGAGTTCGATGTTCCAGGCGTGCCGCTCGGGCGGGATGCCGGACTGGCGGGTGAGATGGAGGGAGTCGATGACTTCGCCGTACACATCGAGCTGGAGCTGGCCGGCCGCGGCATTGCCGATGCGGACCGGCGCGGAGCCGGAATAGCCGCGCAGCCAGGGCAGCTCCGTTTCGGGCAGCCGCCGTTCACCGCCCAGCCCGTACATGATCTGGAGGTCCGCCGGGTCACCTGCGACCGCGCGCAGCAGCCAGTCGCGCCAGGCCGCGGCCTCCTCGTTGTACCCGGCCGAGATCAGCGCGCCGAGGGTGAGGGTGGAGTCGCGCAGCCAGCAGTAGCGGTAGTCCCAGTTGCGTACGCCGCCGAGGTCCTCGGGCAGGGAGGTGGTGGGGGCCGCGACGATGCCTCCGGTCGGGGCGTAGGTGAGCGCCTTCAGCGTGATGAGGGAACGCATGACGGCCTCGCGGTAGGGGCCTTGGTAGGTGCAGCGCGCGGACCACTTCCGCCAGTCCTCCAGGCTCTGGACCAGTGCTTCATGGGGGTCGACGAGCTTCGGCCGCGGCTCGTGCGAGGGATGCCAGCTGAGGATGAACGCCACCTTCTCGCCCGCGCCGACGGTGAACGACGACCGGGTGCTGAGGTGCTGGCCCCAGGTCTTCACCTCGGGTTCGCTGCGCAGCCACACCGAGTCGGGGCCCGCGACCGCCACGCGATGGCCGTCCGTGCGGCGCACCCAGGGCACGATCGCGCCGTAGTCGAAACGAAGTCGCAGCGTGCTGCTCATCTCCACCGCACCGCTGACGCCCTCCACGATGCGCACGACATCGGGGGCGCGGTCGCGCTGCGGCATGAAGTCGATGATCTTGACGGTGCCGGTGCGGGTCTCCCAGACCGACTCGAGGATCAGGGAGTCGTCGATGTAGCGGCGCCGGGCGCAGTTCCCGGCGCCCGCCGGGGCGATCCGCCAGTGTCCGTTCTCCTCGGTGCCGAGCAGCGCGGCGAAGCAGGCCGCCGAGTCGAAACGGGGCAGGCACAGCCAGTCGATGGAGCCGTCCCTGCCGACCAGCGCGGCGGTCTGCAGATCGCCGATCAGGGCGTAGTCCTCGATGCGTAGCGTCACGCTCTGGCGTGTTCCCGCCGTGACGTGCGGCTAAGCAGTCACGGAGACAGGCTCTGCCTGTGTGTCCTGCTGCCCTGCGGCCCGGTCGCGCTTTTCGCGACGTACCAGAATCACCCACCCGAGGGGTACCGCGGCGGCGAACAGCCACCACTGGACGGCGTACGCCATGTGCGGGCCGATGGAACTGTCGTCGGGCGCCGGGATCAGTTGGGGGGTGCCTCCCCGGGGCGCGGGCGCGGTCAGTTCGAGGTAGCCGCCGAGCACGGGGCGGCCGAGGGCCTCGGCCTGCTGCTCGCTGTTGATCAGCATGATCTGGCGGGGCGGCAGATCACGCAGGTCCTTGATGCCGCTGGCGGCGGTCGTCTCATCGGCCTTCAGCCGGCCGGCGACGGTGACTTCGCCGCGGGGCGCGGGCGGGATCTCCGGGAACGCCTCCTGGTCGGCGGCGAAGGGGATCCAGCCCCGGTCGACCAGTACCGCCTGTCCGTCGCGCAGCACCAGCGGGGTCAGTACGTGGTAGCCGACCTGCTCGTCGGCGGAGGTCCTGCGGCGTACGACGACCTCGTGGGCGGCGTCGTACGTACCGGTGGCGGTCACCGGACGCCAGTAGTCGGCGCGCGGGACGGTGTGCCCGGGGGAGGTGAGCTCGGTCACGGGGACCGGCTTCGCCGCCAGGTTGCCGGAGATGAGGGTGTTCTGCGCGACCCGCTTCTCGTGGCGGTGCAACTGCCAGAAGCCCAGCTCGATCATCACGGGGATGAGGGCGAGGGCCACGAGGGTGAGGATCACCCACTGCCGGGACAACAGGAAGCGGTACACGGCGTCGACGTTACCTGGCGCGCGACGGCCCCCCGGACGGGGGCCCCTGCTCGGGGGTCCCTCCTGCTCGTGGGGGTCCCCCCTGCTCGAGCAAAGCCGAGCAGGGGGAGAAGCCGAGAGCTTGGGGGAGAGGCCGAGAGTGGGGGAGGGTCCCGCCGGGGGGCCTGTGCCTCACAGGTTCCGGGAGCTCAGACGTGGTCGACGACGCCCACCTTCCCTTCCGCGCGGGCGCAGTGGGCGCCGCAGTAGAACTTGCCCTCGACCTCCGCGCCCTGGCCGATGATCCGTGACTTGCAGTGCTCACAGATGGGCGCCATGCGGTGAATGGCGCAGGAGAAGCAGTCGAAGACGTGCACCGCGCCCTGCGCGTGCACCTCGAACGTCATGCCGTAGTCGTTTCCGCAGACCTCACAACGTGCCATGCGCCACAGCGTGCGGCGCGCGACGGCGACGGGCGAGCGGTCGGCGGGCGAGTCGTCCGTCAATCACCCGTCTGCCGAGGAGCGTGCCGGGGCCACGTCCCGCAGCAACTGGGTGAAAGCGGCCTCGTCGACGACCGGGGTGCCGAAGGACTTGGCCTTGACGGTCTTGGACGTCGCGGAGTCCGGATCGTTGGTGACCAGCAGGCTGGTGAGCCGGGACACACTGCACGCCACATGCAGCCCGGCCTCGGTCGCCCGGTCCTCCAGCAGCTCGCGGTCCACCGATGTGTCACCCGAGAACGCCACCCTCATACCCTGCACGAGCGGTTGGTCCGGTTCGTACCGCCCGGGGTTGGGGTACGGGCACGGCGGCCGCTTGCGGGACGGCCGCCAGCTGTTGTGACGGTACGACGCCTGATAGCCGATCCTCGGCGCGGCCGGCGCGTCCGACCACTCGGTGAGCGGCCGGCACTCCAGCAGCGGCAGCCGTACGCCCCGCTCGGCCGCCGCGTGCAGACTCGGCCGGAACGCCTCGGCCAGTACCCGCGCGTCGTCGAGCGCGTGGTGCGCACGCTGCTGTACGACTCCGAAGTGCGCGGCCAGCGACTGCAGCTTGTGGTTGGGCAGCGGCAGCGCCAGCTCCTTGGACAGGGCGATGGTGCACAGCCGCTGCTGCACGGGCGCGGTGCGCTGTGCGCGGGCGTACTCCCTGGCGATCATCTGCCAGTCGAAGATGGCGTTGTGCGCCACCAGCACCCGGTCCGCCAGTCGGGCCGAGAACTCGTTCGCGATCTCGCCGAACAGCGGCGCGCCTTCGAGCATGTCGCCGGTCAGGCCATGAATCCACACCGGCCCGGGGTCGCGCTCCGGATTGACCAGCGTGTACCAGTGGTCCTCGACATTGCCCTGGGCGTCCAGCCGGTAGACGGCAGCCGACACTATCCGGTCGTCCCGGGCGAGGCCGGTGGTCTCCACGTCGACGACCGCGTACCCCTGCGGGTACGCGGTCGGCCATGGCGCTGCTGCGGTCGTGCGGTCGTCGAGCATGGTCACAGAGAATACGGGCCGCCACCGACAGCGATGGCCCCACCCATGGATCAGCCCGGATCCGCCACGAGGTCGCCCGCGGTGACCCGCCGCAGGCCCGAGCCGTCAACTCGCCCCGGAAACAGCCGGTACACCGTCCCCTCCGCGCCCTTGGGAGTCGCCGTCCCGTGCACCGTGGCCAGGAACCCCCGCTTGCCCGCCGCCTCTTCGGCAGCAGCCGCGTCCGGTCGGCCTTCGCCCGTGGCGGGTCGGTACGGGTCCGGTGAGAGCACGGATGAGACCCTCCCCGCGTGACTGATGCACCGTCCCACGACGAGGTCCACGGCGGCGGCTTCCTCGGTGAGCGCCTGAACTGGCTGCGGGCCGCCGTACTCGGCGCCAACGACGGCGTCGTGTCCACCGCGGGCCTTGTCGTCGGCGTCGCCGGGGCCACCGACTCGCGAGCCGCACTGCTGACCGCGGGCCTGGCCGGGCTGCTCGCCGGATCCATGTCGATGGCGGCGGGCGAATATGTGTCGGTCTCCACCCAGAGGGACTCCGAGAGGGCAGCCCTCGCCCAGGAGAAGCGGGAACTGCGGGAACAGCCACAGGCCGAACTCGACGAGCTCACCGGCATGCTGGAGGAGCGCGGGCTCAGCCCCGAGGTGGCCCGCGAGGCCGCCGAGCAGCTCACCGAACGCGACGCCCTGCGCGCCCACGCCCGCGTCGAACTCGGCATCGACCCCGACCGGCTCACCAACCCCTGGCACGCCGCGGGCGCCAGCTTCCTCGCCTTCACGGCGGGCGCCCTGCTCCCGCTGCTGGCGATCGTCCTCCCGCCCGCCGGCTGGCGCCTCCTGGTCACGGTCCTGTCCGTCCTGGCGGCCCTGGTCCTCACCGGCTGGGCCAGTGCCCGCCTCGGCACGGCCCCGGCGGGCCCCGCGGTCCTGCGCAACGCCGCCGGCGGCGCGATGGCGATGGCGGTGACGTACGGGGCGGGGTCGCTGCTGGGTGCGGCGGGGGTATGAAGCCTCGACTTGTCGAAAGCCGCCAAAGAGACAGGGACAACACGTCTGACATACTTGTGGGTAACCTCTCTGGCCTCGGCCGACACCGCGCCTCTACGGTGCTGGCATGCCGCCGAACCTGCCCGATGCCGTGCTGTGGTCCATACCGGCCTTCGTGCTGCTCACCGGCGTCGGGATGGTGAGCATCCGGTTGCGTCCCGACGAGGACGCCGCCGGATACGAGACCAAGGACGCCGCCACCAGCATCGGCACGGGCCTGGGCAACCTCCGGGTCGCCGCCCATGAGTACGCCGCCATCGCCCGCGACGTACGCGCCGCGACGACCTGGCACGAGCGCGCGGGCCGCGTCTTCCGCGGCCCGGGTCGGCAGTCGGCGCCGACCGTCCCGCTGGACCGGTCGCCCGCCCCGGCTTCGGAGGGTGCGAAAATCCAGCCCGTCCGGCGATCGGGGGCACCCCTCGAAGGACGCTCCAGTGCCACGGCCCGGCGCGGTGGCGCCGATGCGCTGCTCGTCGCCTTCGCCGTGGCGGCCCTCGCCGACCTAGCCGCCCTGCTCGCGGGATCCGAGACCGGGCACACCATCGCCAAGCCGCTGCTGATGCCGCTGCTCGCCGGATACGCGGCGCTCCACCGCGCGCCCCGAATGCTGATCGCCGCGCTGCTCTTCGGCTGGGGCGGCGACGTACTGCTGCTCTCCGACGCCGACGCGGCGTTCCTGGGCGGGATGGGATCCTTCGCCGCCGGCCACATCTGCTACCTGATCCTCTTCGCCGGCCGCCGCACCCGGCGGCCGCTCGCCGCCGGATACACCGTCGCCCTCGTCGGCACCGTCGCGCTGCTCTGGCCCGACCTGCCCGCCGACCTGCGCGTCCCCGTCGCCGGCTACTCGCTGCTGCTCGCCGCCATGGCCCTGCGGTCCGCCGGCCTCGGGGCCGTCGCGGGCGTGGGCGGGGCGCTGTTCCTGCTCTCCGACACGCTCATCGCAACCGGGGTCGCCGACTGGCCGCAACTCCCGGTGCCGGATTTCTGGATCATGCTGACCTATCTTGGGGCGCAGTACCTCCTGGCCGCGGGAGTGCTGCGGCAGACGTACGGTGGGGGACCAGCCATCGACTGAATCTCTGACCAGTAAGGATCCGCCTCATGCGCGCCACGGTCATTCACGCCCCCAAGGACATCCGGGTCGAGGATGTGCCGGACCCGGTCGTGCGGCAGCCCACCGACGCCGTCGTCCGAGTGCTGCGGGCCTGTATCTGCGGCAGTGACCTGTGGGCGTACCGCGGTGAGTCGGCACGGCAGCCCGGGCAGCGGATCGGCCATGAGTTCCTGGGCGTGGTCGAGCAGGCCGGGACCGAGGTGAACGGCTTCGCGCCCGGTGACCTGGTCGTGGCGCCCTTCGTCTGGTCGGACGGCACCTGCGAGTACTGCGCCGAGGGACTGCAGACCTCCTGCCCGCAGGGCGGATTCTGGGGCTCGGTCGGCTCCGACGGCGGCCAGGGCGAGGCGGTCCGGGTGCCGTTCGCCGACGGCACTCTGGTCAAGCTGCCCGCCGAGGCGGCCTCCGACGACCGGCTGCTGACCGCGCTGCTCGCGCTCTCCGATGTGATGGGCACCGGGCATCACGCGGCGGTGGGCGCGGGCGTACGCCCCGGGGCCACCGTCGCGGTCGTCGGTGACGGCGCGGTCGGACTGTGCGGGGTGCTGGCCGCCAAGCGGCTCGGTGCCGAGCGGATCATCGCACTGGGTCGCCATCGGGTGCGTACGGACATCGCGCGGGGCTTCGGCGCGACCGATGTGGTCGCCGAGCGCGGCGAGGCAGCCGTCGCGGCCGTGCGGGAGCTCACCGGCGGGCACGGCGCGCACGCGGTCATCGAGGCGGTGGGCACCGAGCAGTCCATGCGTACCGCGGTCGGCATCGCCAGGGACGGCGGCGCCATCGGCTATGTGGGTGTGCCGCACGGCAGCGGCATCGGCCTGGACCTGAGCGTGATGTTCGACCGGAACATCGCGCTGCGCGGCGGGGTCGCGCCGGTGCGGGCGTACATCCCGGAGCTGCTGCCCGACGTGCTGGACGGGACGATCGACCCGTCGCCGGTCTTCGACATGACGGTCGGTCTGGGCGGTGTGCCCCAGGGCTACCGGGCGATGGACGAGCGGACCGCGCTGAAGGTGCTGGTCAAGCCGTGACGCCATGACGACGGGGCCGGACGGGAAGTGCTTCCCGTCCGGCCCCGATCGTGCAGAGGCGCGGAAATGACTACTTGACGGCGTTCAGGGCGTTGACGATGCCGTGGCCGTAGTAGCCGTTCACCTGGTCGTCGCCCTGGCAGGTCGTGGCGTCGATCAGCTTGCCGGCCGAGTTGTAGACCTTCGTCGGGCAACCCGGGTTGACGGCCTGGGCCTTCAGCATCTCCTGCAGCTGCGCGGGGGTGGCCTTCGGGTGCGTGCTCTTCAGCAGCGCGGCGACGCCCGCGACATGCGGGGTGGCCATCGAGGTGCCCTGCTTGTAGCCGTACTGGCCGTTCACGACTGTCGAGAGCACACGGCCCGCGTTGCCGCGGATGACGGGGTCGGAGCTGTTTCCGTCCGGGGTGTCCGGGATCTGCCACTTGTCGCCACCGGGGGCGGACACGTCGACGACTCCGAGGCCGAAGCTGGAGAAGTACGACTTGAAGCCCTTGGAGCCGGTCGAGGACACCGTGACGACGCCCGGCAGCTGGGTCGGGATGTCGAAGCACTTGTGGGGGTCGATGGTGCGCGGCCCCGGAGTGGTGTCGTTCGGGCTGGACTGGTCCAGGATCTCGTACGACGCCAGGTCGTAGTTCTCGTTGCCCGCCGCGGCGACGTTGAGGACGCCCTTGCGCTCGGCGTACTTCGTGGCGCGGGTGACGGCGTCGAGCAGGGCCTTCTGGTCCGGGTCGTCCTTGCAGTTGAAGTACCAGGGGTCGACGTAGTAGCTGTTGTTGGTCACGTCGATGTCGTGCTCGGCGGCCCACATGAAGCCGCAGACGACCGCCTCGGTGTAGAAGAGGCTGGTGCCGGGCTCGCTGACCTTGATGCCGGCCACCTTGACACCGGGGGCGACACCGGTGACGCCGATGCCGTTGCGGGCGGCGGCGATCGTACCGGCGACGTGGGTGCCGTGGTCACTGCCCTGGGGGCCCGGGTACGGACGCCAGGCACCCTCGGTGGTGTTCGCCACGCCACCGACGCAGCTGGCCGACTGCTCCTTGGAGAAGTTCGCCTTGAGGTCCTCGTGGGTGTCGTCGACACCGGTGTCGATCACGCCGACGGTGACCGAGGGGCTGCCATCGTTGATCTTGCTGGCCTCGTCGGCCTGGATGGCGCGCATGTCCCACTGGTTGGGCTCCATCGGCTCCTGGCCCGGGCCCGCGGCCTCGGCGGCCTTGGCGGCCTCCTCGGCGGTCAGCAGCTCGGTGCCGCCCTCCTCGGTCGTGGCGACGGACTGGAGCGGGGCGGTGCGGGTCGCGCCGGCCGACTCGACGCCCGGGGTGTTGCGAATGGTCTTCGCGAAGTCCGGGTTCGAGGAGTGGACGACGATCACGCCTATTCGGTCGTACGACGTCACGATCGTGCCGCCGGCCTGGGCTATCGCCCGGCGCACCACACCCGTGCTGTGTACGGGGGTGGTGTTGACGACGTACGACATCTTCGGGCCGTTGAAGGTGGTGGCCGCGGCGGCCGGCAGGGCGTCCTGTGGGGCGGCGGACGCCATCCCGGGGAGGAAACCGAGCGAAGCGGTGAGCGCCAGACCGGCGGGCAGCGCGAGTACGCGACGCCGCCTCGATCCCAGATGAGCCATGGGTTCTCCACATCATCCCAAAGAACCGCCCATCCGTGGATGGCGGTTGGACGTGAGCATGTCGGGCGAACCTATCGTCGATATCCGGACCGGATCAATGACTCTGCGGAGAAAAAAAGGAGGTTGAACCGCTTCGCCGTGTGCTCCGTGCCGTTGACAGGGGGTCCCGCACGAGCGGCCCCCGACAGCAAGGTCCGCTTTGTCCGTCCCATCGCATCCGCATCGCGAGGAGATTCCGTGGCCACCGAAGCGCCGCCGCCCCCGGGCGGCCCGGGCACCAGTCCTGCCCAGCCGACGACAGAGGCGTTCGCCGCCATGCAGCGGAGTGCGGAATTCGGCGAACTGCGCCGCACCCACCGCTCCTTCGCCTTCCCGCTCACCGTCGCCTTCGTCGCCTGGTACCTGCTGTACGTCCTGCTGTCCAACTACGCGGGCGACTTCATGGGAACCAAGCTGTTCGGCAACATCAATGTGGCGCTCGTCCTCGGCGTCGCCCAGTTCGCCACCACGTTCCTCATCGCCTGGCTCTACTCGCGGCACGCCGCCGCGAAGCTCGACCCGCGGGCCGATGCGATCAAGGCGCAGATGGAGCTGGCGATGCATCAGGAGCGCGCGGAGGCCGACGCATGAACACGTACACCGTCCAGCTGGCCGCCGCGGGTGCGAGTGAGCACCGGCCGCTGATCATCACGCTCTTCGGGCTGTTCGTCGTCGCCACGCTCGGCATCACGATCTGGGCCGGCCGGCAGACCAAGAACGCCGCCGACTTCTACGCGGGCGGACGGCAGTTCTCCGGCTTCCAGAACGGCCTGGCCATCTCCGGCGACTACATGTCCGCGGCGTCCTTCCTCGGTATCGCCGGCGCCATCGCCCTCTTCGGGTACGACGGCTTCCTGTACTCCATCGGCTTCCTGGTCGCCTGGCTGGTGGCGCTGCTGCTGGTCGCGGAACCGCTGCGCAACTCAGGTCGCTACACCATGGGTGACGTGCTCGCGTACCGCATGCGCCAGCGCCCGGTGCGTACCGCCGCGGGCACCTCCACCATCGTGGTGTCGATCTTCTATCTGCTCGCGCAGATGGCGGGCGCCGGCGTCCTGGTCTCGCTGCTGCTCGGCATCACCAGCGACGCCGGAAAGATCGGGGTCGTCGCCCTGGTCGGCGTACTGATGATCGTGTACGTCTCCATCGGCGGCATGAAGGGCACCACCTGGGTCCAGATGGTGAAAGCCGTGCTGCTCATCGCCGGTACCCTGCTGATCACCTTCCTGGTGCTGCTCAAGTTCGACTTCGACATCTCCGACCTGCTCGGCAAGGCCGCCGAGAACAGCGGCCAGGGTGCCGCGTTCCTGGAGCCGGGCCTCAAGTACGGTGCCACCGGCACCTCGAAACTGGACTTCCTCTCGCTCGGCATCGCCCTGGTCCTGGGCACGGCGGGACTGCCCCACATCCTGATCCGCTTCTACACGGTGCCCACGGCCAAGGCCGCCCGCAAGTCCGTGAACTGGGCGATCGGCATCATCGGCGGCTTCTATCTGATGACCATCGCGCTCGGCTTCGGCGCCGCCGCGCTGCTCGACCGGAACGACATCATCGCGTCCAACAAGGCCGGAAACACGGCCGCACCGCTGCTCGCCCAGGAGATCGGCGGCGGCGCCGACTCCACCGGCGGCGCGATCCTGCTCGCGGTGATCTCCGCGGTCGCCTTCGCGACCATCCTCGCCGTCGTCGCCGGACTCACCCTCGCCTCTTCCTCCTCCTTCGCACACGACCTCTACGTCAACGTCATCCGCAAGGGGAGGGCCACCGAGAAGGAAGAGGTCCGCGCGGCCCGCTGGGCGACCGTCTTCATCGGTGCCGTCGCCATCGTCCTCGGCGCCTTCGCCCGCGATCTGAACGTGGCCGGTCTGGTCGCGCTCGCCTTCGCGGTCGCGGCCTCCGCGAATCTGCCGACGATCCTCTACAGCCTCTTCTGGAAGCGGTTCACCACCCGGGGAGCGCTCTGGTCCATCTACGGCGGACTGATCACCTCGGTGGTGCTGGTGCTGTTCTCGACGGTCGTCTCCGGCAAGCCCACCTCGATGTTCCCGGACGTCGACTTCCACTGGTTCCCGCTGGAGAACCCGGGCCTGGTCTCCATCCCGCTGGGCTTCCTGCTCGGCTGGCTCGGATCGCTTCTCTCCAAGGAGGAGCCCGACGCGGGCAAGTACGCGGAACTGGAGGTCAAGTCCCTCACGGGCGTCGGCGCCCACTGAGGAGAGAACGTCACAGGCACGACAGCGGCCGCGTCGAAGAGTCCTACGACGCGGCCGCTGTCGTGCCTCGTGGCAAACGGGCCCCTGTCGATGTCAGAGGTCTCGCGTAGTCTCCCTTGTACGACTCCACAACCGAGTACCGGACATCAGGGAGGGGGCCCACAGTGCTCGTCGACACCTACGGCCGTGTGGCCACCGACCTGCGGGTTTCGCTCACCGACCGATGCAATCTGCGGTGCACGTACTGCATGCCGGAAGAGGGCCTGCAGTGGCTGGCCAAGCCGGATCTGCTCACCGACGACGAGATCGTCCGGCTCATCCGGATCGCGGTCACCACCCTGGGCGTCACCGAGGTCCGCTTCACCGGCGGCGAACCGCTGCTGCGCCCCGGCCTGGTCGGCATCGTGGAGCGCTGTGCGGCCCTGGAGCCGCGTCCCAGGATGTCCCTGACCACCAACGGCATAGGGCTGCGGCGTACCGCCGATGCGCTCAGGGCCGCCGGCCTGGACCGGGTCAACGTCTCCCTCGACACCCTGCGCCCCGACGTCTTCAAGACGCTCACCCGCAGGGACCGCCATCACGACGTCCTCGACGGACTCGAGGCCGCGCATGCCGCGGGACTGACCCCGGTCAAGGTCAACGCCGTGCTGATGCCCGGGCTGAACGACGACGAAGCGCCCGACCTGCTCACCTGGGCGGTGGAGAACGACTACGAGCTGCGCTTCATCGAGCAGATGCCGCTCGACGCCCAGCACGGCTGGAAGCGCGACGGAATGATCACTGCGGGCGACATCCTCGCCTCACTGCGCACCCGATTCACCCTCACCCCGGAGGGGCAGGAGGAGCGAGGCTCCGCCCCGGCCGAGCGCTGGATCGTGGACGGGGGCCCGCACCGTGTCGGTGTCATCGCGTCCGTCACCCGCCCGTTCTGCCGCGCCTGCGACCGCACCCGGCTCACGGCCGACGGACAGGTGCGCACCTGTCTCTTCGCCCGTGAGGAGTCCGATCTGCGCGGGGCTCTGCGCTCGGGTGCGCCGGACGAGGAGATCGCCGAGCTGTGGAAGACCGCGATGTGGGGAAAGAAGGCCGGATCCGGTCTGGACGACCCGTCCTTCCTTCAGCCCGACCGCCCGATGTCAGCCATCGGAGGCTGACCGGCGCTCCCACTCCTCCAGCGTCACCACGTCCTTGAGGAAGCCGCGGATGCCGAGGAACTGCGAGAGGTGCTCGCGGTGCTCCTCGCACGCGAGCCAGGTCTTGCGCCGCTCGGGCGTATGAATCTTGGGGTTGTTCCAGGCCAGGACCCATACGGCGGCGGTACGGCAGCCCTTGGCGGAACAGATCGTCGTCTCGTCACTCACACGTACATCCTGCGGCGGTACAAGGGCATGGGGGCGGGCACAACGGGCGCCGAAGAGGGCCACAACAAGGCGACGCCGGGCAGCCACGGGGGGAGCTGCCCGGCGTCGGTCCGTCGCTCCGACGGGGGATGCGGAGCGCGTACGCAGTATGTCACGGGCGGCCCGGTGAGGTGCACCGGATCGTCATGATTGATCTGAGCTTTTCCCGGGCTTCGAAGGCGGTGCGGACTCGGTTCCGCCTCACCGGTCGGGGTCCTCGGACGCGTCCTCCGCCCCGTCGGCGGCTTCCGGCCGGGGTTCCGCGGAGGGTGCCGAACCGGCCGGTCCGAGCATGTGCCGATCGTGTTCGAGATCGAAGGTCGAGGGCAGCGAGGGGGCACGTTCCCGGCCCGCGTTGGCGATCACCACGGCGATGTAGGGAAGCAGCAGTCCAAGGGCCAGCGCCACGAACGCCACATACCGTTCGATGTTCCAGAGCGCCACCGCCAGGAGGAACGACACGGTGCGCACCGACATCGAGATGACATAGCGGCGCTGCCTGCCCCGCACATCCGCGGCCAGACCCTGTCGGGCTCCCGTGATCCGGAAGACCTCACTGCCGCTGTGCTTCCACATCACATTCCACCACCAGCGTTCCGACGCCGGACCCTCCCCGGTCCGGACTACCTTCACCGTACGCCCGGCCTCGGACGGATTCGAGACCGGGGCGCCCCTGGTCCGGGGAGATGCCGCACGCAGTGGTACGTATGCGGATGTCCGACATGCGGCGTATGGCGGATGGGGTGAAACTGGGCGCACATGCGCGTAGCCGGTATGCGGCTCCGCCGCGTGGGCGCACTGCATGAGGAGGACACATGGGCTGGTTGTGGGCGATCATCGTGGGTTTCGTGCTCGGCGTCATCGCCAAGGCGGTCATCCCCGGCAAGCAGCAGATCCCGCTCTGGCTGACGACCGTGCTCGGCATCCTCGGATCCATCGTCGGCAACGCCGTCGCGGGGGCGCTCGGCATCGCGGAGACGCGCGGCATCGACTGGGGCCGGCACGGGCTGCAGCTGGCGGGGGCGATCCTCCTTGTGTACGTGGGCGACATGCTCTGGGTCGGCATGAGAAGGCAGAAGCAGAAGGCCTGACGGGCCCGACGACAGTACGGCAGCGGCCGGGCCGCCCTCTCGGGGCGGCCCGGCCGCTGCCGTACGCGCGCTACAGGCCCTTCAGCTGGGCGATCTTGCGGCCCGCCTTGAGGTAGACCGTGGTCGCGCCCGCCGCGGTCTCGGCGACGACCTCGGCCAGCGGCCGGATCGCCTGGGCCTCGGTCAGCACGACGTTCTGCTGGCCGGCCTCGGTCTCCAGGACGAACCGGAGCCCGTTCTGCTTGGCGACCCGGCGCGCGGCCGACGCGCTGGGCTGGAAGTCCAGCACCTTGGACAGCACGACCGTGATCTGCTCCGCGCCGTGCTCACCGAGGTCCACCTCGGGCAGCGTCTCCACGTCCGCGAAGGACTTCTTCGAGAACTGCGCGACGAAACCCGCGCGCGCCGCCATCGCCGCCTCCACGCCGTAGAGCGCGGAGACCATCTCACCGGCCAGGATCTTCTTCAGATCCATCGGGTGCAGCGACTTCTCCTCGACCCGGGACAGCACTTGGGCGATCTCCTGGTCCGTCCACTCGGTCCAGGCCTTGAGGTACGGCTCCATCAGCCGGTCCGGAACCGACATGATCTTGCCGAAGACGTCGTCGGGGGTGGCCTTCAGGCCGACGTAGTTGTTCTTGGACTTGGACATCTTCGCGCCGCTGCCGTCCGTGCCCTCGATCAGCGGCATGGTGACGACCAGCTGCGGCTTCTGGCCCTTGAGCTCCATCAGCTTGCGGCCCATCTGGAGGTTCAGCAGCTGGTCCGCGCCACCGAGCTCCACATCGCACTCCAGCGCCACCGAGTCCAGGCCCTGCGCGATGGGGTACAGCATCTCCGTCATCGTCAGGCCCGCGCCCGAGGCCAGCCGGGTGCGGAAGTCCTCGCGCTGGAGCAGCTGAGAGGCCGGCACATGGGCGAGCAGGCCGAGCAGCTCGGGGAAGGTGAACGGCCCCAGCCACTCGCTGTTCTGCCGGAAGTTCACCTTCTCGAAGTCGAAGAACGGACGCACCTGCTCGCGGTAGCCCGCGAGGTTCTTCGCGATGTCGTCGTCGGTGAGCGGCGGGCGCTCCGACGTACGGCCCGACGGGTCGCCGATCTTCGCGGTGAAGTCACCGATGAGCAGCGTGACGTCGTGCCCCATCCGCTGGAAGCGGTTGAGAATGATCATCGGTACGGCGTGGCCCAGGTGGACATCGGCGCCGGTCGGGTCGATGCCCAGCTTGATGCCCAGGCCCTTGCCCTCGCCCCGACGCTTCTCGATGCGCTCGGCGAGCTTGGCGACCGCCGGGAGCACCTCCACGGTCCGGGAGGCGATCAGCTCGGCCTGTTCCTTCGCCGACAGATCCGACAGGTCCAGATAGCGCCGCGCCTTGGTCTCCGTGAGCAGCTGCTCCACGGTGGATTCGGAGGAGAGGTCCTGCGCCAGCAGTGCGCTGGCGCGTGCGACGGAGTCGCCGAGGCGTGTCATGGTGGCGTTCCTGAGGTTGTTTGGTCGGACGAAGGACAGGACGAGTCTATTTGTTCAGGCCGGGATCACGTTCCGGCGGTCAGACACCCAGGCTCACCGAGCTCATGTTGAAGTCCGGGATGCGCAGGGCCGGCGTCGCGGCCCGCGTGAACCAGTCGCTCCACTCGCGCGGCAGCGTCCTCTCGGTACGGCCGGCCTCCGCGGCCCGGGACAGCAGATCGACGGGCGACTCGTTGAACCGGAAGTTGTTCACCTCGCCGACCACCTCCCCGTTCTCGACGAGGTAGACGCCGTCCCTGGTCAGACCGGTCAGGAGCAGCGTCGCCGGGTCCACCTCCCTGATGTACCAGAGGCAGGTCAGCAGCAGTCCCCGCTCGGTCGAGGCGACCATCTCCTCCAGCGAGCGCTCCCCGCCACCGTCCAGTACCAGGTTGTCGATGCCGGGCGCGACGGGCAGCCCGGTGAGGCCCGCGGTGTGCCGGGTGGTCACCAGGTGCTCCAGCCTTCCGTCCCGGATCCAGTCCGTCGCCGTGAGCGGCAGACCGTTGTCGAAGACGGAGGCAGCGTCGCCCGAGGCGTGCGCGATCACGAACGGCGCGGACTCCAGGCCCGGCTCGTCCGGGTTGCTGCGCAACGTCAGCGGAAGCTCCGAGAGCTTCTCCCCGACCCGCGTACCGCCGCCCGGCTTGGAGAAGACCGTACGGCCCTCGGCCGCGTCCCGTGCCGCCGCCGACCACATCTGGTAGATCAGCAGGTCGGCCACCGCGGTCGGCGGCAGCAGCGTCTCGTACCGCCCCGCGGGCAGGTCGATCCGCCGCTCCGCCCAGCCGAGCCGGACCGCCAGCTCCTCGTCCAGTGCGGCCGGGTCCACATCCTTGAAGTCCCGGGTGGAACGGCCCGCCCAGGCCGAGCGGGAACGGTCCGGGGACTTGGCGTTGAGCTCCAGCGTGCCGTTCGGCTGGTCATGGCGCAGCCGCAGCCCGGTGGACGTGCCGAGGTACGTGGAGGTCAGCTCGTGGTTGGCGAAGCCGTACAGCTCACGGCCGCCGGCCCGGGCCCGGGCGAACGCCTCGCCCAGCGCCGGCGCGAAGTCCGCGAACACCGCGGACGAGGTCTCGGCCGGAGCCTCGGTGAAGTCGTCCGATGCCGCCCCCCCGGTGATCAGCGGCTGCGCGTCCTCGGCCGGCCCCGCACCGCGCGCGTGCGCCTCCGCGGCCCGTACCAGCGGCTCCAGGTCGTCGGCCGTGACGGCGGACCGCGAGATCACGCCGGACGCCGTGCCCTCCTTGCCGTCCACGGTCGCGATGACGGTCAGGGTCCGCCCACGGGTGACGCCGTTGGTGGTGAGCGCGTTGCCGGCCCAGCGCAGATTGGCGGACGACTCCTCGTCCGCGATGACCACGCACCCGTCGGCCTGTGACAACTCCAGGGCCCGCTCGACGATCTCGTGCGGCTTGGTCGTGCTGCGGCTCATCGCCCGGCCTCCTGCGTGGTGTTCAGGCTGTGCTGACCCGGGGGGCACTGCATCCGACAGCGGCTGCGCCGCGGGCCGGAGTCCCGGCAGATTCCGTGCTGGCCGCTCATCGACCCGCCTCCTGCGTGGTGTTCAGGCTGTGCTGACCCGGGGGACACTGCATCCGACAGCGGCTGCGCCGCGGGCCGGAGTCCCGGCAGATTCCGTGCTGGCCGCTCATCGTCCAGCCTCCTGAGTCGTATTGAGGATGTTGACACCGCGGAACAGCGCGGACGGGCAGCCGTGCGAGACGGCCGCGACCTGGCCCGGCTGGGCCTTGCCGCAGTTGAAGGCCCCGCCCAGGACATACGTCTGCGGCCCGCCGACCTTCTCCATGGAGCCCCAGAAGTCGGTGGTAGTCGCCTGGTAGGCGACATCGCGCAGCTGGCCGGCCAGGCGCCCGTTCTCGATCCGGAAGAAACGCTGACCGGTGAACTGGAAGTTGTAGCGCTGCATGTCGATCGACCACGACCGGTCGCCGACCACATAGATCCCGCGCTCGACGCTGCCGATCAGATCCTCGGTGGACAGCCCGCCCGGATCCGGCTGCAGCGACACGTTCGCCATCCGCTGCACGGGCACATGCCCCGGCGAGTCGGCGAACGCGCAGCCGTTGGACCGTCCGAGCCCCGTCAGCCTCGCGATCCGCCGGTCCAGCTGGTAGCCGGCCAGCACACCGTCCTTGACCAGGTCCCAGGACTGTGCCTGGACGCCTTCGTCGTCGTAGCCGACGGTGGCGAGACCGTGCTCGGCGGTCCGGTCACCCGTCACGTTCATCACCGACGAGCCGTACTGGAGCTTCCCCAGCTGGTCGAAGGTCGCGAACGAGGTCCCCGCGTACGCGGCCTCGTACCCCAGCGCCCGGTCCAGCTCGGTGGCGTGCCCGATCGACTCATGGATGGTCAGCCACAGATTCGACGGATCCACCACCAGGTCGTACGACCCGGCCTCGACGCTCGGCGCCTTCATCTTCTCGGCCAGGAACTCCGGGATCTGCTCCAGCTCGGTGTCCCAGTCCCAGCCGGTCCCCGTCAGGTACTCCCAGCCGCGCCCCACCGGCGGGGCGATGGTCCGCATCGAGTCGAACTCACCGCTCTTCTCGTCCACGGCGACCGCGGTCAGTTGCGGATGCAGCCGCACGCGCTGCTGCGTGGTGACGGTGCCGGCGGTGTCCGCGTAGAACTTGTTCTCCTGCACGGTCATCAGCGAGGTGTCCGCGTGCGCGACCCCCTCGGCGCGCAGCAGCCGCTCGCTCCATTCCGTCAGCAGCCCGGTCTTCTCCTCGTCGGGCACGTCGAACGGATTGATGTCGTACGCCGACACCCAGGTCTTCTCGGCGTGCACCGGCTCATCGGCGAGCTCCACCCTCTCGTCCGACCCGGCCGCCGCGATGACCTGCGCGGACAGCTTGGCCATCGCCACCGCCTGCCCCGCGACCCGGGCCGCCGCGTCCATGGTGAGATCCACCCCGGACGCGAACCCCCAGGCCCCGCCGTGCACCACGCGCACCGCGTAGCCGAGGTCAGTGGTGTCGGACGAACCGGCCGGCTTGGCGTCCCGCAACCGCCAGGACGCGCTGCGCACCCGCTCGAAACGGAAATCGGCATGATCGGCACCGAGCGCCCGCGCCCGCGCGAGCGCCGCGTCGGCGAGCGCGCGTAGCGGCAGCGCGAGGAATGACTGATCGACCTGGTGGGCCACGTAAGGTCTCCCTTTTCTGTTTGTGTCCGCAGTGAACCATGCCCATAACGGCCTGCGCCCGGCCACCGGTTTCGGGCGACACGCACGGCGGTCGTCCGCCCGCAGTCCAACGAGCGAACGGCCGCAGTGCGCTGTCGTTACGTCAGAGCCACCCGGCGATCGCGCCAGGAGGAAGGTCCCACTCATCGTGACCAAGGCCCTGTTCTCGTACCGCTACGGCCAGGTGGTGTGGAGCCCTGCCCAGGGCGTGTTTCGAAAGTCCCGCCTGGTCGGGAACGCCCGGCACGCACGCTCGCCGCGTTGTCGGTCGTCGGCGCAGCCCGCTGCGCTCTCCTCCCTCCGCCTTGCGATCGCACGCACCAGACGCCCCCGACCCCGCCCTCCGGGCGGACGACGCTACTTTCGAAGCACGCCCTAACGCTCGGGGCTGCGGTCGTACAGCTCGGCTACGCCGTCGAGGCAGCCGCCGTCTGCTCGTCGTGCGCGGAGCATCCGCATCACGGTGGCGGGTGAGGGGAGTTGGCCCTTCTCCTTGCCCGTGGTGATGACGGGGCGCTTGGCGATGTCGCGCAGGTTCATCTCCTGATCGCGCAGGTGGAGGGCCATGGACAGCATGTCGTCGTCGGTGACGCCCGCGCCGCCGATGGTCTTGCCGCGCTTGCGGGCGGACTCGTGACCTTCCACGGTGCGCTCACGGATGTACTCGCGTTCCATACCGGACAGGGCGGCCAGGACGGTGCACACGACTCCGGAGGGCTCGTGTGAGCCCTGGAGCTCACCGGTGAGGAACGCCAGGCCGACGTCGCTCGCCTTCAGCTCCTCGGCCAGGGTCGCCAGTTCGATGCCGCGGCCGAGCCGCTTGTGCTCGTGGACGACGAGCGTGACACGCACCCCGGAGGCGCGCAGTTCACCGGCGAGGGCGACGGCCTTGTCCGGTTCGGGGCGCTGGGTGGCGCGGGTGGAGAGCTTCTCGGAGAAGATCCGGGTGACCCCGGCTTCGGCGAGCGAGTCGAGTGGGGAGTCGAGGGACTGCCGGGCGGTGGATGCGCGTGCGTACCCCAGACGGGCGTGCCCGACGGGTTCGGCGCCGGTGTTCCTCGGCCGGGGCAGCTCGGCCCAGGCGGAGCCGGGCTTGCGCACGGCGGGGGGTCGGCACGTCGCCTATGAAACACAGCCCACCCGACAACAGCCCTGCTACCGGGGCCTCCGTACGGAGAACTCGTTGCCGTCGGGGTCGAGCATCAGCGCCCGGCCGCCGTCGCCCTCGCCGGTGTCGGTGCGCGTCGCGCCGAGCGAGATCAGACGGTCGACCTCCTCCTCCCAGTCGGCGTCGGTGGGGAGCGCCAGCTCGAAGTACAGCCTGTTCGTGCCCGTCTTCGGCGCCACCGGAGGACCACCCCACGTGATCTTCGTACCGCCGTCCGGCGATTGGATCGCGGTCTCCTGGTCCTGGTCCCAGACCAGCGGCCACCGCAGCGCCTCGCTCCAGAAGTAACCGACCTCCTGCGTACCGTCGCAGGACAGCGCTCCGATGACGCCGGTGTCGGCGAGGAACTTGTTGCCCGCCTCGATGACGCAGAACTCGTTGCCGTCTGGATCGGCGAGCACCACATGTCCCTCTTCCGGGAGTTGGCCCACGTCGATGTGCTTCCCGCCGAACTCCAGCGCCCTGGCCACCGTCTGCTGCTGATCCTCCGGGGAGGCGCTCGTCAGGTCGAAGTGCGCCCGGTTCTGACCGATCTTCGGCTCCTGGCTCGGCAGGAAACGGATGCGGAATCCGGCGGTATCAGGGGGCAGGATCGCGACATCGTCGTCCGGACCGTCGGCCAACTCCCAGCCCAGGACCCCGGACCAGAACCGGGCCAGGCCCGACGGCCGGGTCGCATTGAAGCAGATCGCGAACAGTTGACTGGTCATAGCCCGTGCATCTCCGATCCATTGACGGTCGAGACGGCGCCTCGCCCTCCCCGCGAGCGCAGCCTAGGGGTAACCGTGCGGCACCCGCATCCGAGTTCCGTCGCGGGGGGAGCCCGGTCCCCCACAAGATGACGATCGTGCGGAACGCCACCGTCGTCCACAGCACCGGCTGAGCCGGCCCGTCACGCCGGGGCGGCAGCCGGTTCGCCCTCGGGGGCCGGGCAGCAGCCCGGCAGCGCGCACCATCGCCACCCCAGGTGGGGAGGAACCAGGAACCCATTCGGAGCGGGTGATCTCGCCTTGCAGGCGACCACCCACAGACGGACAATGCTCGCCCTTCAGGGCGATGGAGGAGGTCAAAGCGCTCAAGGGGGTGGCGCCGCAGAACGAGGATGTGATGCGGGTGCTCCGGGAGTACCTCGAACGAGAGCTGTTGGGCCGTATTGCTGAATTTCTCGACGGTCCGGACGCGACGAAGCGCGCGACCGCCGCCGTAGCCGTGATCGGCGGGCTGGCCTTCACCCGGTACCTGAACCCCGCTGCACCCTGTCGCGGACCTGGCAGCCGCTGAGGTGCGCCGGCTCTTCGCCCCTCCCCTGCGGGCGGCAATGCAGGGCCGGCCGTCCCGGTCCCGCTTATGGGCCCCTGACGCGACGCTGACGGCCGGACCGGGACGGCAGGCTGACCGCGACCGTTCTGTAGGGATCCGACAGTGACCGGGTGAAGGCGCTGTCAGGGGTCGATTCCCCGTAAGACGGACGGGACCGATAGTTTGCGGGGGACACCAGACCGCTAGGGAAAGGGTGATCCGATGAGCCGCTCGGTTCTCGTCACCGGAGGAAACCGGGGCATCGGCCTCGCCATCGCCCGCGCTTTCGCCGACGCAGGCGACAAGGTCGCGATCACGTATCGCTCGGGCGAGCCGCCGGCCGGCTTCCTCGCCGTCAAGTGCGACATCACCGACTCCGAGCAGGTCGAGCAGGCCTTCAAGGAGATCGAGGAGCAGCAGGGGCCGGTGGAGGTACTGGTGGCCAACGCCGGCGTCACCAAGGACCAGCTGCTGATGCGCATGTCCGAGGAGGACTTCGTCTCGGTCCTGGACACCAACCTCACGGGTACCTTCCGAGTGGTCAAGCGCGCCAACCGCGGCATGCTGCGGGCCAGGAAGGGCCGGGTCGTCCTGATCTCCTCGGTCGTGGGGCTGGCCGGTTCGGCGGGCCAGGCCAACTACGCCGCCTCCAAGGCGGGCCTTGTCGGTTTCGCCCGTTCGCTCGCCCGTGAGCTCGGCTCGCGCAACATCACCTTCAACGTCGTGGCGCCCGGTTTCGTCGACACCGACATGACCAGGGTGCTCACGGAGGAGCAGCGCGCCGCCATCGTCGCCGGCGTGCCGATGGGCCGCTACGCGCAGCCCGAGGAGATCGCCGCAGCGGTGCGCTTCCTCGCCTCCGACGACGCCTCGTACATCACTGGAGCCGTCATCCCGGTTGACGGCGGATTGGGCATGGGTCACTGATCACCATGAGCGGAATCCTCGAAGGCAAGCGCATCCTGATCACCGGTGTGCTGATGGAGTCCTCCATCGCGTTCCACACGGCCAAGCTGGCCCAAGAGCAGGGCGCCGAGATCATTCTGACCGCCTTCCCGCGGCCCACGCTGACCGAGCGCATCGCCAAGAAGCTCCCCAAGCCCACCAAGGTCGTCGAGCTGGACGTGACCAACGCCGAGCACCTGACGCGTCTCGAGGACATCGTGCGGGCCGAGCTGGGCGGCCTGGACGGCGTCGTCCACTCCATCGGTTTCGCTCCGCAGGACGCGCTCGGCGGCAACTTCCTCAACACGCCGTTCGAGTCCGTCTCCACGGCGATGCACGTCTCGGCATTCTCGCTGAAGTCGCTGACCATGGCCTGCCTGCCGCTGATGCAGGAGGGCGGCTCGGTGGTCGGCCTGACCTTCGACGCCCAGTACGCCTGGCCGCAGTACGACTGGATGGGCCCCGCGAAGGCCGCGCTGGAGTCGGTCAACCGCTACCTGGCGCGTGACCTGGGCAAGCAGAACGTCCGCTGCAACCTCATCTCGGCCGGTCCGATCGGCTCCATGGCCGCCAAGTCCATCCCCGGCTTCTCGGAGCTGGCGGACGTGTGGAACCACCGCTCCCCGCTGGAGTGGGACCTCAACGACCCGGAGCCCGCGGGCCGCGGTGTCGTCGCCCTGCTGTCGGACTGGTTCCCGAAGACCACGGGCGAGATCATCCACGTCGACGGCGGCCTGCACGCCATCGGCGCCTAGTGCCCCTCCCGGCAACGTTTGCCCCGTCGCGACGCCCGGCACGCACGCTCGCTGCGTTGGCCGAAAACCCAAGTAACGCTGCTACGAGGGCTTTCGGCCGCCTTGCGATCGCACGCACCGGACGCCGCTCCTTGACGGGCAAACGTTGCCGGTCGCGGCACTAGCCACGACCTGCCGGACGGAGTCCGGCGCAGCCGCTCGAAGCCCGCAAGGCCCCCCGGGGCCGAGCGGTGCGAGGGCGGCGGTCGAAACGGTGTCGGTGGCCTGCACGCCATCGGCGCCTGACACCCGTATGTACGAAGCGGCCGCGTGCCGCCGGTCACCCGACCGGCGGCACGCGGCCGTCATGCGTTCCGGGGTGTTTCCCCGCAGACTGGACAGACCGGGAGCCTCCCGGGGTGCCATGGGGGAGGAGGTACGGCATGCGCGCCACGCACCGCAGAGCGGCAGCGCTGCTGACGCCGGCGATCCTGGTCACCGCCCTGGTGCCGACCGCCGCACGCGCCGGTTCAGCGCCACCGCCTCCGGAGTACCGAGCCGACTGCCGTACGTCCGTGGAGGGCTCGCGGGCCGTCGCGTACTGCCATAACCCCTATCCCGGCATCGACCGGGTGCGGCTGCACGTCGAATGCGCCCGATGGTGGGACATCGACATGGACGGGGCGCCGGTCGACGTCCGTCCCGCCGACACGGTGCGGCTCACCGACCGCTGCTGGAAGGAGATACGCACGGTCTGGGTCAGTCACGAGTGGCGGGTGTGACCGGCAGGGGGTAGGCGCGCTCGGGGATGCACTTGAACGAGTAGCCCGCGGCCTCGTTCGCGGCCGTGTCCTCGTCGCCCGCGCGGATCGCTTCCACCAGCCGGGAGTGATCCATGTGATCCTCCGGGCGCAGCTCGCGACCGACGTCCTCGCGCAGCCAGTCGCGCAGCAGATCGCCGAGGTCCGCGTACAGCTCGGTCAGTACGTCGTTGTGCGAGGCGGCGACCACGGCCAGGTGGAAGGTCGAGTCCGTGGCCACGAAGGCCTCCGCGTCGCCCGAGGACCAGGCCTCCTCGCGGCGGTCCAGCAGCGCGTCCAGCTGGCGCAGATCGCGTTCGGTGCGCCGCCGGGCCGCCAGCCGGGCGGCGGAGGACTCGAGCGTGGAGCGCAGCTCGGCGATGTGCCGCGGGTCCGAGCCCGCGAATCTGCGGTGCATCACGCCGGCCAGCTCACTGGTGGCGATCACATAGGTGCCGGAGCCCTGCCGGATGTCCAGCAGCCCGTTGTGGGCGAGGGCCCGGACGGCCTCGCGGACGGTGTTGCGGGCCACGCCCAGTTGCTCGACGAGCTCGGGCTCGGTGGGGATGCGTGATCCCACCGGCCACTCGCCCGAGGTGATCTGGTTACGCAGCTGCGCGATCACCTGGTCGGCGAGCGCGGAACGCCGCGGAGAGCTCAGCGCCATGGTGCTCCTCCTGGCGGGAGTGGACAACCAATCATCCCATGATTCTATGATGGCACCCATGCCCGACGAGACCCCGACACCCACGCAGACACTGAGTCCCGCCAGCACTTCCTCCTCCGCTCTCGATCAGAGGGCCGTCCCCGAGCGGCCGGCGTCCGTGTGGCTCACCCGGTTGGTCGTCGTCGCCCTGGTCCTCGCGGCCGTCAACCTCCGCCCGGCCATCACCAGCCTCGGTGCGCTCTTCGAGGAGGTGCGCGACGGGCTGGGCATGAGCGGCAGCGTCGCCGGCGTCCTCACGTCCGTACCGCCGCTGTGCTTCGCGGTGTTCGGCGTCGCCGCCCCGCGCCTCGCGCGCCGCTTCGGCCTCGCCGCCGTGGTCTGCGCCGGCATGGTCGCCATCACCGCCGGGCTGGTCATCCGCCCCTTCGCCGGCGGCACAGTGGGCTTCCTCGCCGCGAGCGTTCTCACCCTGATGGGTATCGCCCTCAGCAATGTGCTGATGCCGGTGATCGTCAAGCGGTACTTCCCCGACCGTGTCGGCAGCATGACCGGCCTGTACTCGATGGCGCTCGCCCTCGGCACCTCGGTCGCCGCGGTTGCCACTGTGCCCATCACCAGTGCGCTGGGTGGCAGTTGGCGTACCGGTCTGGTGATATGGGCGGTCCTCGGCGCGGTCGCCGTACTGGCCTGGGCGCCGCTGGCAGGGGGCCGGGGCGCGGCAGCCGCACCGCAGGCCGACGCCGGCGGCACGCCCCCCAAGGTCTTCCGCAGCCGCACCGCCTGGGCTCTCGCCTGCTTCTTCGGTCTCCAGGCCACCAGCGCGTACATCACCATGGGCTGGCTGCCGCAGATCTTCCGCGACGCCGGAGTCCCGGCCTCCACCGCGGGACTGCTGCTGGCCGTGACCATGGGGCTCGGCATCCCGCTCTCCTTCGTCCTGCCGAACGTCGCCGCCCGGATGAAGAACCAGGGACCGCTCGCCGCCGTGCTCGGCCTGTGCGGCCTGGTGGCCTACGCGGGCCTCCACTTCGCCCCGGTCTCCGGCGCCTGGGTCTGGGTGCTGCTGCTCGGTGTCTCCATGTGCACCTTCCCGCTGGTGCTCACCCTGATCGGTATGCGTTCGCGGACCGGGGCCGGGGTGGTGCGGCTGTCGACCTTCGTGCAGAGCACCGGCTACCTGATCGCGATCCCCGGCCCGCTGCTCATCGGTGTGCTCTACGAGCACAGCGGCGGCTGGGGGCTGCCGATCACACTGATGGCGGGCCTGATGGTGCCGCAGATCGTGCTCGGCATCCTGGCCGGACGGGACCGGACCATCGAGGACGAATGCTGAGATGCGAGACTGTCGGCATGCCTGTGCTCGAACCGAATCCCCAGAACGGTCAGAAGAAGCTGCTGCTCGTGCTCGGCGCGATGCTCGCGATCACGGTGGTGATCGGTATCGTCGCCTCCGTCGTCGCGCCCTGATGGTGGGGGTAACCCCACCATCCCCTAGGGGGCCAGGGTCAGGGTGAAGTGGGTGGACCACCGGATGTGACCTGGGGGCCGTGATCCGTAAGTTCGAGGTATCCGCAGAACGCAGACCTCGCACTCATGGAGGCGGCCATGACGGCCCGTACGCACACCCGGTCCCACGCCTCGGCCTCGGGCGGTGTCGAGATCCGGCTGCCGTGGTGGGCCATAGCCCTGCCCGTCATGGCCTTCGCCGTGCTGCTCCTCCTGATGACCGGCTCCGGCTCGGCGTACGCCGCGGACGGCGGCCCCGCGATAACCCAGCTCCTGGAGCGCGTCCAGCAGACCCTGTCGCACTAGAAGGCGCCCGTCGGAATGTGCCCTTCACCCGTGGTGGGGCAGGTTCTCAACACCCTGCGCCCCATGGCGCCATTCATGCGAAGCTGGGGGACATGAGCGTCGATACACCCCGCAGGATCGTCGTACTCCGGCATGCGAAGGCCGACTGGTCCCAGGAATCCGACCATGAGCGGCCGCTCGCCGAGCGCGGCCGCAAGGACGCCCCCATCGCCGGCCGCCGGCTGGCCGCCACCGGAATCACCTTCGACCTCGCCCTGTGCTCGACTGCGACCAGGACCCGTGAGACCTGGAAGCTGGCCGTGCCGGAGCTCGCCCAGCGCCCCAGGACCGTGTACGAGGAGCGGCTGTACGAAGCCGGCCTCGGCGACATCCTGGCGCTGCTCAACGAAATCCCGGACGAGGTGAAGGACCTCCTCCTCATCGGTCACAACCCTGGGATGCATGCCCTCGCCGACGCCCTCGCGGGCCGCGTCGAGGGTGATGCCCTGGCCCGGATGACCCGTGGTGGCTTCCCGACCTCGGCGTTCGCGGTCGTCGGGTTCTCCGGCTCCTGGAAGTCCGTCGAGCACGGCGTGGGCACCCTGGTCGACTACTGGGCCCCGCCGGCGTGACAGGGATGCAGAGGGCCCCGGTGCGACTGCCGCACCGGGGCCCTCTCGTCCACGCTCAGACGGCGTCGTCTATGTCGGCCGCCTCGACCTCTTCCCGGGTGATGCCCAGCAGATACAGCACGGTGTCCAGGAAAGGCACGTTCACCGCGGTGTCGGCCGCGCTGCGGACCACCGGCTTGGCGTTGAACGCCACGCCGAGCCCGGCCGCATTGAGCATGTCGAGGTCATTGGCGCCGTCGCCGATCGCCACGGTCTGCGCCAGCGGCACCCCCGCCTCCTCGGCGAACCGGCGCAGCAGCCGCGCCTTGCCGGCACGGTCCACGACCTCCCCGACGACCCGGCCGGTCAGCTTGCCGTCGACGATCTCCAGCGTGTTGGCGGAGGCGAAGTCCAGCCCGAGCCGTTCCTTGAGGTCGTCCGTGACCTGGGTGAAGCCGCCCGATACGACGCCGACCTGGTAGCCGAGCCGCTTGAGCGTACGGATGAGGGTGCGGGCGCCGGGAGTCAGCCGGACCTCGGCGCGCACCTTGTCGACCACGGACGCGTCGAGCCCCGCCAGCAGCGCCACCCGCGCGTGCAGCGACTGCTCGAAGTCCAGCTCGCCCCGCATCGCCTGCGCGGTCACCTCGGCAACCTTGTCCTCGCAGCCCGCGTGCGCCGCGAACAGCTCGATGACCTCGTCCTGGATCAGCGTCGAGTCCACATCCATGACCACCAGGCGCTGGGCCCGCCGGTGCAGTCCGGCCGAGACCACCGCCACATCGACGCCCTGCTTGGCGGCCTCGGTCGCCAGCGAGGTGCGCAGCGGCTCGGTCTCGGCACCGGACACCGCGAATTCGACGGCGGTGACCGGATACTTCGCCAGCCGGAAGATCCGGTCGATGTTGCCGCCCTCCGCCGCTATGCGCGCCGCTATGGCCGCGGTCGACTCGGCGGTCAGCGGGTGGCCCAGCACGGTGACATGCGACCTGCCATGCCCTCGCGGCCGGTTGTCACCCGTGCCCGAGATGATCTCGGCCTGCAGCTTGAGCGACTCGGCCCAGCCGTGCACGGTGGCCCGCAGCTCCCCCTCGGTCGCCCCGCCCGCGGAGGGCGTGGTGACAAGGGCGCACAGCATGAGGCGGCCCCGGGTGACGATCTGCTCGATGTCGACGACATCGACGGAGAAGGCGGCGAGCGTGTCGAAGAGCCCGGCGGTGATCCCGGGACGGTCCTTCCCGAAGATCTTGACGAGAAGGGTGGGTACGTCTGAGGTCTGCGAGGTCTGCGATGCAGTCATGGTTCTCCCACCGTATAGGGCACGGCTTGCAGCCATGCGACCCGTCCCGCTGGGCGGACACCCCGCCCCCCTTCGGACAGTGGAAGCCGGGCCTCGGGTGCATCGCGAAGTCACGGTGGGTGATGTTCCACGCATAGGCGCCGGTCAGGCCGAACACGACGCGGTCCCCGGCGCGCAGTCCTGCCGCCGAGAGCGTCAGGTTGGGTCAGGCATGCCTGAATTTTCCATGTGGCTCCGTGATCACGGCGAGTCGCGGCGTTCTCGCGATGGCGCAGGACCGCCGTCGCCGGCCATGCCTGACCCGGACCTCTGCTGCCGAGCGGCTGCGGCGGCCGGGGGGATGGGCGGCCGGTCAGCCCCTGCCGCGAGGGACCCCCGGAGGGGGCGGGCCGTCCTCGGGACGGCGTACGGGAGCGGGTGGCGGTGGGGGAGGAGGCGCGCCGTACACCGTCGGCGCGCCATGGGCGCCGTCCGCCGGGCCCAGGTACGGGTTCGTCTCCTCGTGGGAGGGCCGGTACACCGGCGACGGGTTGTACGGCCCCGGCAGATAGGCCAGGTCCGGATACGTGCGGTCCGTACGTCTGCCCGGACCGCTCACGGCGAGTGGTGCCGCCCGCCGCCCCGCCGCCCCCGTCGCGCAGGCCAGCAGCGCGCCCGCACCGCCCGCGCCTGCGCCCCAGGCGGCACCCAGCAGCAGCGCCATGGGCTCACTGCCGTGCAACTCGATGCCCGCCCCGAACGCGTCGAACCCCAGCACCGACAGCGAGGCGTCCACCGACACCCCGGTCAGCCACACCAGCAGTGCCAGGGCCGGCGCGGTGACCGCGCCGAGACGCAGCGCGCACCGTCCGGCGAAGTCGCTCGCCGAGAGCCGCCGACGGGGCGTGCGCACCGCCGCGAGCACCCCGGCGTACAGCATCATCGCCGCACAGGCGACCCCCAACAGCCAGACCCCCCCGTTGAACTCGGCGAGCCGGCCGAGCGTGACCGGCGTGCCGACGGAGACCCGCAGCAGTTCGGCCAGCGGGTCCGGCAGCAGCTTGGCCAGCTCGCCCTTCGCGCTGCCCTCCCACGGCACCAGCAGCCCGAGCGGGACGCCGAGCCACGTCCCGTTCGGCGCCCCGAGCAGGGCGGCGCCCGCGATCCGGCGGGGCTGGTCGTCGCCGATCGCCGCGTACACCGCCGCGGCGTACCCGGCCACGACCGCCACCAGCAGCACCGCCACCAGCGCCGAGACCGCGGGCCGCACCGTGCGGTGCACCCACTCCCAGCCGCGTGGCAACGGTGTACGGCGCGAGGCGAGCAGACAGATCAGCAGGACCCCGAGGACCCACAGGGCCGCGCCCGCCAGCGAGTCCGCGGTGTTCACCGTGAAGCCGACCGAGGCCTTGGCCTGTGCCAGATCTCCCAGCCGGTCCGGCAACAGCCCGCCGAGGTCGCCGAGTCCGTCCGGCAGTATGCCGGCGAGGCCGCCTCCGGCACCGCCGCCGTCCGGCACCTTGTCCAGTCCGAGCGCGGTACCGTCGAACGTGATGAGGTCGTGGCCGGCCCAGGCGAGGCCTCCGGTCAGCGTCACGAACAGTGCGGCCACCGCGCCCGCCCGTACGGCGAGTTCGGCCGCGCCGATCACCTTTCCCGCGCTTCTCAGCGAGCGCAGGAAGAAGAGGGCGAGCAGCAGCGCCCCCACGAGTGCGACCCCGAGTGGCGTGATGTCGACGGCTGTTCGCGCCTCCGAGGCGTCCAGGCCGAACGCCGACACGTCGCCGGAGGGGCTGACGGATCCGCCTATCGCGAGCACCACCACGGCGGCGGTCATCGGCCCGAGCGATCCGGCCGTGTCCGCGCCGAGCAGATGCAGCCCGAGCGCCGCGGTGCCCACCATCCCGACCAGCGCCCAGCTCACCGCGGCGACGGAAGCGAGCAGTGCATCGCCCCACCGCAGGCCGCCGTTGTCGCTCGCCTCCACCAGGACCCCCCGAGCTGCTTCGAGTTGTCCCATTTGTGCATGATCCGTACGCACTCATGGGCGGTTACCATGGTCCGGGTGTGTTTCTCCTGAGTCAACGGGGCGACGGGGCAAGCCTGAGCGCGGTCTTCGCGAGGCCCGGCTTTCGGTTGCGGGAGCGGAACTGGAATAGTTCCCCACGATGTTCGCCATCCCTAGACTCCCTGTGTCGGGGGTCACTCGGGGGACAAGTAGTGGGGCGCGGAGTGCCGGAACTCGTACTGGAATTGAATGGAAGGACCTGGACGCTCGATCCGTCCAGGCCGTACACCCTGGGACGCGATCCGCAGGGTGACATCGTGCTCGATGACGCCAGGGTCTCCTGGCGGCACGCCACCATCAGCTGGGGCGGCCGCAGTTGGGTCATCGAGGACCACGGCAGCACCAACGGCACCTATGTGCAGGGGCAGCGGATCCACCAGATGGAGATCGGTCCCGGCTCCGCTGTGCATCTGGGCAATGCCACGGACGGCCCGCGGCTGAACCTTTCCGGTGCCGGGTCGGCCGCCGGTGTCCACAGCGCGCAGGCCCAGCAGGCCCAGCAGGCCCAGCAGGCCCAGCAGGGCGGCTGGTCCGCGCAGAACCGGGCGCAGGGCGCGCAGCAGGCCTGGCAGCAGCCGGAGCAGCAGCAGGCCAGGGTTCCTCAGCAGGGGTCCGGCGGCGGTCGGTTCGCGCAGCAGGCACCGGACGCAGGCGGTGTCGCGGGGGCCCCGCCGGTCTACGGTGACCGCAGTCCGACGACGTTCCATCAGCTGGCCCTCGGCCGGGTGATGCGGATCGGTCGTGCGCTGGACAACGACCTCGTCGTCTCCGACCTCCAGGTCTCGCGCCACCACGCCGAGTTCCACGCCACCCCCGACGGCCGGTTCGAGATCCGTGACCTCGGATCCCACAACGGTACGTACGTCAACGGCCAGCCGCTGCCCAAGTCGGGCTCGGCGCTGCTCGGCCCGCACGACATCGTCGGTGTCGGTCACTCGACCTTCCGCCTCGTGGACGACCGCCTCGAGGAGTTCGTCGACACCGGTGAGGTCTCCTTCTCCGCGCGCCATCTCACCGTCACGGTCGACGGCGGCAAGCAGATCCTCAAGGACGTCTCCTTCGGCGTACCGGAGAAGTCACTGGTCGCGGTCATCGGCCCGTCCGGCTCCGGAAAGTCCACCCTGCTCAAGGCGCTCACCGGTTACCGGCCCGCAGACCAGGGCGATGTCCTCTACGACAACCGGAACCTGTACAAGCAGTTCGCCGAGCTGCGCCAGCGCATCGGTCTGGTTCCGCAGGACGACATCCTGCACAAGGAGCTCACGGTCCGTACGGCGCTGAAGTACGCGGCCAAGCTGCGCTTCCCCGCGGACACCACCGAGCAGGAGCGCGAGGCGCGCATCGACGAGGTGCTGCGCGAGCTCAAGCTGGACATCCACAAGGAGAAGAAGGTCACCTCGCTCTCCGGCGGCCAGCGCAAGCGCGTCTCCGTCGCCCTGGAGCTGCTGACCAAGCCGTCGCTGATCTTCCTGGACGAGCCCACCTCCGGCCTCGACCCGGGCATGGACCGCGATGTCATGCAGCTGCTGCGAGGCCTCGCCGACGACGGCCGTACGGTCCTGGTGGTCACCCACTCGGTGGCCGAGCTGCCGCTGTGCGACAAGCTGCTGGTCATGGCGCCGGGCGGCTCGGTGGCGTACTTCGGTCCGCCGGAGGAGGCGCTCAACTTCTTCGGCTACCAGACCTGGGCCGATGTCTTCTCGGCGTTCGAGAACTACCGCGACTACGACTGGGCGGGCCGCTGGAAGGGCTCGCAGCACTACCAGATGTACGCCGCGGACATCGACGCCGTCGCCCCGCAGTCGGCCCAGGTGCCGGCCGCGCAGGCGATGCGCCCGCCCAAGCCGCAGGGCTGGGGCTCCCAGCTGTGGACGCTGATCCGCCGCTATGTGTCGGTCATCGCGTCCGACAAGGGCTTCATGGGCCTGATGGTGATCCTGCCTGCCGTGCTCGGCGTGGTGAGCGTGGTCATCCCGGCCGACTTCGGCCTCGCGCCGCCGAAGCCGCCGGCGAAGTTCAACGGCGACGCCGGCACGATCATGCTGATCCTCGCGGTCGGCATGTGCTTCTCGGGCGCGGCCAACTCCGTACGTGAGCTGATCAAGGAACGGGTCATCTACGAGCGGGAGCGGGCCACCGGCCTGTCGCGCTCGGCGTATCTGATGTCCAAGGTCATAGTGCTCGGAATGATCACCGCCGTCCAGGGCGCGATCATCTGCGCCATCGGCTTCGCCACCCGTGAGCTGCCCGAGGAAGGCCTGATCGTCAAGAGCCTGCCGGCCGTCGAGCTGTGCCTGGTCGTCATCGCCCTGGGCTTCACCTCGATGATGTTCGGCCTGGTCATCTCCTCGCTGGTGAAGACCGCCGAGAAGACCATGCCGCTGCTGGTCATGTTCGCGATCGTCCAGGTCGTCTTCACCGGCGTCCTCTTCCAGGTGTACGGCACGCCCGGTCTGGAGCAGTTCGCCTGGCTGATGCCGTCCCGCTGGGCCATCGCCGGCACCGGCGCGACCCTGGACCTGGCGCACCTGATGCCGCCGTGGGACCAGGGCGACCCCACCAACCTGGACCCGCTGTGGGAGCACACGGCGAGCCAGTGGGGCATCAACATCACCGTGCTGCTGGCCATCGGCGTCGCGTGCGGCTTCGTGGTCGCGCGCCTGCTGCGCCGGCACGAGCCCGAGGTCATGCGCAAGTAGCGGATCCGGGCACGCGAGAAGGGCGGCACCCCGTGTGGGGTGCCGCCCTTTGTCACGAAGCGGCTCAGTAGGCGCTGTTGACGTTGTCGATCGTGCCGTAGCGGTCGGCGGCGTAGTTGCACGCGGCGGTTATGTTCGCGACCGGGTCGTAGATGTTCCAGGACGTGCCGGGGACGTGGTACGCGTTGAACGTCGGCGGAATGACCTGGAGCAGGCCCTTCGACGGGATGCCGTTGGCGGCGTTGACGTCCCAGTTGTTGACGGCGTACGGGTTGCCGGAGGACTCCCGCATGACGTTGCGGTGGATGCCGTGGTAGGTACCCGGGATGCCCTGGGCCTGCATGATGTCCAGCGACTCGCGGATCCAGCCGTCGAGGTTGTCGGCGTAGACCGGCTTGCGCGCGGCCGTACGGCTCGCGGGCTGCTCGACGGTGGCGCGTTTGGCCACGGCGGCCTCGGCCTTCGCCGCAGACTGGGGCTTGACCGGCGCGGTGGCCAGGGCCTGCACCTTCACGGCGGGGGCCTGCTCGGCCTTGGCGGCCTTGGCGGTGGCCGCCCGGACCATCTTCTCGGAGGTCGACTCCTGCGTCGTGAGGCCCGCCTGCAGGGTCTTGGCCTGCAAGGTGTTGCTGCTGTCGACCGAGGCCAGCGGGGCCGCGGCGGCCTGGGGCTCGGCCACGGCGGCCTTGTTGTCCGGAACCAGCGAGAACGTGATGGCCGCGGCGCCGATTGCGGCGACACCGGCGATCGAGACCCGGCGCTGGGTTGTGGTCAGACGAGCCTTGATGCTGGACGCGTTCATGCAGACGTACCTCTTCGAATAGCGGACGCCGCGTGGTCGAGCCACGCGGCGACGGCAATTCTTAGCGGCAGCAAAATGCCCTGGCAAAGATGTGATGTACGAGCCTCGATAGTGGACCCGGGCGGTGCAAATTAGGACAAAGGAGTCGCGAAACCCCGCTCATGGCGCCCTTATGATCCACTATGTGACTTCGTAAGTGACGTGAGTCCTATGTCCGGGCTCACATCGGACACATCACGGCTTCACCAGTGGTTGCGTCAGCAATGCAAAGGGTGAACGCTCTCGTCCCGCAGGATGAGGTGGATGTCGCCGAACTCGTGCCACAGATAGAGACGGCGCAGCGCCTCGGTGTACGCGCGGTCCAGCGCCTCCCGCCCGGTGATCGCCTCCAGCATCAGAAGATGCGAGGCCTCGGGCTCGTGCAGCCCCGTCAGCAGCCCGTCCACCACACGGACCCCGCGCTCCGGCGTGACCACCAGATCCGTCCACCCCGCGGCCGCGCGCACCACCCCGTCGTCACCCGCCGCCGACTCCAGGGCACGCACCGCCGTCGTACCGACCGCGACGATCCGCCCACCCGGCGCCCGAGCACCACCCCTCAAGGAGGCGCTTCGCGCCGCGTGACAAGCCGCGCGGGCCGCGTTCACCAGCCAGGCCGTGGCCGCCGGCACCTCGAACCGCTCCGGATACGGCGGCTCGTGCACCTCGGCCGACGCCACACCCGTGTGCAGCGTCACCGGTGCGAACTGCACCCCCCGGCGCACCAGCTCGGCGACCAGCTCCACCGTGAAGGGCCGCGCGGCGCTCGGCATCTCCGCGGAGCCCGAGCCGTCGGGGGAGGGGTGCGCGAACACCGTTTGATACGCGGACAGCGGCTGGTCCCGGTCCGTGTAGGCATAGCGGATGGGTCGCCCGTACCGCCGCAACAGCTCCCCCATGTCGCCGCCCCGTACTCCCTGCTCGCCGAGCCGCACCCGCGCCCACCACAGCCGGTCCCCGGCCGGGCTCAGCGGCTCCTCCAGGACAAGACCGGCCCCGCCCGGAAACCGCACCGAAGCCCCCGCGGGGCCGCCCGGCCTCGGCCGGGTACTGCCCCGGCCGTCAGGGGTGCGCAGCTCCACCGCCCAGCGTCCGTCGTCCCCCCGCGTCGAGAAATGCACCACCACCCGTTCCCGGCCCAGCATTCCGTCCACCGCCGCGGGCAACGTGGCCGAGGTGTTGACCACCAGCACGTCCCCGGCCCGCAGTTGCTCCGGAAGCTCACGGAAGGCGTGATGCGAGACCTCCGTGCCGCGCGACACCAGCAGCCGTACGTCATCGCGCCCCGTACCCCGCTGCTCCGCCGGCACCCGGGCCGACAGCTCCTCCGGCACCCGCAGCGCGACCGGTCCACCTGGCGCCGCCCTCGCACCCGCGCCGACGCAGCACCCGGCCGCTGTCCGGGGCATACGAGTGGTGGCCCGTGTCACGACGCCACCTCCATCAGCGCCGGCGCCGCGTACCGCCCGCCCGCCGGGCGCACGTCCGATCCTTTTGACGCCGCCCTTGCACTGCTCGGCTCCGGGGGGCCTTCCAGGCTTCGGCCGGCTGCGCCGGCCTCCGGCCGTCGAGTGGTGGCTGCTGTCATCACTTCGCCTCCAGCAGCGCCGGCGCCGCGTACCGCCCGCTCGCCGGGCGCACGTCGAGCAGTCGCAGAAACGCCGGGACCACGGTCTCCGGCTCCGGGCGCCCCGACTCGTCGCCCGGCACGGCCGCCGCATACAGCTCCGTACGCATATCGCCCGGGTCGACCGCCCACACCCTCAGCTCCGGCTCCTCGGCCGCCAGCACCGCGGCGAGGTGGTCCAGCGCCGCCTTCGACGCCCCGTACCCGCCCCATGTCTCGTACGCCTCGACGGCCGCGTCCGAACTGACCGCGATCACCGTGCCCGACTCCGACGCCCGCAGCAGCGGGAGCGACTCCTGCACCAGGCCCAGCGCCGCCACCACATTGACCTCGAGCGCCTGCCGCAGCCCGTCGAGCATCAGCTCCTCGAGGCGCACGAGCGGCTCGGCGCCCAACGCGCTCGCATTGCTCACCAGCAGATCGAGGCCACCGAGCCCCTGCGCCGCGGCCACCAGTTCCTTGCGGTGCGCGGCATCCGTGACATCGCCGGGCAGCGCCACCACGCGCCCACCGAGGGCGGACAGCTCGCCCGCCGTCTCCGCCAGTACGACGGCGGTCCGGGCGTCCAGCACCAGGTCCCAGCCCCGCCCGGCCAATGCCGCCGCCAGCGCGCGCCCCAGCCCACGCGACGCCCCAGTAATGATCGCAACCGGCATGACGCCCATCCCCTCGACTCGTACCTCGTTCGACTGCCCCCAACCTAGGAACGGGCCCGCCCGCGCCGCCTCGTGCCCGGGTCCCGGCCGCACAACGCACTTGGACCTAGTCCGCAGGCCCCGGTCCCTGCCGTCCTCCGGCCGATACGTTCCTTCGCACCCCGCCGGTACGGTGAGCTCATGACCCTCGGCCCCCAGTCAGGCCTGTCCGCAGTGAGCACCGCGCTACTGGCCATGAGCAGGCATCTCGAGGTGCGCGACGTCCTGAAGACGATCGTCGTCTCGGCCCGCGAGCTGCTCGACGCGGAGTACGCCGCCCTCGGCGTACCCGACGACCACGGCGGCTTCGCCCAGTTCGTGGTCGACGGTGTCAGCGACGCGCAGTGGCGGGCCATCGGGCCGCTGCCGCGCCAGCACGGCATCCTCGCCGCGATGCTGCACGACGCGAAGCCGCAGCGGCTCGCGGACGTGCGCGAGGACCCGCGCTTCGAGGGCTGGCCGGCCGCGCACCCCGACATGTCCGACTTCCTGGGCCTGCCGATCCGGGACGGCGACGAGATCATCGGCGCGCTCTTCCTCGCCAACAAGCGCCGCGCCAGGTCCGAGGGCGGCTGCGGATTCACCGGTGAGGACGAGGAGCTCCTCGGCATCCTCGCCCAGCACGCCGCAATCGCCCTCACCAATGCCCGGCTCTACGAGCGAAGCCGCGAGCTGACCATCGCCGAGGAGCGCTCCCGCCTCGCCCATGAGCTGCACGACGCCGTCAGCCAGAAGCTCTTTTCGCTGCGGCTGACCGCCCAGGCCGCCGCCGCCTTGGTGGACCGCGACCCGGTGCGCGCCAAGGGTGAGCTCCAGCAGGTCGCCGCGCTGGCCGCGGAGGCCGCCGACGAACTGCGCGCCGCGGTGGTCGAGCTGCGCCCCGCAGCCCTTGACGAGGACGGTCTGGTCAACACCCTCCGTACGCAGATACAGGTGCTCGACCGGGCCCACACCGCGCATGTCACCTTCGACAGCCGCGGCGTACGGGCCCTGCCGGCCGCCCAGGAGGAGGCACTGCTGCGCGTCGCCCAGGAGGCCCTTCACAACGCGCTGCGTCACTCCGGCGCGGAACGGGTCGACGTCTCGCTCGCCCGCCGGGGCCAGGGCGCGCTGCTCCGCGTCACGGACGACGGCATCGGCTTCGACCCCACCGTGGTCCGCAGAGCCGGCCGTCATCTGGGCCTGGTCTCGATGCGCGACCGGGCGAGCGGGGCGGGCGGCACACTGCGCGTGGAATCGGCGCCCGGGAAGGGCACCACGATCGAGATGGAGGTGCCCGGTGGCTGACCGGACTATCCGCGTACTGCTGGTCGACGACCACCAGGTGGTCCGCCGCGGCCTGCGGACGTTCCTCGAGGTGCAGGACGACATCGAGGTCGTCGGCGAGGCGGCGGACGGGGCGGAGGGCGTCGCCCGGGCTGAGGAGCTCCGCCCCGACGTCATCCTCATGGACGTCAAGATGCCGGGCATGGATGGCATCGAGGCGCTGCGCAGCCTCCGTGAGCTGACCAACCCGGCCAGGGTCCTGATCGTCACCAGCTTCACCGAGCAGCGCACCGTCGTCCCCGCCCTGCGCGCGGGTGCCTCCGGTTATGTGTACAAGGACGTCGACCCGGACGCGCTGGCCGGCGCCATCCGCTCGGTCCACGCGGGCCATGTGCTGCTCCAGCCGGAGGTGGCCGGCGCGCTTCTCTCCCAGGACGAGTCCAACGGCGGTACGGGCCGGGGGACCACCCTCACGGAACGCGAGGGGGAGGTGCTGGGCCTGATAGCGGACGGCCGTTCCAACCGGGAGATCGCCCGCGCGCTCGTCCTCTCCGAGAAGACTGTCAAGACGCACGTCTCGAACATCCTGATGAAGCTGGACCTGGCGGACCGTACCCAGGCGGCTCTGTGGGCCGTCCGGCACGGGGTGGCGGGCTGAATCGGAGGGTCATCCTCCAAACCGAGATTCATACCGTCGGGTGTAAGTCACCCACACGGCGCATCCTGGCGGCGGCTCGGGCGTTCTTCATGGCGTGCTGCGGCGAGGGGTCGCAGCAATCGCTAGGAGGAACCTGAAGTGAAGACCCTGAAGAAGGCCGCCGCCGTCACCGCGATCGCCGGAAGCATCGTCGCCGTCGGCGCCGGTGCAGCCTCCGCCCACACCGGCGGCGCCTACGCGAACGGCGCCGCGGTCCAGTCCCCGGGCGTTCTCTCCGGCAACCTGCTCCAGATCCCGGTCCACATCCCGGTGAACGTCTGCGGCAACACGGTCAACGTGATCGGCCTGCTCAACCCGGCCTTCGGCAACACCTGCGTCAACAACTGACACGCTTCGACAGGCCCTCCAGCCCCACCTGGAGGGCCGTCCCGTGTGTGTGCACGGGCCCAGGCGCGCCGGGAGCGCGGCAATCCGGCCCGCGTCAGCGACCGCGCTCCTGCGCCTCCACATACGCGTTGTACGCGGCCACCTGCGCCCGCCGCGTGACCCGCTCCACCGGCCGCAGCGCGGCCGCACGCGCGCCCATCTCCGACGCGCTCACCGCCCCGCCGTGCCCGCGCTCGTACGCCAGCGAGATCAGCAGACCCACCCGCCGTGCCAGCTCCAGCACCCGCACCGCCCGCGACGGATACCCGGGGGCCAGGACCTCATGGCCCGCGTGCGCCCGCGCCCGGTAGGCGTCGATCGCCGCCTCGGCCACCGGCCCGGATCCGGCCACGTCCAGCCGGGTCAGCACCACCGTCGCCTCGCGCAGCGCCTCCGCGAGCTCCCGCTCCGCCTCGCCGAGCGACGGCACATCGGCCGGCGGCGCCTCCCGCACCGGCAGACAGTGCCAGACGACCTCGACATGCAGATCCCCGGCCGGCCCGGCCTCGTACACCTCGGGTACGAGCCCCAGCGCACCCCCGTGGCAGACGACGGCCTCCTCCGCCTCCAGCGCCCGCGCATTGAACTCCGGCGGCCCGCTCAGCCCCAGCGGATGCCCCGGCGCGGGCAGCGCCACCCGGAAGCCGGTCACCCCGAGCGCCCGCAGCCTGCCCAGCGCCAGGGTGAGCCCGACCGGCCCGGTTTCGCCGGGCAGACCGTCCACCCGGTGCACCGCGTCCTCCCCGACGATCGAGTGAGCGGCGTCATCCGGCGAAACATTTCCGGCCAAAAGGGCATTTCCCCAGGCAGTCAGTCGTCCTGAGCGAGGTTCCGAGAGCATGGGACCAGCCTAAGGACCGGTCCGCCCGACGGGTGGCGTAGGTTTCTCCATGGAGTTTTCCCGGGGGCCGCCCACCGGCGCGCACCGCACAGCCCCGGGAGCCGAGACCGATTGCATGGGGAGACAACGCGACCATGAGCGATGTACTGGAGCTGGTGGACGTATCCGTGGTCCGCGACGGACGCGCTCTGGTGGACGACGTCTCCTGGTCGGTGAAGGAGGGCGAGCGCTGGGTGATCCTCGGCCCCAACGGCGCCGGCAAGACCACCCTCCTCAACATCGCATCCAGCTATCTCTTCCCGACCCGCGGCACCGCCACCATTCTCGGTGAGCAGCTCGGCAAGGTCGACGTCTTCGAGCTCCGCCCCCGTATCGGCATGGCCGGCATCGCCATGGCCGAGAAGCTGCCGAAGCGTCAGACCGTCCTCGAGACGGTGCTCACCGCGGCGTACGGCATGACCGCGCACTGGCACGAGGACTACGAGGACGTCGACGAGCAGCGCGCCCGGGCCTTCCTCGACCGTCTCGGCATGACCGAATACCTGGACCGCAAGTTCGGCACGCTCTCCGAGGGCGAGCGCAAGCGCACCCTGATCGCCCGCGCACTGATGACCGACCCGGAACTGCTGCTCCTCGACGAGCCCGCGGCGGGCCTGGACCTCGGCGGCCGCGAAGACCTGGTGCGCCGCCTGGGCAGGCTCGCCCGGGACGAGTTCGCCCCCTCGATGGTCATGGTCACCCACCATGTCGAGGAGATCGCCCCCGGCTTCACCCATGTCCTCATGATCCGCCAGGGCAAGGTGCTCGCCGCCGGCCCCATGGAGACCGAGCTGACCTCCCGCAACCTCTCCCACTGCTTCGGTTTGCCGCTCGTCGTCGAGCGCAACGGTGACCGCTGGACCGCCCAGGGCCTCCCGCTCTCCTGATCTCGCTCTCCCGGTCCCGGTCCCGCCTCCCGGAGACGCACTGTCCGCGAGGCGGCCCCGGTCCTACCATGACCTTGTGAACATCGACGCATGGGTGTGGTGGCTCATCGGCGCGGTAGCTCTCGGCATCCCGCTCGTACTCACCGCGATGCCCGAATTCGGCATGCTCGCCGTAGGTGCGGTCGCCGCCGCGGTGACCGCTGGGCTCGGCGGTGGCGTGGTCATCCAAGTGCTCGTCTTCGCTGTGATCTCCGTCGCACTCATCGCCGTGGTGCGCCCCGTCGCCACGAGGCACCGCTCGCAGCGCCCCCAACTGGCCACCGGCGTCGATGCGCTGAGAGGCCGTCAAGCCGTGGTCCTGGAACGAGTGGACGCCTCCGGAGGCCGTATCAAGCTCGCCGGCGAGGTCTGGTCGGCACGGGCGCTCGACGCGAGCCAGAGCTTCGAACCCGGCCAGCAGGTCGATGTCGTCGAGATCGACGGGGCAACAGCTGTCGTGATGTGAGCCAATTGTGAGCCGAACGCCCCACACCAGGGGCGGCGGTCTGGAAAACTGACTACCAAGATCGTCCGCGAAGCGAAGGGTACGGGAAGCGATGCAACCGATCATCATCGTCCTGATCATTCTGGTGGTGCTGGTCTTCATCGCCCTGATCAAGACGATTCAGGTCATTCCGCAGGCGAGCGCCGCCATCGTCGAGCGCTTCGGCCGCTACACCCGTACGCTCAACGCGGGGCTGAACATCGTCGTCCCGTTCATCGACTCGATCCGCAACCGGATCGACCTCCGCGAGCAGGTCGTCCCCTTCCCGCCCCAGCCGGTGATCACCCAGGACAACCTGGTCGTGAACATCGACACCGTCATCTACTACCAGGTGACCGATGCCCGCGCCGCGACCTATGAAGTCGCCAGCTACATCCAGGCGATCGAGCAGCTCACCGTCACCACCCTCCGCAACATCATCGGCGGCATGGACCTCGAGCGGACCCTCACCTCCCGCGAGGAGATCAACGCCGCGCTGCGCGGAGTCCTCGACGAGGCCACCGGCAAGTGGGGCATCCGAGTCAACCGCGTCGAGCTGAAGGCCATCGAGCCGCCGACCTCCATCCAGGACTCGATGGAGAAGCAGATGCGCGCCGACCGTGACAAGCGTGCCGCGATCCTCACCGCCGAAGGTATCCGCCAGTCGCAGATCCTCACCGCTGAAGGTGAGAAGCAGTCCGCGATCCTGCGTGCGGAGGGTGAGTCCAAGGCGGCCGCCCTGCGTGCCGAGGGCGAGGCCCAGGCGATCCGCACGGTCTTCGAGTCCATCCACGCCGGTGACCCGGACCAGAAGCTGCTCTCGTACCAGTACCTGCAGATGCTCCCGAAGATCGCCGAAGGAGACGCGAACAAGCTCTGGATCGTGCCCAGCGAGATCGGCGACGCCCTCAAGGGCCTGTCCGGAGCGATCGGCAGCTTCAACCCCGCGGGAGGCGACAACAGGCCCACGAACGAGAGCACGGAGCGCCGGGAGCAGCCCCCCATCGACTGACGCGTACACGCTTCTTCATGCATGATCGGTGAGGCCCCTCGACCTCCATGGCGGGGAGGCGTCTCACTGACGTGTAAGGAGATGGCGTTGTCCATCTGGGAAGCACTCGTGGTCTTCGCCGCCGGCGTCGGCGCCGGCACGATCAACACGATCGTCGGCTCCGGCACCCTGATCACCTTCCCGGTGCTGCTGGCCACCGGCCTGCCGCCCATCACCGCGAACGTCTCCAACACCCTCGGCCTGGTGCCCGGTTCGATCAGCGGCGCCATCGGTTACCGCCGCGAACTCCAGGGCCAGGGCCGTCGGGTGATCCGCCTGGGCCTCACCGCCCTGATCGGCGGCCTGGCCGGCGCGATCCTGCTGCTGGCCCTGCCCTCTGAGGCCTTCGACACGATCGTGCCCGTACTGATCGGCGTCGCGCTCGTTCTCGTCCTGCTGCAACCGCGCCTCGCCCGGGCCGTCCAGCGCCGCCGCGAGGCCAACGGCAACGACGTCCACCCCGACGGCGGCGCCGTCCTCATCGTCGGCCTGCTGCTCGCCAGCGCCTACGGCGGATACTTCGGCGCCGCACAGGGAGTCCTCTACCTCTCCCTGATGGGCCTCCTCATCCACGACACCCTTCAACGGATCAACGCGCTCAAGAACATCCTCGCGGCCGTCGTGAACGGAGTCGCCGCCCTCTTCTTCCTCTTCGTCGCCGAATTCGACTGGACGGCCGTCCTGCTCATCGCCGTCGGATCGACCATCGGCGGCCAGATCGGCGCCAAGGTGGGCCGCCGCCTCCCCGCCCCGGTCCTGCGCGGGGTGATCATCGCCGTCGGGGTCCTCGCAATCATCCAACTCACGATCGGGGGATGAGAGTCCGCCTCCACTGAGGCGGACTCCCGGGCAGTCGGCAGGGCTACGCTGCCGACTGCCCCAGCCACTCCGGCAGCTCGGACCGGTCGCGCGCGCCCATCGCCAGCAGCATCGCGTCCGCCGGCGACGGCACGAACGGCTGGTGCAGCAGCGGCATCCCTGCCTGCTCCGGCGTACGGTCCGCCTTGTGGTGGTTGTCCTCCGCGCAGGACGCCACCGTATTCAGCCAGGTGTCCTGGCCACCCTGCGCCCGCGGTACGACATGGTCCACCGTCGTCGCCCGTTTCCCGCAGTACGCGCACCGGTGCTGGTCCCGTATCAGCACACCCCGCCTCGACCATGGAGCCTGTCTTCGGAAAGGCACCCGTACGTACCTGCACAACCTGATCACCCGCGGCACCGGAAGATCGACGGCGGCCGCGCGTACACGGAGTCCGGGATGGGCCTGCTCGACGACGGCTTTGTCCTGAAGTACCAGGACCACGGCACGATTGAGTGTCACCGTCGACAGTGGCTCGAAGCTTGCATTCAGTACCAACGTGTCCCGCATCGTGCCCACCTCCGATAGCGCCTGGCCCACCCGATGGCGGGCTGGAAGCAACTCTGGCCGGGCTCGCCGAGATGGACAACGCAATATCTGTGTTCTCCCGGGAGACACCCCCGGGATCCCCCGGCAAAAAGACTGCCCGCCCCCGGTCTCTCCAAGACCAGGGGCGGGCAAACGGAAGAAGAACGCTCAGTGCGCGGAACTCGCGTACTCACCGATCAGCTGAGCGCGGCCCAGAGTGTGGAACCGCAGATTGAAGCCGATCACCGCGGGTGAAGCATCGGCGTCGGGGCCGAGCTTCTCCTGGTCCACCGCGTACACGGTGAACACATAGCGGTGTGCCGGGTCGCCGGGCGGCGGCGCCGCCCCGCCGAAGTCCTTGGACCCGTAGTCGTTCCGCGCGTGCACCGCGCCCGCCGGCAAGCCCTCGAACTTGCCGCTGCCCGCACCGGGGGGCAGCTCCGTCACCGACGCCGGGACGTCGAACAGCACCCAGTGCCAGAACCCGCTGCCGGTCGGCGCGTCGGGGTCGAAGCACGTCACGGCGAAGCTCTTGGTCTCCGCCGGGAACCCTTCCCACCGCAGCTGCGGCGAGGTGTTCCCGGCTGCGTAGACCTGAGCGTCCTTCAACACGGCACCCGGCTCGACGTCCTCGCTCACCACGGTGAACGAGGGCACCTCGGGGTGGAAGTCATGGGGAAGCGGCGGCCTCGTGCGCTCGGCCACGTCGGCACCTCCTGATCGTCGGCGATCGTCTGTCCTGGCCCGACCTTAGGCCCTGTCCGGCTGGTCATGCCGGGCTCGCGGCGTCTCGGTGCCCGCCGCGAAGCGGCTGATGTCACCGCAGCCGCTCCGCGGCGGGCGCGCCTCTCCCCCGTAGCCCTTCGGGCACGGGAGGTACCCCCACCGTTGTCGTCGGTCGCCGATGTCCCCCAGCCGCCTCCCCCAGCCACCTCTGGGGGTGCCCCCAGAGGTGCCCCCCACCGCATGCGTGGACACCAGCCGCTGCGCGGCGGGCCCTCCTCCGCCTTGCGATGCACGGCACCACGAGACACCAGCCGCTCCGCGGCGGGCGCTCCCTGATCCGGCCTGACCGGCCGCACAGGACCTACTGCTGTGACCAGAAAGGTTCACCGGCTCGCGACGTCCGGCACGGCACCTCTCCCCCGTAGCCCTTCGGGCACGGGAGGTGCCCCCAGCGTTGTCGCATCCCGCGAGTACGGCCGAGTACGAGCTGCGATGCTCCGCCTTGCGATGCACCGCACCTGGGGGCACCTCTGGGGGCACCCCCAGCGGTAGCTGGGGGAGTCTCGAGCTTCCCGGCAAACCTTTCCGGCCGCAGCACTAGAAGACCGATGAAGGTCTTGCTCCGGCCGCCTGACTCGCCCCGGATTGCCGGTAAATGCCAATCGCCATGAACCGGTGCGAGTCGGGCGCGATTCCAAGATCTTCAGGACGCTCCTAGAACCAGTTGCGCCGTCCGCCGACATCGGCGAGCCACTGGTTGAGGTACGCGGCCCAGTCGGTCCCCTGGAAGTTGTGCAGCCCCACGGTGAAGGCCCGGTACGAGTCGCTGCCCTCGGTGAACAGCCCCGGCTTCTTGTCCATCTCAAGGATGACGTCCATCTCGTTGCCGTCCGCGACGAAGCTCAGCTCGACCTGGTTCAGCCCGCGGTACTGCTGCGGCGGGAGGAACTCGATCTCCTGGTAGAAGGGCAGCTTCTGCCGGGTACCGCGGATGTGGCCGCGCTCCATGTCCGCGCTCCGGAAGCGGAAGCCCAGCTGCCCGAAGGCGTCCAGGATCGCCTGCTGCGCCGGCAGCGGGTGCACGTTGATCGGGTCCAGGTCGCCCGAGTCCACGGCGCGCGCGATCTCCAGCTCCGTGGTGACACCGATGTTCATACCGTGCAGGTGATGGCCCTGGAAGTGCGTGATCGGGGTCTCCCACGGGATGTCGAGCCCGAACGGCACCACGTGCACCGCACCCGCCTGCACCTCAAAGGCACCGCCCAGCCGCAGCTTCGCGAACTCGATGTCCTGCTTGTACTCCTGGTCGCCGCTCTCGACCTCGACCCGCGCCTGCAGACCGACGGAGAGCCCCTCGATCTGCTGTGCCACCGAACCGCCCTGGATCCGCACCTCGCCCTGGACGACACCGCCCGGCACGACGTTGGACTCGGTCAGCTCCGTCTCCACCGACGCACCACCGGCACCCAGGCTCGCGAGCAGCCGCTTGAACCCCATTTTGTTCCTCCTTCGACTCTGATCCGTACAAACGCGGAGAGCCGGGTCCCGGTTCCGCACCTTTCACCGTGGCAAGCGACCGGTCGCTCGACCACCCACATGTACCAAGCGATTCGACTACGCTCGTAGGCCATGATCGAGGCCCCCGACCGTACGCCACTGCCCAGGGACTTCTTCGACCGCCCGGTCCTCGAGGTCGCCCCGGATCTGCTCGGCCGCACCCTGGTCCGCCTCACCGGCGACGGTCCGATCGAGCTCCGCCTCACCGAGGTCGAGGCGTACGCGGGCGAGGCCGACCCCGGCTCGCACACCTTCATGTCAAGGCGGTCGGCATGAACGTCATGGATCTTGCTCACCCCGCCGAAGAAGTCGCCCCCAAGCTGCTCGGTGCCATCCTCACCCATGAGACCCCCGAGGGAACCGTGAGCATCACCATCACGGAGACCGAGGCATACTCCGGTTCGGCCGACCCCGCCTCCCACGCCTACCGAGGCAGGACACCCCGAAACGCCGTCATGTTCGGACCCGCGGGACACCTGTACGTCTACCGGTCTCACGGACTCCACTGGTGCGCCAACATCGTCACTGGGCCAGACGGCATCGCTACAGCTGTCCTCATCCGGGCAGGCAGGGTCATCGAAGGGGAAGACCTGGCCCACGAGCGGCGAGGGGGCAAGGTCGAGAGTCCACGTCTCGCGCGGGGTCCGGGGAACTTCTGCCAAGCGCTCGGCATCACGGCAGAGCACAACGGCACAGACCTGCTGACAGGCGCCTCGGTCGCGCTGTCCGAGGGCGAGCCGGTACCCGCCGCACTCATCCGGGTCGGTCCTCGGGTAGGCGTGAGCAAAGCCCATGACTGGCAGCACCGCTTCTACCTCGCCGATGATCCAACGGTCTCGGCGTACCGACTGAGCCCGAGAGCCAAGCCGTCCGCCGGAGCCTGAGCCGCTGTGCGCCTTGCTCGCGGCTCGCCGGTGGGTCGGCGCGGAGTTGGGTCCGAAGACCGCGTTCACTTTGCCGCCATCGGATGGGCCGACCGGCACGGACACGCAGGCTTCGGTCCCGGCCGGTTGGCCGTACTGCTGGGCAAGGGCGGCAAACCGCTGTCCGAACAGAGCACGCGTAACGCGGTAGCCCGCGCCAAGGCGCTGGGCCTTGTGTCGTCCCGGTCCGGGGCCGCCTGCCTCCTGCTTCCGCCTTACCTGCTCCAGAAGGGCAAGGGTGCGCCAGCCCCCTGCCGTCTCCCTGAGCCTGTGCGGCGGGAAGGTGAACGCATGTCTCCTCGGTCAGGTCCACCAACTCGACCAGGTCTCGTGTCGTGCGGGAGAGGCAGTCGTAGTGCCTGGCTACGACGACATCAGCCGCACCTGTCCGAACCAGCTCGACCACGCGCCTCCGGCCTTGACCGCGAGCCGACACTTTGCGGCCCTCAACGACACGGAAGAGTCCTTCTCCGTGATGACCTCGACAACCGTCCAGCCGTTCCGGTCGCACAGCGCCTGGCTCAGTTCGACCTGTTGCGTCAGGTTCCCTCCCTTGGACTCCTCGCCCCTCGGGGTCGGGCTGAGCCTGGCGTAGATGATCGTTCGCACTGCTGCCTCAATCTGGTGTGCGACCCCGAGGGCACCGCCAGCGGTGTACTCCTCCGCGCGGGTGAGGTGCGCGCCGGTGCCAAGCTCACCCGCGAACGGCGAATCCCGGCCCAGAACGAGAAGGAACTGGCCAAAGGCCCGGCCCGTCTGGCCACCGCCCTCGACATCACCCGCGCCCTCGACGGCACGGATGTCTGCGCCGGCCCCGGCTCCCCTCTGTCCGTACTCACGGGCACCCCACCCCCCTCCGACCAGGTACGCAGCGGCCCCCGCACGGGTATCGGCGGCGACGGAGCCACCCACCCCTGGCGCTACTGGATCGCCGACGACCCCACGGTGAGCCCCTACCGAGCCCACGCACCACGCCGCAAGTCGACTTGACTCGGCCCTGCCGGACGCCTAACGTAGCCCGAGCCGCTTGTACCGGGCACTGCCATTCGGCATCCCGAAGTGGCCATCCACTATCTACTGATCAGCCCTTACGGGTCGATTTCGGCATGCCGGAATTCGAGCCCAATGACTCGATTATTGAATCGCAGGGAAATCGGCTAGTGTCGTGGACGTCGGAACGGCCCGAAAGCCGGGAAGACAAACCCCTCTGACTGGGAATCAGACGCCGAAAGGATCTGATAGAGTCGGAACCGCCGGAAAGGGAAACGCGAAAGCGGAGAACTTCACGGCAGCCCGCTCCAGCGGGTGGCGGAAACGGAAATCGGATCTGCTAAGCTGGAAACACCGAAGGGAAGCGCCCGGAGGAAAGCCCCAGAGAATATCGCTGCGGGTGAGTACAAAGGAAGCGTCCGTTCCTTGAGAACTCAACAGCGTGCCAAAAATCAACGCCAGATTAGTTGATACCCCGTCTCTCTTGAGACGAGGTTCCTTTGAAAAGTCCTACTTGCCCTTGTGGTGGGTAGGCGAAAACACAGCGAGGACGCTGTGAACGGTCGGATCATTCCTCCGACTGTTCCGCTCAACGCGAGTGTCACTCCCGATTACGGGAAAACATTCACGGAGAGTTTGATCCTGGCTCAGGACGAACGCTGGCGGCGTGCTTAACACATGCAAGTCGAACGATGAAGCCCTTCGGGGTGGATTAGTGGCGAACGGGTGAGTAACACGTGGGCAATCTGCCCTTCACTCTGGGACAAGCCCTGGAAACGGGGTCTAATACCGGATATCACTTTCTCTCGCATGGGAGAGGGTTGAAAGCTCCGGCGGTGAAGGATGAGCCCGCGGCCTATCAGCTTGTTGGTGGGGTAATGGCCTACCAAGGCGACGACGGGTAGCCGGCCTGAGAGGGCGACCGGCCACACTGGGACTGAGACACGGCCCAGACTCCTACGGGAGGCAGCAGTGGGGAATATTGCACAATGGGCGAAAGCCTGATGCAGCGACGCCGCGTGAGGGATGACGGCCTTCGGGTTGTAAACCTCTTTCAGCAGGGAAGAAGCGAAAGTGACGGTACCTGCAGAAGAAGCGCCGGCTAACTACGTGCCAGCAGCCGCGGTAATACGTAGGGCGCAAGCGTTGTCCGGAATTATTGGGCGTAAAGAGCTCGTAGGCGGCCTGTCACGTCGGATGTGAAAGCCCGGGGCTTAACCCCGGGTCTGCATTCGATACGGGCAGGCTAGAGTGTGGTAGGGGAGATCGGAATTCCTGGTGTAGCGGTGAAATGCGCAGATATCAGGAGGAACACCGGTGGCGAAGGCGGATCTCTGGGCCATTACTGACGCTGAGGAGCGAAAGCGTGGGGAGCGAACAGGATTAGATACCCTGGTAGTCCACGCCGTAAACGTTGGGAACTAGGTGTTGGCGACATTCCACGTCGTCGGTGCCGCAGCTAACGCATTAAGTTCCCCGCCTGGGGAGTACGGCCGCAAGGCTAAAACTCAAAGGAATTGACGGGGGCCCGCACAAGCAGCGGAGCATGTGGCTTAATTCGACGCAACGCGAAGAACCTTACCAAGGCTTGACATATACCGGAAACGGCCAGAGATGGTCGCCCCCTTGTGGTCGGTATACAGGTGGTGCATGGCTGTCGTCAGCTCGTGTCGTGAGATGTTGGGTTAAGTCCCGCAACGAGCGCAACCCTTGTTCTGTGTTGCCAGCATGCCCTTCGGGGTGATGGGGACTCACAGGAGACTGCCGGGGTCAACTCGGAGGAAGGTGGGGACGACGTCAAGTCATCATGCCCCTTATGTCTTGGGCTGCACACGTGCTACAATGGCCGGTACAATGAGCTGCGATGCCGCGAGGCGGAGCGAATCTCAAAAAGCCGGTCTCAGTTCGGATTGGGGTCTGCAACTCGACCCCATGAAGTCGGAGTTGCTAGTAATCGCAGATCAGCATTGCTGCGGTGAATACGTTCCCGGGCCTTGTACACACCGCCCGTCACGTCACGAAAGTCGGTAACACCCGAAGCCGGTGGCCCAACCCCTTGTGGGAGGGAGCTGTCGAAGGTGGGACCAGCGATTGGGACGAAGTCGTAACAAGGTAGCCGTACCGGAAGGTGCGGCTGGATCACCTCCTTTCTAAGGAGCACATAGCCGACTGCGAGCAAATGTCTCGCACGGTTGCTCATGGGTGGAACGTTGATTATTCGGCACGATCGGGATGAGGACTGCTAGTACTGCTTCGGCGTGGAACGCAGCATCTGAGACCGGACGTGTCGGGCACGCTGTTGGGTCCTGAGGGAGCGAGCGATGCTCGTCCTTCAGACGCCGGCCCCAGTGAACTCGTCAGTCAGCTGGCGGGGTGATGGGTGGCTGGTCGTTGCTTGAGAACTACACAGTGGACGCGAGCATCTGTGGCCAAGTTTTTAAGGGCGCACGGTGGATGCCTTGGCACCAGGAACCGATGAAGGACGTGGGAGGCCACGATAGGCCCCGGGGAGCTGTCAACCGAGCTTTGATCCGGGGGTGTCCGAATGGGGAAACCCGGCAGTCGTCATGGGCTGTCACCCGCTGCTGAACACATAGGCAGTGTGGAGGGAACGCGGGGAAGTGAAACATCTCAGTACCCGCAGGAAGAGAAAACAACCGTGATTCCGGGAGTAGTGGCGAGCGAAACCGGATGAGGCCAAACCGTATGCGTGTGAGACCCGGCAGGGGTTGCGCATGCGGGGTTGTGGGAGTTCTCTTGACCGGTCTGCCGGCCGGTCGGCGAGTCAGAAACCGTATGGATAGGCGAAGGACATGCGAAAGGTCCGGCGTAGAGGGTAAGACCCCCGTAGCTGAAATCTGTACGGCTCGCTTGAGAACCACCCAAGTAGCACGGGGCCCGAGAAATCCCGTGTGAATCTGGCGGGACCACCCGTTAAGCCTAAATATTCCCTGGTGACCGATAGCGGATAGTACCGTGAGGGAATGGTGAAAAGTACCGCGGGAGCGGAGTGAAATAGTACCTGAAACCGTGTGCCTACAAGCCGTGGGAGCGTCGGACGTACTTGTACGTCTCGTGACTGCGTGCCTTTTGAAGAATGAGCCTGCGAGTTAGCGGTGTGTAGCGAGGTTAACCCGTGTGGGGAAGCCGTAGCGAAAGCGAGTCCGAACAGGGCGATCGAGTTGCACGCTCTAGACCCGAAGCGGAGTGATCTAGCCATGGGCAGGTTGAAGCGGAGGTAAGACTTCGTGGAGGACCGAACCCACCAGGGTTGAAAACCTGGGGGATGACCTGTGGTTAGGGGTGAAAGGCCAATCAAACTCCGTGATAGCTGGTTCTCCCCGAAATGCATTTAGGTGCAGCGTCGTGTGTTTCTTGCCGGAGGTAGAGCACTGGATAGGCGATGGGCCCTACCGGGTTACTGACCTTAGCCAAACTCCGAATGCCGGTAAGTGAGAGCACGGCAGTGAGACTGTGGGGGATAAGCTCCATGGTCGAGAGGGAAACAGCCCAGAGCATCGACTAAGGCCCCTAAGCGTACGCTAAGTGGGAAAGGATGTGGAGTCGCAGAGACAACCAGGAGGTTGGCTTAGAAGCAGCCACCCTTGAAAGAGTGCGTAATAGCTCACTGGTCAAGTGATTCCGCGCCGACAATGTAGCGGGGCTCAAGCGTACCGCCGAAGTCGTGTCATTGCAGCATAAAGCCCCAACGGGTGCTGTGATGGGTAGGGGAGCGTCGTGTGCCGGGTGAAGCAGCCGCGGAAGCGAGTTGTGGACGGTTCACGAGTGAGAATGCAGGCATGAGTAGCGATACACACGTGAGAAACGTGTGCGCCGATTGACTAAGGGTTCCTGGGTCAAGCTGATCTGCCCAGGGTAAGTCGGGACCTAAGGCGAGGCCGACAGGCGTAGTCGATGGACAACCGGTTGATATTCCGGTACCCGCTTTGAAGCGCCAGCGCTGAACCCAGCGATGCTAAGCCCGTGAAGCCGCCTGCCTTCGTCTTTGACGCAGGTGGGAGTGGTGGAGCCGGTGATCCAGACTGGTAGTAGGTGAGCGATGGGGTGACGCAGGAAGGTAGTCCAGCCCGGGCGGTGGTTGTCCCGGGGTAAGGGTGTAGGCCGTGTGGTAGGCAAATCCGTCACACATACAAGGCTGAGACCTGATGCCGAGCCGATTGTGGTGAAGTGGATGATCCTATGCTGTCGAGAAAAGCCTCTAGCGAGTTTCATGGCGGCCCGTACCCTAAACCGACTCAGGTGGTCAGGTAGAGAATACCGAGGCGTTCGGGTGAACTATGGTTAAGGAACTCGGCAAAATGCCCCCGTAACTTCGGGAGAAGGGGGGCCACGCCTGGTGAAGGAACTTGCTTCCTGAGCTGGGGGTGGCCGCAGAGACCAGCGAGAAGCGACTGTTTACTAAAAACACAGGTCCGTGCGAAGCCGTAAGGCGATGTATACGGACTGACGCCTGCCCGGTGCTGGAACGTTAAGGGGACCGGTTAGCTCACCTTCGGGTGGGCGAAGCTGAGAACTTAAGCGCCAGTAAACGGCGGTGGTAACTATAACCATCCTAAGGTAGCGAAATTCCTTGTCGGGTAAGTTCCGACCTGCACGAATGGCGTAACGACTTCTCGACTGTCTCAACCATAGGCCCGGTGAAATTGCACTACGAGTAAAGATGCTCGTTTCGCGCAGCAGGACGGAAAGACCCCGGGACCTTTACTACAGTTTGATATTGGTGTTCGGTTCGGCTTGTGTAGGATAGGTGGGAGACTTTGAAGCAGCCACGCCAGTGGTTGTGGAGTCGCCGTTGAAATACCACTCTGGTCGTGCTGGATGTCTAACCTCGGTCCGTGATCCGGATCAGGGACAGTGTCTGATGGGTAGTTTAACTGGGGCGGTTGCCTCCTAAAGAGTAACGGAGGCGCCCAAAGGTTCCCTCAGCCTGGTTGGCAATCAGGTGTTGAGTGTAAGTGCACAAGGGAGCTTGACTGTGAGACCGACGGGTCGAGCAGGGACGAAAGTCGGGACTAGTGATCCGGCGGTGGCTTGTGGAAGCGCCGTCGCTCAACGGATAAAAGGTACCCCGGGGATAACAGGCTGATCTTCCCCAAGAGTCCATATCGACGGGATGGTTTGGCACCTCGATGTCGGCTCGTCGCATCCTGGGGCTGGAGTCGGTCCCAAGGGTTGGGCTGTTCGCCCATTAAAGCGGTACGCGAGCTGGGTTTAGAACGTCGTGAGACAGTTCGGTCCCTATCCGCTGTGCGCGTAGGAATATTGAGAAGGGCTGTCCCTAGTACGAGAGGACCGGGACGGACGAACCTCTGGTGTGCCAGTTGTCCTGCCAAGGGCATGGCTGGTTGGCTACGTTCGGGAGGGATAACCGCTGAAAGCATCTAAGCGGGAAGCCTGCTTCAAGATGAGTATTCCCACCTCCTTGAGAGGGTAAGGCTCCCAGTAGACGACTGGGTTGATAGGCCAGATGTGGAAGCCCGGCAACGGGTGGAGCTGACTGGTACTAATAGGCCGAGGGCTTGTCCTCAGTTGCTCGCGTCCACTGTGTTAGTTCTGAAGCAACGAACAGTTGCTGGTTTGAGTAGAACATTCAACTGAAGAGTGTGCTTGTTCGCTCGAAACCGATAGGGTTTCGGTGGTCATAGCGTTAGGGAAACGCCCGGTTACATTCCGAACCCGGAAGCTAAGCCTTTCAGCGCCGATGGTACTGCAGGGGGGACCCTGTGGGAGAGTAGGACGCCGCCGAACAATCTTTCAGGACCCTTGGTCCCAGCGTTCACGCTGGGACCAAGGGTCCTTTTGTTTTTCTTGATTTTCTCGCACCGCGTCGGTCGGCCGGCTGAGCGAGAATGTATGTGGTACCAGAAGACAGGAGCCATACGGATGTCCCCCAACCCTTCCGACGACCGTCCGGAGCGCGAGCCGCGTCGCCGGGACGGTGGTGATGACCGCGGCGGCTACCGAGGAGAACCGCGCCGGGACGACCGGCGTGACGACCGTGGTGGCTTCCGTCGGGATGACAGCCGTGGTGGTGGCGGCTTCCGCCGTGACGACCGCGGTGGCTACGGCCGTCGTGACGACCGGGGTTACGAGCGTCGTGATGACCGTGCGCCGCGTCGTGATGACGAGCGTGGTGGTTTCCGCCGTGACGAGCGGCGGGATGATCGTGGCGGTTTCCGCCGTGATGACCGCGGTGGTTATGGGCGTCGTGACGACCGGGGTTACGAGCGTCGTGATGACCGTGCGCCGCGTCGTGATGACGAGCGTGGTGGTTTCCGCCGCGACGAGCGGGGTCATGAGCGCCGCGACGATCGTGCTGGCTTCCGCCGTGATGAGCGTCGTGACGACCGTGGTGGGTTCCGTCGCGATGAGCGTCGTGATGACCGTGCCCCCCGTCGTGATGACGAGCGTGGTGGTTTCCGCCGTGACGAGCGGCGTGACGATCGTGGCGGTTTCCGCCGTGATGACCGCGGTGGTTATGGGCGTCGTGACGACCGGGGTTACGAGCGTCGTGATGACCGTGCGCCGCGTCGTGATGACGAGCGTGGTGGTTTCCGCCGCGACGAGCGGGGTCATGAGCGCCGCGACGATCGTGCTGGCTTCCGCCGTGATGAGCGCCGCGACGATCGTGCTGGCTTCCGCCGTGATGAGCGTCGTGACGACCGTGGTGGGTTCCGTCGCGATGAGCGTCGTGATGACCGTGCCCCCCGTCGTGAAGACGAGCGTGGTGGTTTCCGCCGTGACGAGCGGCGTGACGATCGTGGCGGTTTCCGCCGTGATGACCGCGGTGGTTATGGGCGTCGTGACGACCGGGGTTACGAGCGTCGTGACGACCGCGCGCCGCGTCGTGATGACGAGCGTGGTGGCTTCCGCCGCGACGACCGGCGTGACGAGCGCGCCCCCCGCCGCGACGACCGGCCGCGTGGGCCGAGGCGTGACGAGGGCCGTGGCCGGCCCGGTGGGTTCCGGGGCCGTGACGATCGTCGCGACGACCGTGGCGGCTTCCGCCGCGAGGACCGCGAGCGCGGCCGGGACCGTGAGCCGATCAAGCGGCTGCCGATTCCCGACGACGTCACCGGCGAGGAGATCGACAAGGACGTACGGCAGGAGCTCCAGAGCCTGCCCAAGGGGCTTGCCGAGGACGTCGCCAGGAACCTGGTGATGGTCGCCCGTCTCATCGACGAGGAGGCCGAGCAGGCGTACGGCTACTCCAAGGTGGCCCTGCGGCTCGCCTCGCGCGTGGCCGCTGTCCGTGAGGCGGCCGGCTTCGCGGCGTATGCGACGCAGCGGTACAGCGAGGCTCTGGCCGAGTTCCGGGCCGCCCGTCGGATGACCGGGTCGGTCGAGCTGTGGCCTGTCATGGCCGACTGCGAGCGTGGCATGGGCCGTCCGGAGCGTGCGCTGGCGATGGCCGGTGAGCCGGAGGTGCAGAAGCTCGACAAGGCCGGCCAGGTCGAGATGCGGCTTGTTGCGGCCGGGGCTCGGCGGGACATGGGGCAGCTGGATGCCGCCATCGTGACGCTGCAGAGCCCGGAGCTGGCGTCGAGCTCGGTCCAGCCGTGGACCGCCCGTCTGCGCTACGCGTACGCCGACGCGCTGCTGGCCGCGGGCCGTGAGACCGAGGCGCGCGAGTGGTTCGCGAAGGCGCTCGAGGCGGACAAGGACGGCTCGACCGACGCCTCGGACCGGCTCGCCGAGCTGGACGGTGTGGAGTTCGTCGACGCGCTCGACGAGGACCTGGACGACCCGAACGAGCAGGCCGGCCAGGAGGCTCCTGCCGAAGCCGGTGATACGGCCGGGCAGCACGAATCGGCCGAGCCGGACGAGGCCTCAGAGGCCGCGGAGGCCCGCGAGGCCGACAAGGGCTGATCTGACACATGGAGAGGGCGGCATCCCGATGACCGGGATGCCGCCCTCCTCGTTTCGCCCGTCCGTTCGCCCTTGTGCCGGTGGGCCGTGGGCGGCCTCAGCCGAGGGCGAGGCTCCGCAGCACCAGCCCGGTGGCCGGTTTGGGGCCGAAGGACGTGGACTTGCGGGGCATGGTGACGCCCTGCCGGGCCAGTTCCCGTACGACGTCCTCGTGTACCGGGTGCATCAGCACCGCCGTGCCGCCGTGACGTTCGGCCTGCTGGACGGCGGCGTGGGTGTCGTGTATGTACGCGATGTCCTCGGGCGCGTCGGGGATCTGCCAGATGTGCTCCAGCAGTGCGGCGTGGAGGACGGTGGCGTCCAGCGCGCGCCAGGCCGGCGGGCGGTCGCCGGGGACGGTACGCGCCAGCAGGTCCTCGTCCGGCCGGTCGAGCAGGTGGAAGCGTCCGTCGCCGGCGAGCAGGAAGGCGTTGCCGATCGCGGCGGCCGCCTCGAGCGCCGCCAGGGCCTCGGGGAGCGGCCCATCGAGCGTACGGACCCGGAACGTGTCACCGACGGCGGCCAGGGCCGTGGCGACGGGCAGCCGGTGCAGCAGGCGGTGAATCGCGCGGACCTGGAGGGGATAGCGGCCGGTGTCGATCAGCAGGACCAGGCCGAAGTCCCACGGTCCGGGTTCGGCCTGCTCGGAGCGGAGCCGGAGGTAGGTCGCCCAACGGTGGTGGCCGTCGGCGATGAGGGCCTGGTGGCGGGAGAGGTCGGCGTCGATCTCGGCGAGCTCCGCACGGTCGGTGATGGACCACAGGCGGTGGCAGTAGCCGTCCTCGGTCGTGGTGGACAGCAGCGGGGGACGCAGGATGGTGCGTTCGATGACCGCCGTGGCGCCCGTGGCGTTGCCGTTTCCGCGATAGCTGAGGAGCAGCGGTTCCAGATGTGCGGCGGTCTCCCGCATCAGGGCGGCGCGATCCTCTATGACGTGCGGCATGACGTCCTCGTGAGGGAGCACGATGCCCTCGGAGGGGGCGGAGAGGGCCAGTGCCCCGATGAGTCCGCGTTGCAGCATGTCGCCGCGGCGCTGCTCGTACACGTACAGCGCGGGCTCGGGGTCGGGCGTCAGGATGCCCTCGGCCAGCCAGCGCCGGAGTGTTTCGGCGGCTTGGTGGTGGCCCGAGGCCGGTGCTGCGGCCTGCGGGAGAATGAGCCGGACGATGTTGTGGGGGTCCGCGGACTCCAGGTGATGCAGTCCGTCGGGCCGTACCACGACGTCGTACGGGGGAGAGGTTACGGCTGCGATGCTGCCGACCCGCTCGGGGTCGTAGCGCAGTCCGCGGAAGGGGATGAGTCGCAGCCCGAGATCCGCACGCCCAGTTGTGCTCATTGCTGCATGGTATGTGCCCCGAGGCGATGAGCGATGATCGGACGAGGACATTGATCGAAGTATCTGAGGGAGCGGAAGACTGATGGTTCAGCGGAGCAGGACCGCACCGAGCGGCAGCGCGCAGACGCTGTGCGAGGCCTACGACACGGCTCTGCTGGATCTGGACGGGGTGGTGTACGCGGGCGGGTCCGCGATCCCGCGTGCCGTGGAGGCGCTCGGGGCGGCCCGCGAGTGCGGTATGCATCTCGCGTACGTGACGAACAACGCGCTGCGTACGCCGGAGGCGGTGGCCGAGCATCTCACCGAGCTCGGGGTGCCGGCCGAGGCCGGTGACGTGATCACCTCGGCGCAGGCGGTGGCCCGGCTGATCGCCGAGCAGGTTCCGGCCGGGTCGCGGGTGCTGGTGATCGGCGGGGACGGGCTGCGGGTCGCGCTGCGCGAGCGGGGCCTGGAGCCGGTGGAGTCCGCGGACGACGATCCGGCGGCGGTGGTGCAGGGGTATGGCGGCCCCGAGCTGCCCTGGGGACGGTTCGCGGAGGCCAGTTACGCGATCGGGCGGGGTGTGCCGTGGTACGCGTCCAACACCGACCTGACCATACCGGGCGCCCGGGGGATCGGACCGGGGAACGGTGCGGCGGTCGAGGTCGTCCGGATCGCGACGGGTGCCGAGCCCCGGGTCGCGGGCAAGCCGCTGCCGCCGATGCACCGGGAGACGATCCTGCGTACGGGCGCGAAGCGGCCCCTCGTGGTCGGGGACCGGCTGGACACGGACATCGAGGGCGCCTTCAACGGCGGTGTGGACTCACTGCTCGTGCTGACCGGGGTGACCGGTGCGGCGCTCCTGCTGGCGGCCGAGCCCCGGCACCGGCCGACCTATGTGGACGCCGATCTGCGGGGGCTGCTCACCGGTCAGCCCGAAGTGACCGTGGCCGGCGAGGGCTTCGGGTGCGGCGGCTGGACGGCGGCGGTACGGGGCGAGGCGCTGGTGCTGGACGGCGAGGGCGAGGCCCTGGACGGGCTTCGGGCGCTCTGTGCGGCGGCCTGGACGTACGCGGGGGACGGTATGTGTGCCCTGGACCCGGGCAAGGCGCTGGCGCGGCTGGGGCTGTAGGGGGAGGGCGTCACAGCAGTGCTCTGAGCCGCAGCAGGTCGCGTACGCCGGCCTCCAGCCGGACCCGGCCCGAGGCCCAGGCCCTGGCGAAGTTCAGCCGCCCGCCGACCATCGCCACCAGATCGTCGCCGGCCATCGCCAGCCGGATCTGTGCCTTCTCGCCCGGAGGCCCCTGACGGGTGTCCAGCACCTCGATCCGGCCGTCGGCGAGACGTCCGGTGAAGGTGATGCCGAGGTCCGTGATGTGGCAGCTCAGCGAGCGGTCCAGGGCAGCGGCACGGCGCACGTCGCCATCGGTGCGCGCGAGATTGTCCGAAAGTGTGTCGAGTGCGGTGCGGCACTCCTCCGTTGTCGCCATCATGATCGACCGTACCCCAGTGCTTCGGGGTAGCGTCATGGTATGAGCGACTCGATGCCGGCCTCCGGGGCGGAGCACACCGCCGATTCTCCGCTGCCCATCGGGGTGGAGCGCACGCCGACCGGCCATGCCGAGGTGGACACGTGGATCGAGCGGCTGGGTGACGCCGACCGTCTCACGACGGACGGACACATCGAGGTGTACGAGGATGTACACCGGGGACTGCGGGACACGCTCACCGCGCTCGACGCACGCCCCGTACCAACGCTTTCGCACAACAACAGGAGATGAACCGAACGTGGCAGGAGTGGCACGCCGCCGTCTCGACGCCGAGCTGGTGCGTCGCAAGCTGGCGCGCTCGCGCGAGCACGCGAGCCAGCTGATCGCCGCGGGGCGGGTGACCGTCGGCAGGACCGTTGCGACCAAGCCCGCCACCCAGGTCGAGACCGCTGCCGCGATCGTCGTCGTCAAGGACGACAGCGACCCCGAGTACGTCTCGCGCGGCGGCCACAAGCTGGCCGGAGCCCTTGCGGCGTTCGTGCCGCTGGGTCTGAAGGTCGAGGGGCGCCGGGCATTGGACGCCGGTGCGTCCACCGGCGGTTTCACGGACGTACTGCTGCGCTCCGGGGCCGGGCATGTCGTCGCCGTGGACGTCGGCTACGGGCAGCTCGCCTGGTCCCTGCAGAGCGACGACCGGGTCACCGTCAAGGACCGTACGAACGTACGCGAGTTGACGCTGGAGCTGATCGACGGCAAGCCGGTCGACCTGATCGTCGGCGATCTGTCCTTCATCCCCCTCGGCCTGGTGCTGCCCGCCCTGGCGCGCTGTGCGGCGTCCGATGCCGACCTGGTGCTGATGGTCAAGCCGCAGTTCGAGGTGGGCAAGGAACGCCTCGGCAGCGGCGGCGTCGTCCGCAGCCCGGAGCTGCGCGCCGAGGCGGTACGGACCGTGGCGCGGCAGGCGGGGGAACTCGGCCTCGGGGTACTGGGCGTCACCGCCAGTCCGCTGCCGGGCCCGTCCGGGAATGTCGAGTACTTTCTGTGGCTCCGGGCCGGGGCGCCCGAGCTCGATCCTGCGGATGTTGACCGTGCAGTGGCGGAGGGGCCGCGTTGACAAACACGACAGCAGCGACACGCACCGTTTTCCTGCTCGCGCACACCGGCCGCCGGGCGGCCGTGCGCAGCGCCGAACTCGTCGTCCAGGGGTTGCAGCGGTGCGGCCTCGGCGTACGCGTACTGGCCGCGGAGGCGTCCGATCTGCCGCTGCCGCCGTCCGTCGAACTGGTCGCCGAGGCGACCCCGGCCGCGCTCGACGGCTGCGAACTGCTGATCGTCCTGGGCGGGGACGGCACCCTGCTGCGCGGTGCCGAGTTCGCGCGCGCCTCCGGGGTGCCGATGCTGGGCGTCAACCTGGGGCGGGTGGGCTTCCTGGCGGAGGCCGAGCGGGACGACCTCGACAAGGTGGTCGACCGGGTCGTCACCCGGGCGTACGAGGTCGAGGAACGCATGACCATCGACGTCTCGGTGCGCAGCAACGGCGATGTCGTGCACACCGACTGGGCGCTCAACGAGGCCGCCGTGCAGAAGGTCTCGCCCGAGCGGATGCTGGAAGTCATCCTGGAGATCGACGGCCGCCCGGTCACCGGCTTCGGCTGTGACGGCATCGTCTGCGCCACCCCCACCGGTTCGACCGCCTATGCCTTCTCCTCCGGCGGCCCGGTGGTCTGGCCCGAGGTGGAGGCCCTGCTGATGGTCCCGATCAGCGCGCACGCGCTGTTCGCCAAGCCGCTGGTGACCTCGCCGACGTCGGTGCTCGCGGTGGAGGTGCAGGCACACACCCCGCACGGGGTGCTGTGGTGCGACGGCCGCCGGGCCGTCGAGCTGCCGCCCGCAGCCCGGGTGGAGGTGCGACGGGGGGCTGTTCCGGTGCGGCTGGCGCGGCTGCACCACGCGTCGTTCACGGACCGGCTGGTCGCCAAGTTCGCGCTGCCGGTGTCGGGCTGGCGCGGGGCGCCGAACTGACGGTCGGGGCGTCCGCGGGGCGGCCGGGCCGCGATCCGGAAGGTGTGCTGCTCGCCACAGCGGACCTGCGCCGGTGACCGTATCCGCCGTTCGGCCGCGGACCGGCGCATCCCCGGGCAGGCCGCGGCTCCAGGGGGGAGCGCGCCGGGACACCGTCGGCCCCGGGAGGGTGACCCGGGGGCGGGGTCCGTCGCACACCGGGCCCCGGACCTCGTATGGTCTTTTCCGTGTTGGAGGAGATGCGGATACGGTCACTCGGGGTCATCGACGACGCCGTCGTCGAGCTGTCGCCCGGCTTCACCGCGGTGACCGGCGAGACCGGCGCGGGCAAGACCATGGTCGTCACCAGCCTGGGGCTGCTGCTCGGCGGGCGAGCCGACCCCGCGCTGGTGCGTTTCGGCGCCGCGTCCGCGGTCGTCGAGGGACGGATCAGCGTGTCCGCGGACGCTGCCGCCGCGGTACGGGCCGAGGAGGCCGGCGCCGAGCTCGACGACGGCGCGCTGCTCGTCAGCCGCACCATCTCGGCCGAGGGGCGCTCCCGGGCGCATCTGGGCGGGCGCTCGGTGCCCGTCGGGCTGCTCGCCGAGCTGGCCGACGACCTGGTCGCCGTACACGGCCAGACCGACCAGCAGGGGCTGCTGAAGCCCGCCCGGCAGCGGCAGGCGCTGGACCGCTACGCGGGCGACGCCGTCGCCGTGCCGTACACGAAGTACGCAGCCGCGTACCGGAGGCTCCGGGACGCGTCCGCCGAGCTGGACGAGCTGACCACCCGGGCGCGTGAGCGGGCCCAGGAGGCCGACCTGCTGCGCTTCGGGCTCGACGAGATCGCCGGCGTCGAACCGCGGGCCGGCGAGGACACCGAGCTCACCGCCGAGGCCGAGCGGCTGGGCCACGCGGAGGCGCTGGCCTCCGCGGCCTCCCTCGCGCGCGGCGCGCTGGCCGGCAACCCCGAGGACCCGGAGGGCGTCGACGCCGGGATGCTCGTCGCGGGCGCGCACCGGGCGCTGGAGGCCGTACGCTCCCACGACCCGGCGCTGGCCGCACTGGCCGACCGGCTCGGCGAGCTCACCATCCTGCTCTCCGACGTGTCCGGGGAACTCGCCTCCTACGCCGACGGCCTCGACGCCGACCCGCGGCGGCTGGCCGCCGTGGAGGAACGCCGGTCCGCGCTCACCCAGCTGACCCGCAAGTACGGCGACGACATCACGGCCGTGCTGGCCTGGGCCGAGCAGAGCGCGGCGCGGCTGACCGAACTCGACGGCGACGACGACCGGATCGGTGAGCTGACGCAGGAGCGCGACGCCCTGCGGGCCGAAATCTCCGGCCTTGCCCAGGCGCTGACCGATGCCCGTACCGAGGCGGCGACCCGCTTCGCCGACGCGGTCACCGCCGAACTGGCCTCGCTGGCCATGCCGCACGCGCGCGTGTCCATCGACATCCGCCAGACCGAGGACCCGGACGGCATCGAGGTCGGCGGCCGCCCCGTCGCATACGGCCCCATGGGCGCCGACGAGGTCGAGCTGCTGCTCGCCCCGCATCCCGGTGCCCCGCCGCGGCCCATCGCCAAGGGCGCGTCCGGCGGTGAGCTGTCCCGGGTGATGCTCGCCGTCGAGGTCGTCTTCGCGGGTTCCGACCCTGTGCCGACGTACCTCTTCGACGAGGTCGACGCGGGTGTCGGCGGCAAGGCGGCCGTCGAGGTCGGCCGTCGTCTGGCACGGCTCGCCAAGTCCGCGCAGGTGGTCGTCGTGACCCACCTTCCGCAGGTCGCAGCCTTCGCCGACCGCCAGCTGCTCGTCGAGAAGACGAACGACGGCTCGGTTACGCGGTCCGGTGTGAAGGTGCTCGAGGGCGAGGACCGGGTGCGGGAGCTCTCACGTATGCTCGCGGGCCAGGAGGATTCCGAAACGGCCCGTGCCCATGCGGAGGAGCTGCTCGCCGCGGCCCGCACCGACGGTTAGCCGAGGTTCACCACGCGTGGGTGTTCACCCGTGTGGGTGGTCCCCTGTGTGGCGTCCGCGTACGGGACTTGGGGGGAATCGGCCGAGGCCGTCGGAGCGTCCTTGCGTACTGGCATCCTTGGCAGCATCACACCGCCGACTCGGTAGCTCCGGGAGCCTGTTCAGTGTCACAGCTGCGTACGGTCCAAGTGCTGGGCGGCGGCAGCGCGGGGAGTAGCGCGCATGTCAGGTCGCTGGTCTCGGGGCTCGTGGCGAGAGGCGTGAACGTGACCGTGTGTGCCCCCGCCGAGCTGGATCGCGCCTATGACTACACCGGTGCCGGGGCGCGCTTCGCCGTCGTACCGCGGCGCAGCGATCCGGCGGCGGTCGGTGCGTTGCGGGCCGTCTGCGTCGGCGCGGACGTGGTGCACGCGCACGGGCTGCACGCAGGCGTACGGACCGCATTGGCGCTGAGCGGGACCGGTGTGCCGCTGGTCGTCACCTGGCACACCCTCCACCAGGCTCTCGGCTCTTCCCTCAGGCTCTCGGCTTCTCCACCAGGCTCTCGGCTTCTCCCCCAGGCTCTCGGCTTTGCTCGAGCAGGGGGGACCTCCGCGAGCAGGGGGGACCTCCACGAGCAGGGGGGACCTCCACGAGCAGGGGACACTCCCGGCTTCGCGGAGGGCGCCCGCGGGCAGCTGACGCGGCTGCTGGAGCGGCGCGTCGCCCGGGCGGCCGCCGTCGTACTCGGCACATCCTCCGACCTGGTGGACCGGGCCCGTCGCCGTGGCGCGCGCGACGCGCGGCTGGCGTCGGCCGCCGTTCCCGCGCCGCTTGCGCCGGCGGGAGGCCAGGAGGGCAAGGCACGCGCCGAACTGGGCGCGGTCGAACGGCCGTTGCTGATGACAGTGGGCAGCCTGGTGCCGCACCGCGGGTACGGGACGCTGCTGGACGCGGCCCGGCTGTGGCGCGAACTCGAACCGGAGCCGCTGGTCGTCATCGCGGGGGAGGGGCCCGAGCGGGGGGCGCTGCGGCGCCGGATCGAGGCGGAGGCGCTGCCGGTCCGGCTGCTCGGTCGCTGCGACGACGTCACGGAACTGCTCGCCGTCGCCGACATCGCGGTGCTGTCGAGCCGCTGGGAGGCCCGCTCGCTGCTCGCGCAGGAGGCGCTGCGGCTGGGCGTACCGCTGGTGGCGACGGCGGTCGGCGGTGTGCCGGAGCTGGTGGGTGACGCGGCCGAGCTCGTCCCGTACGGCGACGCGGAGGCGCTGGCGGAGGCCGTCACCCGCCTGCTCGCCTCCCCGGAGCGCTGTCGTGAACTCGCGGAGGCGGGGCGCGCCCAGGCTGCGACCTGGCCGACGGAGGACGACATGGTCGCGCAAGTGCTTAGCATCTATGACGAGTTGACTGCGCGTCCGGGTCGGCGCTGACGCACTCCGCACGACGGGCCGGAGCGTCCGTGCGTCAGGGCGTGTGGCGGCGGGCTCGCAGGGCCAGGCTGAGGGCCAGGACCGTCTGGGGGTCGTCCAGGTCCGTGCCCAGCAGTTCGGAGATGCGGGCCAGGCGGTTGTAGAGCGTCTGGCGGTTGAGGTGCAGCTCGCGTGCCGTCTCCGCCTTGCGGCCCGCGTGGGCCAGATACGTCTCCAGTGTGGGGAGCAGCGGCGGCCGGGACGTGCGGTCGTGGTTCCGCAGCGGACCGATCGCGCGCTCCACGAACGCCGCCAGGTCCGGATGGTCCCGCAGTCGCCACAGCAGCAGGTCGATGTCGAGCCGCCGCGCGTCGTACCAGGGCCGGTCGGGCAGCCCCTGTGCCGCCGTCGCCGTCTCCGAGGCGTGCCGGAGGCCCGCGGAAGCGGCTGCCCAGCCGCCCGCGACGCCGACCACTATGACGGGCGGATGCGTACCCGCCCGTTCCAGCCCGGCGCGTTCCACGCCCGCGCGCAGCGCTGCCGCGACCCGGTCGGCCACCGCCGTGCGTTCGGATTCGGAGCGCAGCCCCAGCAGCAGCGGCACCCGGCCCTCGACCGGGCGCACGCCCAGCAGCACCGGCACGCCCACCGAGGACAACTCCTCCAGTACGGCCCTGGCCAGGACCGCCCAGCTGCCCGACGGGGCCAGCTCGGAGGCCAGCCGCATCACGACCGGCAGCAGTGGCCCGTCGCCCGGCTTGAAGCCCAGCACCTTGGCCTGGGCGGGCGCGTCCTCGGCGGAGATACGGCCCTCCGCGAGGTCGGTGAGGAAGTCGCCGCGGCCCCGGGCGGCCAGCTCCTCCTCCTGCCGGGCCTGCATCAGGACGACCGCGAGGATGCCGGCCGCGCGCTCCGCCGCCATGCGGTGCACCTGCAGCAGCGGGGCGGAGACGGGGAGGAGGACGAGACGGGCCCGCACCGAGCCCGTGCCGGGGCCGCCGCCCGGGACGTCCACCAGGACGGTGCCGGCGGGCGGGCCCGCCTGCCGTGCCTCCCGCTGGCCGCGCAGGCCCTCCCACACCTGGAGCGGATCGGCGTACTCGTCGCCGCTGCCGGGGCCCGCCGCGTACAGCAGCTGTCCGTCCGGGGTCTCGAGGAAGACGGGATTGCCGGCGAAGTCGGCGAGGATGCGCAGCACCTGCGACACCCCGCCGCCGCCCAGCAGCGCCTCGGTGCAGCGTCGGTGCACGTCCTCGGCGCGGCGCAGCAGCGCGTAGTGGCCGTTGACGATCTCGGTGTGGATCTCCTCGGTGACGGCCACGAACGGCACCTCGCGGTGCAGCTGCACCAGCGGCAGCCCGGCGGTCCGTGCCGCCTCCACGATCGTCGCGGGCAGCCTGCCGAAGCGCGGGCCCAGCTCGACCACCAGGGCGGCGATGCCGCGGTCGGCGAGCCTGCGGACGAAGGCGCGCTGTTCGGCGGGCCTGGTGCCGAGCCCGAGTCCCGTGGTCAGCAGCAGTTCGCCGCCCTTGAGCAGGGAAGCGATGTTGGGCACCTCGCCGGCGTGCACCCAGCGGACCGTACGGTGCAGCCGGTCCGCGCCGGCGACGACTTCCGGGAGTCCGCTGCGGAGGCCCGGCAGCTCCAGCGCCCGCTGCACGGTGATCCCGCCTTGAGTTTCCATCCGTTGACGCTACCTGTGCGCAGGTTTTCGGGAAATCACCGGGCGGCCACAAGCAAGATCAACGGCCCGTTCGGCATGACAACTGATCGCTCCAGCAAGGCGATTGTGCGACCGCGTGCCGGCTGTGGCGTGCATCACCCGGGCCCCGAAGGCTGCCTGGTGGCGCGACCGGCGACGTTTGCCCGTCAAGGAGCGGCGTCCGGTGCGTGCGATCGCAAGGCGGCCGAAGGGCCTCGTAGCAGCGCTCCATGACCGAGTACGACTGGGCCAAGGGCCTGCCGGTCAAGTCCATTCAGGACCCCGCCGGTCTGGCACTGACCACCAGGACCGAGTACGACGCGCAGGGACGGGTCACCAAGGAGATCCCGCCGGGTTCCACCGGCACCGACGCGGCGGCCCGGGTCACCACGTACTGGTCCGCGACCGGCACCGGCACCTGCCAGGGCCGCCCCGAGTGGGCGGACGCGGTGTGCACCACCGGCCCCGCCGGGGCGATCACCGGTGGCGGCTCCAACCCGGCCACCCTGCCCACCACCACCAACGAGTACGACTGGTGGGGCCACCAGGCCAAGGTCATCGAGACTTCCGGCACCACCACTCGCACCACGACGCTGACCTTCGACGGCGCTGGGCGCCAGACGAAGTCCTCGGTCACCGGTGGCCTCGGACAGGCAGTCCCGGAGACGACCACTGAGTACGACCCGGCCAGCGGCGAGGTGGCCAAGACCACCTCGGCGACCGGTGGCACGATCACCAAGGCGTACGACAAGCTCGGCCGCCAGATCTCGTACACCGACGCCGACGGCGGTGTCACGACCACCGAGTACGACCTGCTCGACCGGCCGGTCAAGGTCACCGACAACGCCCCGTCGACCGTCACGTACACGTATGACCACGCTGCCGAGCCGCGCGGTCTGGCCACGAAGACCACCGACTCCGTCGCCGGTACCTTCCAGGCCACGTACGACGCCGACGGCTCGGTCAGCTCCGAGCAGCTGCCCGGCGGCTACACCCTCAGGCAGCGCGAGGACACGTCAGGCGCTGCCGTCGAGCGCACCTACACCCGCGACAGCGACGGCGCGCTGGTGTACTCGGACTCCATCACGCAGTCCATTCACTCGCAGAACACCAGCCACAGCGGCTGGTCCAACCAGCAGTACCGGTACGACGCGACGGGCCGTCTGCGCACGGTCGAAGACACCGCCGACACCATCTGCTCCAGCCGCACCTACGGCTTCGATGCCCGTACCAACCGCACGTCACTGACCACGGCGACCGGAACCTCGGGCGCGGACTGCCCCACAACGGGAGGCACCACTACCACTCACACCTACGACAGTGCCGACCGCCTGGTCGACGCCGGATACGTCTACGACGCGTTCGGCCGGACCACGACGGCGCCGGGCAACGGCACGATCGGCTACTACACCAACGACCTGGTCCACCAGCAGACCGCGGGCACCGAGCGGCAGACCTGGCAGCTGGATGCCGCCCTACGCTTCCGCTCCTTCAAGACCGAGACCGGCAGCGGATCCACCTGGACCCAGACCGCGTCCAAGGTCAACCACTACGACGGTGACGGCGACAACCCGCGCTGGATCGTGGAGGACACCGCCAGCGGAGCCCTGACCCGCAACGTGGATTCGGCATCGGGCGACCTCGGCGCCACCACCAGCAAGACCGGCGACGTCGTTCTCCAGTTCACCACCCTCCACAGCGATGTGGCTCTCCAGCTGCCGCTGGACCTCTCCAAGGCACCCGTCGCCCTGGAGTCGGACGAGTACGGCAAGCCCCGGACGGGACAGCCCGAGGCACGCTACGGCTGGCTCGGTGGCAAGCAGCGGTCCGCGGAGACCCTGACGGGCCTCACCCTGATGGGCGTACGCCTTTACAACCCCACCTCGGGTCGTTTCCTCTCGACCGACCCCGCATACGGTGGCAATGCCAACGCGTACGACTACTGCTACGGGCAGCCCCTGAACTGCTACGACCTCGACGGCCGATGGGCATGGCTCGCGGTCAGCGCGGTGGCATGGGCCTGCTCCAAGTGGTGTCCGGGCAAGACCACACGTCGTGTTGCCGGCGTCGTGTCGATGGTCTCCGGCGGCGGGTTCCTGCGCAGCATGGCGATCCGCGGCGGAGCGAAGCTCCTCGCGAAGCGTTCGGTCAAGAACAGCATCCAGACCAAGCGCGGCTACCGGGTCGACATCCGCGGCAAGAAGCCCCACTACAACAAGTGGGGCGCCCGTCCCAAGGGCAAGGGACTAGGAGCGGCGTGGCGGCGTCTGCGTTACCGCAACAAGAACATGGGCTTCCCCCACGTGCAGTACTACCGGGGCGGCAAGAGATACGGAAAGTGGGCATACCGGCCTGGTCTCCGACACATCTACCGCGCCTGGCGCTCCCTCTGAGCGCCGTCCAGCAGTGATCTGATATGACCCTTGGGGGTGTGGGGCAGACCTGTCCGTCCCACACCCCCAAGGGCTTTTATACGAAAGGTTGCGCCATGTGGCATGGCTGTACCCCCCTTCTGGACGACGAGCCAGGCCCGTCGGGGAGAGAGGTCTCGGGCTGGCTGATCGAAGGCATCGGAGAGTTGGACATCGAGTCCGAGGGCTATCGGATGTCCGTGCTGGCCACGGAGGGAACCCTGCGGGTGACGTTGGCGTTCTCCGGCGCGTACTCAGAGTCTGAAACAGAGCCCTACCGCCCGCTGGGACCCGTGGTGCTGTCGATGGAGGGAGTGGTGTCCATTGACCTCAACACCCCCGGAGCCCCCGATGACCCGCTGTGGAAGCGGGCGATTCGGGGAGACTCCCGGGATGACATGCTGCGGATGACCTGGGACGAGAGAGGCGACGTCCTCCACGTGCGGGACGGTGGAACGACCCTCTCCTGCCACGGCGGAACCTGGCGTTGGCTGGTGGACGGGCGAGTCGCCAGCTGAGGCGTCCCCTGCACGCGAAGGCGCTGTCGGTGACTGACCGGCGCCGCCTTCCCCTCATGTCGCCTCGCCTCACCAGATCGGCGCACTGCCCCTGGCCCGGGTCGAGTGACGGCCGGTGCCGGGACGCGGAGGATCACAGAATCCGAGCTCGGCGACCGCCCGCTGCATCGCGTGCAGGGTGTTCAGCCGGCTGCCTTCCAGCAGTCCGTCGCGGCGGACCTGGTCGAACAGTGCGGTGTCCAGATCCTCAAGATGCGGGCTGCGGTTGAGTAGGAACAGTTGGCAGGCCAGCATCGGCAGCAGGGTGTCCTCGTCCCGGCCGAGCTGGTAGGCCCAGGTGCTCAGGACCGAGCGAAGTCGTGCGACCTCGCCGTTGACGCGGTCGCGTCCAAAGATCCGCCAGGCCAGGGTGAGCCGCTGGAAGCTGCCGAGCCGGTGGAACTCGTTGAAGCCACCGAGCAGGTAGGCGTGCGCCGCGAGATAGGGGCGGACCTCGTCGCCTGCCCAGGCGGGCGCGTGCCGGCGGAACTCGGCCTGAGTGCGGCCGAGCAGGTGAAACCATTCCTCCTCGCTCCAGCCCCAGAAGGTCCTGCCGGTCTCCGCGCACCGTGTCAGCAGCACCGCGACCACGTTGAGCATGGCCCTTCGGCGATGCGGGGTGGGCGGGGAGTCCAGCGCGGCGTTGACCGCCTCCAGCGGAACCAGCAGCCGCGCGATCACGCGCCAGCCCGGCGCGGACGGGTCGTGGTACTGCAGTCGCCGCAGATTGCGCACGCCCAGGTCGGCCACGGCCCTGGCCTCGGCAGGTCGCACCGCCACCGCGGCGTTGTCGAGGGGCGGGGAGATCGGCCAAGCCCAGCGTCCGGCCCCGTCCTCGGCGGCGACGGCCGGCAGTGGTGCGGTCACCATGACACCTCCGCCGTCCTGCCGTCCGCGGAGGTGAGCATCTGTATTCGCCAGGCGTGGATGTGCTCCATGCCGCGGGCCAGCTTGTCGGCCAGGTCCCGGCCGGACAGGTGGATGTACTGGAGCGTGGAATCGGTGTTGCGGTGGCCGGCGAAGGCCGCGATCGCGTGCAACTCCCAGCCCATCCGAGCCAGATCGGTCAGAAGCCGTTGTCCTTTCGATCAGGCGGTCGCTATTGATCGAACGGCGTCCTGGATTGGGTGAGTTGGCGGCCGTACGGGCATGAAGAGAGGGCCTCCTGGTAGCTCGCGGTTGTCGAAGCCAGAGCGAGCAGGAGGCCCTGTGTCGCAGTTGTACGTGGTCACGGCCGCGGAGTCCAGTTCGGCCACCCCGGGGTGTGACTGTCTCGCCCACAGGTTCGGGAATGCGGCTGATCATCCGGGCCGGGAGCCCCGCTACCGCTCGGACATGAGCGATGCGGAGTGGGCGGTGGTCCGGCAGGCGTTCCCGACGCCGGCGTGGATGGAGAGCCGGGGCGGACGGCCCGAGGGGTACTGCCACCGCCAGATGCTCGACGCGGTCCGCTACCTCGTCGACAACGGCATCAAGTGGCGGTCCATGCCTGCGGACTTCCCGCCCTGGGACCGCGTCTATGCGTTCTGTGCGCCGTGCGGCGCTTCGTTGTATTCCCGACTCACTCGGGAGGAACTTGGAGGAATGTTTCTGGGTCGCCTGATTTACCTGGAGGCGAAAGCCGAAGGGGACAATAGCATGTCAGGAAAGCGGTGGCCGTCTGGAGGTATCCAGGGCGGAGCTCCGCAAGACCCGCGCGATATGGCCAAGGCTGGATTGCTTGAAGCCCAATCTCCAGCGGCAAAAATAGAAACTCACCGGAACGATACCTGAAACCGGTGCCCTTTCCTTGCCGGGCTCTGAAGAACGGGTTCGGACGGCAACCTCCAAGGAGAGGGGCGTCGCCCAGTGAGGGCGGTCAAGGAGATGAGTGGGCGGCCTACGTCGTGCTCGATACGTACAACGAAGACGTACCACGGGATCGCCTACGGGGCGCGAGCCCTACGGCGACGGAGTGCCCATAGTAGTCGCCGGAGTTACGACCGGCCGTGAAGTCCGGGAAAGCCGGAATGAGGGCGAAGGGGCACAGGTGAACTCGACGTCCGGTAAGGGGAGGTATGCGCAATGCAGAGCGCCGAAACGGTGCTGGATGTCATCCGGGAACGCGGCAGGCGAAGCCTGCCGTTGGAAAGGATCTACCGGCAACTGTTCAATCCGCAGCTCTTTCTGATGGCCTACGGGCGGATCTACCGGAATTCCGGTGCGATGACGCCTGGGGTCACCGGGGAGACCGTGGACGGCATGTCACGGGCGAAGGTTGACACGATTATCGGCACACTGCGGTCGGAGTCGTATCGATGGGTGCCCGTCAAGCGGGTCTATATCGACAAGAAAGGCGGTGCGAAGACGAGGCGCCCGCTTGGCCTGCCGACGTGGTCGGACAAACTGGTCGCCGAGGTCGTACGTCTGTTATTGGAGGCGTACTACGACGTCCAATTCTCTGACCGCTCTCACGGGTTCCGCCCCAAGAGGGGCTGTCACACCGCGTTGCAGGACGTGGTGAAGTACTGGACCGGAACGCGCTGGTTCATCGAGGGAGATATCTCCGACTGCTTCGGCAGCCTGGACCACGAGGTCATGCTCACGATCCTCGGGGAGAAGATCCACGATGGCCGGTTCCTGCGGCTGATCCGGGCCATGCTCAGGGCCGGATACTTGGAAGACTGGCGGTGGAACGCCACGCTGAGTGGGGCTCCCCAAGGCGGTGTGGCATCGCCCGTCCTCTCCAACATCTATCTCGACAGGCTCGATCAGTTCATTGAGCAGAAGCTGCTGCCGGAATACAACCGCGGCAGAAAACGGCGGCATCATCCCGAGTACCATCGGCTCGACAGCCGGCGTCCACGCGGTGGCCGGGACCTGTAGAACCGCGTGGTGGATGGCATCGGTGATGGTCATGCCGACCGAATACGACAGCCACCGCCCGCGCTGGGCGAGCCAGGCGACGAACTCGTGCGTGCCGCCGCCGGAATCCGCGCGGATCAGCGTGCGCCGCCCGCGCCGGTACTGTTTCGGCAGCTGAGCCAGGGCAAGCTTCGCGGCCTCGATGTGGTCGGCGGCGGTGTTGCTGCCCGCGTTTCCGGGCCGCAGCAGCCCCACCACCGGCTCGCCGGACCCGCCCGGACCATGGTCGACGAACCCCATCAGCGGGTGATGCCCGAAGGTCTTCTTCCAGGTCGCAGCGGCGTCCTGCTTGTCGGAGTGCGCGATGACCAGCACCCCGTCCAGGTCCACGATCACCTGGCCGCCCGCGTCCGGCGCGGCGTCACCGGCCAACCGCCATACGCGCTGGCGCACTTCGGCTCGCGCGGTTCGGATCGCGGCCAGGGCCCGTTTCCCGCCCGCGGCAAGGGTGCCGATCAGGCGGGAGACGGTGGGATCGGAGGCCACGGGCCCGAACACACTCGGCTCGGCCCGCAGCATGCCCACATCAGCCAGGCAGTCCCCGCCCAGCGCCACCGCGAGCGCCACGTCCAGCAGAATCTTGCCCGGATCGTGCACGGCCCGCACCTTGCGCCACGGCGCGAGCGCCGCCGATATCGCCGTGTCCAGGCCGGTCTTGCGGACCGTCTCCACCAACAGGACGGCGCCGGCCTGGGAGACCACCCCACGACCGCCACCCTCGACACGGACACGCGGGTAGGACCCGATATGCTTTTTCACCTGAGAAGTGCTTCTTTCCCCGCAGCCAACAGGACTCTCGACAAGCCCTATCGTTGCAGGTCAGGAGCACTTCTCGCGTTTTTGATCAAGCCTCGGACAGTCCACCTCGTGAAAGCGCGAGGCTAGCTAGTGCTGTGACCGGAAAGGTTCACCGGCTTGCGGCGTCCGGCACGGCACGTCTCCCCCGTAGCCCTTCGGGCACGGGAGGTACCCCCACCGTTGTCGCATCGCGCGAGTACGGCCAAGTACGAGCTGCGATCCTCCGCCTTGCGATGCACCGCACCGGACGCCGCGAGCTTCCCGGCAAACCTTTCCAGTCACAGCATTAGCCGCCGTACGCGCCGGAGGCGGTCAGCCGCAGTGCCGTGTCGATCAGGGGCACGTGGCTGAACGCCTGCGGGAAGTTGCCGACCTGGCGCTGCAGCCGGGGATCCCATTCCTCGGCGAGCAGGCCCAGGTCGTTGCGGAGCGACAGCAGCCTCTCGAAGAGGTGGCGGGCTTCGTCCACGCGGCCGATCATCGCCAGGTCGTCCGCGAGCCAGAAGGAGCAGGCGAGGAAGGCTCCCTCGTCGCCCTCCAGGCCGTCGACGCCCGCCTCCTCGCCCGCGGTCGGATAACGGAGCACGAAGCCGTCGGGGGTGGACAGCTCGCGCTGGATCGCCTCGATGGTGCCGATGACCCGCTTGTCGTCCGGCGGCAGGAAGCCGACCTGCGGGATCAGCAGCAGCGAGGCGTCCAGCTCCTGCGAGCCGTAGGACTGCGTGAAGGTGTTGCGGTCCTTGTCGTAGCCCTTCTCGCAGACATCGCGGTGGATGTCGTCGCGCAGCCGGCGCCAGCGCTCCAGCGGTCCGTCCGCCTCGCCGGACTCGATCAGGCGGATGGTGCGGTCCACGGCGACCCAGGCCATCACCTTGGAGTGCACGAAGTGGCGGCGGGGGCCGCGGACCTCCCAGATGCCCTCGTCCGGCTGGTGCCAGTGGTCCTCGAGGTAGGCGATCAGCCTCAGCTGGAGCAGCGAGGCGTAGTCGCTGCGCGCCAGGCCCGTCATATGGGCCAGGTACAGGGCCTCGGTGACCTCGCCGTAGACGTCGAGCTGCAACTGGTGGGCCGCGCCGTTGCCGACCCGGACCGGGGCGGAGTTCTCATAGCCGGGCAGCCAGTCGAGTTCGGCCTCGCCGAGCTCACGCTCGCCCGCGATGCCGTACATGATCTGGAGGTTCTCCGGATCGCCGGCGACCGCGCGCAGCAGCCATTCGCGCCAGGCGCGGGCCTCTTCGCGGTAACCGGTGCGCAGCAGCGACGTCAGTGTGATGGCGGCGTCGCGCAGCCAGGTGTAGCGGTAGTCCCAGTTGCGCACGCCGCCGATCTCCTCGGGCAGGGAGGTGGTCGGCGCGGCGACGATGCCACCGGTCGGGGCGTAGGTGAGGGCCTTGAGCGTGATCAGCGAGCGGACCACGGCCTCCCGGTAGGGGCCGTGGTACGTGCAGTGCTCGACCCAGTCGCGCCAGAACTCCTCGGTGGCCTCCAGCGACGCCTCGGGCTCGGGGACCGCCGGCGGCTCCTGGTGCGAGGGCTGCCAGCTGACGGCGAAGGTGACCCGGTCGCCCGGAGCGACGACGAAGTCGGAGTAGGTGGTGAGGTCCTCGCCGTGGGTCTCGGTCTCGGTGTCCAGCCAGACCGAGTCGGGCCCTGCCACGCCGACCGTGCGGTTGTCCCGTTTGTGCACCCAGGGCACCACGCGCCCGTAGCTGAACCGCATCCGCAGCGCGGAGTGCATCGGCACCCGGCCGCTGACGCCCTCGACGATCCGGATCAGCTGCGGGGCGCCGTCACGCGGCGGCATGAAGTCGATCACCCGGACCGTGCCGCGCGGGGTGTCCCACTCCGATTCCAGGATCAGGGAGTCGCCGCGGTAACGGCGCCGGTCGGCGCGCGGGGGCTCGGCGCGTACGGCATGTGCCGGGCCGAGCCGCCAGAAGCCGTGCTCCTCGGTGCCGAGCAGCCCGGCGAAAATGGCGTGGGAGTCGAAACGGGGCAGGCACAGCCAGTCGACCGAGCCGTCCCGGCAGACCAGGGCGGCGGTCTGCATGTCTCCGATGAGTGCGTAGTCCTCGATGCGCCCGGCCACGTGCAATCTCCAGTCGAACGGCCACGTACGCCCGTCGGGGGCGCTGTGCGGTCAGGGGATTCTTTGACGAGCTCTTGCCGGCTCGCAGCGTGTGTCCGATGCAGGATACGACGCACCCCGGCGATCCGGGTGATGCTCCTGGGCAACATGGTGACGCCGAACGGGTGAGCGGCAGGTGAACGCTGTCCGAAGCGTGGCCGGAAGCGGTCCCCCGTCGTCGCTGATACCCTGGTAGCCCGTGGACCGGTGGGCACTGAACCCCGGAACGCAGCGACGGCACCCCCGGAGATCCAGGATCTCCGGACCGGACGCCGGTACGCACGACCACCTCGCGACCACGGGAGCCCCCTCTTGGCCATGCCGCCCAAATCCACGACGACCAAGCACATCTTCGTCACCGGGGGTGTCGCGTCCTCCCTCGGTAAGGGCCTGACGGCCTCCAGCCTGGGTGCGCTGCTCAAGGCGCGGGGCCTGCGGGTCACCATGCAGAAGCTCGACCCGTACCTGAACGTCGACCCGGGCACGATGAACCCGTTCCAGCACGGTGAGGTGTTCGTCACCAACGACGGCGCCGAGACCGACCTGGACATCGGCCACTACGAGCGCTTCCTCGACGTGGACCTCGACGGCTCGGCGAACGTCACCACCGGCCAGGTGTACTCCACGGTGATCGCCAAGGAGCGGCGCGGCGAGTACCTGGGCGACACCGTCCAGGTCATCCCGCACATCACCAACGAGATCAAGCACCGCATCCGGCGCATGGCCACCGACGACGTCGATGTCGTCATCACCGAGGTCGGCGGCACGGTCGGTGACATCGAGTCGCTGCCGTTCCTGGAGACCGTCCGCCAGGTCCGCCACGAGGTCGGCCGCGACAACGTCTTCGTCGTGCACATCTCGCTGCTGCCGTACATCGGCCCGTCCGGCGAGTTGAAGACCAAGCCGACCCAGCACTCGGTGGCCGCGCTGCGCAACATCGGTATCCAGCCCGACGCGATCGTGCTGCGCGCCGACCGCGAGGTGCCGACCTCCATCAAGCGCAAGATCTCGCTGATGTGCGACGTCGACGAGGCCGCGGTGGTCGCCGCCATCGACGCCAAGTCGATCTACGACATCCCGAAGGTGCTGCACACCGAGGGCCTGGACGCGTACGTCGTGCGCAAGCTGGACCTGCCGTTCCGTGATGTCGACTGGTCGACCTGGGACGATCTGCTGGACCGCGTCCACAACCCCGACCACGAGGTCACCGTCGCGCTGGTCGGCAAGTACATCGACCTGCCCGACGCCTATCTGTCGGTGACCGAGGCGCTGCGCGCCGGCGGATTCGCCAACAAGGCCCGCGTCAAGGTCAAGTGGGTCACCTCCGACGACTGCAAGACCCAGTCCGGCGCCGCCAAGCAGCTCGGCGACGTCGACGCGATCTGCATCCCGGGCGGCTTCGGCGACCGCGGCGTCAGCGGCAAGGTCGGCGCGATCCAGTACGCCCGCGAGAACAAGATCCCGCTGCTGGGCCTCTGCCTCGGCCTGCAGTGCATCGTGATCGAGGCCGCCCGCAACCTGGCCGAGATCTCCGGGGCCAACTCCACCGAGTTCGAGCCGGGGACCACCCACCCGGTGGTGTCCACGATGGAGGAGCAGCTGGCCTACGTCGAGGGCGCCGGCGACCTGGGCGGCACCATGCGCCTCGGCCTCTACCCGGCGAAGCTCGCCGAGGGCTCCATCGTCCGCGAGGTCTACGGCGACCAGCCCTACGTCGAGGAGCGCCACCGCCACCGCTACGAGGTGAACAACGCCTACCGCGCGGAGCTCGAGAAGAAGGCCGGCATCGTCTTCTCCGGCACCTCCCCCGACAACAAGCTCGTGGAGTTCGTCGAGTACCCGCGCGACGTGCACCCCTACCTGGTCGCCACCCAGGCGCACCCCGAGCTGAAGTCCCGCCCGACCCGCCCGCACCCGCTTTTCGCCGGCCTGGTGAAGGCGGCCGTCGAGCGCAGGACGAGCAACTGACGACGGACGATACGGTTGGCCGGGGTGCGGCGCCTTCGGGGGCCGCGCCCCGGTTTCCGTATTTCAGGAAGGACGCTTTGATGGCCATCAAGGACACGCCCGAGGAGTGGCAGGTCACCTCGACCGCGACACCCTTCCAGGGCAAGAAGACCAGCGTCCGCACCGACGACGTGGTGATGCCCGACGGCAGCGTGGTCCGCCGTGACTACCAGGTCCACCCCGGCTCGGTGGCAGTCCTCGCCCTCGACGACGCGAACCGCGTCGTGGTCCTGCGCCAGTACCGCCACCCCGTGCGCCACAAGCTCTGGGAGATCCCGGCCGGCCTGCTCGACGTACCCGGCGAGAACCCGCTGACCGCCGCGCAGCGCGAGCTGTACGAGGAGGCGCACATCAAGGCCTCGGACTGGCGCGTGCTGACCGACGTCTACACCACGCCCGGCGGCTGCGACGAGGCCGTACGGATCTTCCTCGCCCGCGATCTGTCGGAGGCCGAGGGCGAGCGCTTCGAGGTTTCCGAGGAGGAGGCCGACATGGAGCTGGCCCGGGTGCCGCTGGAGGAGCTGGTGCGCGGCGTGCTCGCCGGCGAGCTGCACAACAACTGCCTGGTCGTGGGCGTCCTTTCACTGACCGCCGCGCTCGCCGGCGAGGGCGTCGACGCACTGCGCCCGGCCGAGGCGCCGTGGCCGGCCCGCCCCTTCGACGCCTAGCCCTACCGGTCGGACCATCGCCTGATCCGATTGGGGGATTTGTCCGCCGCGCGTTGCCGGAGTCGTCGCTCTGTGTGAACTACGCTCGGATCGCGCCCGTACGGAGCCCCGGCGGGCTCGGCTCGTACGCCCCGACGGCGGCAGCGGAAGGGAGCGTGGCCCGTGACGGGTCAGGCGGTGGACACCAGCGGCCCGACCGGTCTGCCCACGAGGAAGGCAGTTCCTCCGGCCCCTCCCGTCACCGTGGAATCCGGTTCGGCCCCCATGACCCGCTGCGGCGCGGCGCCGGTTCTTCCGGCAGTGGAGAAGATCACCCTGCCGGGCCGGAACGCCGGTTTGGGGCATGGCTCCGGTCGTGAGGGAGCGGTCCCTTCCGGCGGCACGGCCCAGGGTGGTGCGGGACTTCACGGGGTGACGGAATTCTTCGGACGGCAGCGGGAGTTGAAGGCGCTGCGCGCCGACATCGACCGGGCCGGGCTCGACACCATCGCCGGGCGGAAGGTGCCCCGCGCACGGGTGCTGCTGGTCGCGGGGCGGCCCGGCTCCGGACGCACCACGCTCGCCGCGGAGCTGATCCGGGGGCTTGCCGCCGACTACCCGGACGGGGTGTTGCGGGCCCGGCTGACCGAACCCGGCGGCACCCCCGTGCCCACCGAGCGCACGGCCCGCGAGCTGCTGGACGTCCTCGGTGTCCCGGCGCCGCCGGGAGCCGCCGAGGAAGAGCTGTCCGCGCTGGTCCGCGAGGCCCTCGCGGGACGCCGCGTGGTGCTGCTCCTCGACGACGCGGCCGACGCCGGGCAGGTCGACCCGCTGCTGACGGCCCACCCGGACTGCCTGGTCGTGGCGACCGCGCTGGGCCCGCTCACCGGCATCCCGGACGTGCGGCCCTGTGTGCTGGGGGGCCTCGACACCCCGTCCGCCGTGGATTTGCTCCACCGCTACACCGGCGAAGTACGGATCACCTGCGATCCGCGCTCCGCGGAGGCGCTCGTCGAGGAGTGCGGGGGCCAGCCCGCCGCGCTGGTGCTGGTGGGCGGCTGGCTCGCGGCCCACCCCAAGGCGGCGGTCGCCGACGCGGTCAAGAGGCTGCGCAATGTGCCGCACGACGGAGGCCTGCCTTCCGCCCGCCCGCTGGCCCGTGCCTTCCAGTTGGCGTACGAAGGGCTTCCGCAGCCCATCGCCCGGACACTGCGACTGCTCTCCCTCGCCCCGGCCGGGCTCGTCGACGCCCATACGGCGTCTGCCCTGGCCGGCTGCTCGGTGTCGTCGGCCCGGTCCGCGCTCGACGACCTCGTGGCCCTCGGTCTGCTGCGGCCCCATGCCGTGCCGCACGGACAGTACGAGGTGCCCGGCTGCCTGATGACGCTGCTCGGCGAACTGACTGAAAAGTACGACAAGCCGGCCGAGGTGCAGCTGGCGCGGGCACGGATGCTGGAGCGGAGTGTGCGGCTTCTCCAGTCCTGCCGGGCGATCACCGACCCCGACGGCTCCCCGGCCCGCAAAAAGCTGTCCGCGCTGCCCCGGGCGCTGCGCTTCCCCACCGCGGCCGCCGCCGACGAATGGCTGCGGGTCCGGCAGCCGGCGCTGCTGGCATCGGCGCGTGCCGCGGTGGAGGGCGGCGACCTCGACACCCTCGCGCGGCGGCTGGTGGCCGCGCTGGTGCGGGCCCTGGCAGCGCACCGGGGCACCGAGGCAGCGGCGCCCGAGCTGTACGGGCTGCACCAGCTGGTCCTGGATGTCGCGGAGCGGCGCGGGCTGCACCGGGAGCGGGCCGCGGCGCTGCTGAATCTGGCCGATCTGGACGCGCGGACCGGCCGTACCCGGGACGCGCTGATGAGGTACCGCGCCGCGCTGGACGCCGGCCGGGCGGCGAACGACCCGTACGCGACCGGCCGCGCAATGGAATCCGTAGGCGCCACCTACCAGGAACTGGGGGACTGGCAGCGGGCCACCGACTGGTACGGGCGGGCCCTGGCCCAGCGGCTGGCGCGCGAGGAACGGGCGGACGAGGCACGTCTGTACGGGCGGCTGGGCGCCGTGCTCACGTATGCCGGCCGCTACGGCGACGCGCTGCGGAACTGGCGGGCGGCGGTGGCCGGGTACCGCAGACTCGGCGATCTCGCGGGACATGCGCGGGCGTTGAGCGAGGCCGCCCGGGTCCAGGAATACGCGGGACGGCCCCATGAGTCGCTGCGCACCTGCCGGGAGTCGGTGGAGTGGGCGCGGCAGGCAGGCGACGAGCGTCTGCAGGCCGCGCTGGAGCTCAGACTGGCCGACACGCTGGAGCGCCTGGGCGACCCGGTGGCGGCCCGATTGCACCGGAGCGCAGCCGAAAGGCTACTCAGAGATGAGATCACCGCCTACGAAATCCGCAGCGGTTCCCCTGAGAAATAATGCTTTGTAAGGCTAGACAGGGAGAAATCCTTCATTAGACTGGCTGTGTCGCATGTTGTTGCGGTGTTTTCCCGGTATGCGGCCTGCGTCCGGGTATGTATGGATTGCCCCGAGTTATCCCTGAGTCAAGGACCGTGATCGACGTGAAGGTCGGTATCCCCAGCGAGGTCAAGAACAACGAGTTCCGGGTGGCAATCACCCCTGCCGGCGTGCATGAGCTCGTCCGCAACGGCCACCAGGTCTTCGTAGAGCAGAACGCCGGTGTCGGCTCCTCGATCACGGACGACGAGTACGTCGCCGCCGGTGCGCAGATGCTGCCCACCGCCGATGAGGTCTGGGCCACCGCCGACCTGGTGCTCAAGGTCAAGGAGCCCATCGCGGAGGAGTACCACCGCCTCCGCAAGGACCAGACCCTCTTCACCTACCTGCACCTCGCCGCGTCGCGCGAGTGCACGGACGCCCTGCTGGAGTCCGGCACCACCGCCATTGCGTACGAGACCGTCGAGACCGCCAGCCGCGCGCTGCCGCTGCTGGCTCCGATGTCCGAGGTCGCCGGCCGTCTGGCCCCGCAGGTCGGTGCCTACCACCTGATGCGTTCGGCCGGTGGCCGTGGCGTGCTGCCGGGCGGTGTCACGGGCACCCACGCCGGCAAGGCCGTCGTCATCGGTGGCGGTGTCTCCGGCTGGAACGCCACCCAGATCGCCGTCGGCATGGGCTTCCACGTGACCCTGCTCGACAAGGACATCAACAAGCTGCGTGAGGCCGACAAGGTCTTCGGCACCAAGGTGCAGACGATCGTCTCCAACGCCTTCGAGCTGGAGAAGGCCGTCGTCGAGGCCGACCTCGTCATCGGTGCCGTCCTCATCCCGGGTGCCAAGGCCCCGAAGCTGGTCACCAATGAGCTCGTCGCCAAGATGAAGCCCGGAAGTGTCCTTGTCGACATTGCGATCGACCAGGGCGGCTGCTTCGAGGACTCCCGTCCGACCACCCACGCCGAGCCGACCTTCAAGGTCCACAACTCGGTCTTCTACTGCGTCGCCAACATGCCGGGTGCGGTGCCCAACACCTCCACCTATGCGCTGACCAACGCCACGCTGCCCTACATCGTGTCGCTGGCCAACAACGGCTGGGTCGAGGCGCTGCGCCGTGACGCCGCGCTGGCCAAGGGTCTCAACGTCCACGACGGCCAGGTCGTCTACCGCGAGGTCGCCGAGGCGCTCGGCCTGGACCACGTCGAGCTGGACAGCCTCCTCGGCTGATTCACCGGCTGACGCGTCAATGAACGTCGTCAATATCACGCCGACGGCCGGACCTTGTCGAGCAAGGTCCGGCCGTCGGTGTTTCCGACTCGCAACGAACGCACCCCTTGTGCCGTTTCGCACAGCGGTGAAACGTGCGGGCCGTTCTCTGCTGTACCGCTGTGCACCCTTGACAGCGGGGTGTCCGGTTGCCGACACATCGGGCCGGGTCCGGCGGATTGTGTTGCTGCGGACCGGTGACACGCCATAGAGTCGCAAACCGTCGGCATGGTGCCACGCTGACCTATCGATAAGTTTCCTGGTCACTTCCAAGGAGGTAAGACGACTTGTGAATGAGTCGACATTTACTCCCGGGGGTGGTCAACCAGGCATCCCCCCCCTACGCCCTGCGGGCGTGGGGGAGGTACCCCCAGCGCGGGGCCAGAGCCCGTCGGGGTCCCAGGCTGTCGGCTCCGTCGCGGTCCACACCTTCGCAAACCAACAGCACATGACGACAGCCCAGAAGATGATGGACGGCCAACACGTGAACGCCATGGCCGGCGACCGGAGCGGCCGAGAGCCCACCGGCTTCGCCGACTACGCCGAAGTCCCCGAGGGGCACTTCTACGACCCCGACGCCGAGTACGAGCCCGATCCGGAGTACGCGGCCACCCTCGCCCCCGACGCCGCCCGGCAGCGCCGCGAGCGGATCGGCCCCACCGGACGGCCCCTGCCGTACTTCCCGATCCCGGGCCCGCTGACCGACCACGGTCCCGCGAAGATCATTGCGATGTGCAACCAGAAGGGCGGCGTCGGCAAGACGACGTCCACCATCAATCTGGGTGCCGCCCTCGCGGAGTACGGACGCCGGGTGCTGCTCGTCGACTTCGACCCGCAGGGCGCTCTGTCGGTCGGCCTCGGTGTCAACCCGATGGAGCTGGACCTCACGGTCTACAACCTGCTCATGGAGCGGGGCATGTCCGCGGACGAGGTACTGCTCAAGACGGCTGTGCCCAACATGGACTTGCTGCCGAGCAACATCGACCTCTCCGCCGCGGAAGTGCAGTTGGTCAGCGAGGTCGCCCGGGAGTCCACGCTCCAGCGTGCCCTCAAGCCGCTGCTGAACGACTACGACTACATCGTGATCGACTGTCAGCCCTCGCTCGGTCTGCTGACCGTCAACGCGCTGACCGCGGCGCACAAGGTGATCGTGCCGCTCGAATGCGAGTTCTTCGCGCTGCGTGGTGTGGCGCTGCTCACCGAGACCATCGAGAAGGTCCAGGAGCGGCTCAACCCCGATCTGGAGCTCGACGGCATCCTCGCCACCATGTACGACTCGCGCACGGTGCACTCCCGTGAGGTGCTCGCGCGGGTGGTCGAGGCATTCGACGATCACGTCTACCACACGGTGATCGGCCGGACCGTGCGCTTCCCGGAGACGACGGTCGCCGGTGAGCCCATCACCACGTACGCCTCCAACTCCGTCGGTGCCGCCGCCTACCGCCAGCTCGCCAGGGAGGTGCTCGCCCGGTGTCACGCCGAGTGAGTCTGCCCGGAGCCGACGAACTGTTCCGTACGACCGGGGGCATGGCGCTGCAGGCGTCCACGCCCCGACGGCAGGCCGGCCAGGCCAACGGCGAGCCGCGCGTGCCCGCCCCGGCGAGCGAGAGCGAGCCGGTGACCGAGGGAGAGCACACCACTGCCGGGGCGGACTCCGCACAGCCGCACAGCCGCGTGGTGGAGCCGGAGCCCGAGGCGGCGGTCCCGGCCGCCCCCGCCAAGGCACGACGCGCGCCCGCGCCCGCCTCCGAGGGCGAGCCGCGGCGGCGCACCCGTGCGGCCGGGCGCCGGCCCAGCGGCCGGGAGCGGCACGACGAGAAGATCACGGTCTACGTCTCCGCCGAGGAGCTCATGGACCTGGAGCACGCGCGCCTGGTGCTGCGCGGCGAGCACGGCCTCGCCGTCGACCGCGGCCGGATCGTCCGTGAGGCGGTGGCCGTGGTCCTTGCGGATCTCGAGTCCCGCGGCGAGGCGAGCATCCTCGTACGACGGCTCCGCGGCCGCTAGGCCCTGTCCGGCCGATCAGGACCTGGGCGGGGCGGTTCCTCAGGTGTTCGCGCGGCCGCGCTAGCCTGCCGCTGCGGCCTCTCCGGCCGCCCGCCCCGCCCCATGCACCCTGGACCGCAATGCCGACGCCGCCCGCCGATCGCGCCCGCCGCCGCCCGCTGGGCCGCGGCCCGGGCGCGTCCTCCTCCCCGGCCGCGCCCCCGGATCCCGGCCCCGCGGCGGACGGGGGCCGGCCCGGCGCCGCCGAGGTGCCACCGGCCGGGCACAAGCCGGGCGGCACCGGGGATCAGCTCCCTCCCGCACCCGCACCCGCGCCCGCGCCCGCGCCCGCGGGTGCACCCGCACCCGCCCCCGCACCGGAGTCCGGGCCCGCCCCAGTAGCTGAGCCCGCGCGCGCGTGTGCACCCGCCCCCGCACCCGAGCCCGCGTCCGCCCCGGCACCCGAGCCCGCGGGTGCACCCGCCCCCGAGCCCGCACCCGCACCCGAGCCCGCACCCGAGCCCGCGGGTGCACCCGCACCCGCCCCCGCACCCGCACCGGAGTCCGGGCCCGCGCCCGCCCCGGCAGCTGAGCCCACCTCCGGCGACGGGCGTTTCACCGTGCGGCTGGCGAACTTCGAGGGGCCCTTCGATCTGCTCCTCCAGCTCATCTCCAAGCACAAGCTGGACGTCACGGAGGTCGCCCTCTCCAAGGTCACCGACGAGTTCATGGCGTACATCCGCGCCATGGGCCCGGACTGGGACCTCGACCAGACCACCGAGTTCCTGGTCGTGGCCGCGACCCTGCTCGATCTGAAGGCCGCGCGGCTGCTGCCGAAGGCCGAGGTGGAGGACGAGGCCGACCTCGCCCTCCTCGAGGCCCGTGACCTGCTCTTCGCCCGACTGCTGCAGTACCGCGCGTACAAGCGGATCGCCGAGCTCTTCGCGGGCCGCCTGGACGCGGAGGCCCTTCGGCACCCCCGTACGGTCGGCCTGGAGCCGCACCACGCGGAGCTGCTGCCCGAGGTGGTCATCAGCATCGGCCCCGAGGGCTTCGAGCGGCTCGCGGTGAAGGCGATGCAGCCCAAGCCCAAGCCGCAGGTGTACGTCGACCACATCCACGCCCCACTCGTCTCCGTACGGGAGCAGGCGGAGGTCGTCGTCGCGCGGCTGCGCTCCGCCGGGGAGGCGAGCTTCCAGGAGCTCACCGCGGACGCGCCGGACACGCTGACCGTCGTGGCCCGGTTCCTCGCCCTGCTGGAGCTGTACCGGGAAAAGGCCGTCGTACTGGACCAGGAGCAGGCCCTGGGGGAGCTGACGGTCCGCTGGACCGGTGGCGACACCGGGCCGGCGGTCACGGACGAGTTCGATCAAGTGGTGGAGGCCCAGGAATGAGTGACAACCTCAAACCGGCCCTGGAGGCGGTCCTCATGGTCGTCGACGAGCCGGTCACCGAGGAGCACCTCGCGAAGGTGCTGGAGCGCCCCCGCCGCGAGGTCGCCGACGCGCTGCGCGAGCTGTCGGACGAGTACACCGTCCAGGGCCGGGGATTCGACCTCCGGCTGATCGCGGGCGGCTGGCGGTTCTACACCCGCCCCGAGTACGCCGAGGCGGTCGAGAGCTTCGTCCTGGACGGTCAGCAGGCCCGCCTCACCCAGGCCGCACTGGAGACCCTCGCCGTGGTCGCCTACCGCCAGCCGGTGAGCCGTTCCCGGGTATCGGCGGTCCGTGGAGTGAACTGCGACGGCGTGATGCGGACCCTGCTCCAGCGGGGGCTGGTCGAGGAGGCGGGCACGGAACCCGAAACAGGTGCGATCCTGTACAGGACGACGAACTACTTCCTGGAGCGGATGGGCCTGCGCGGCCTGGACGAGCTCCCCGAGCTCGCGCCCTTCCTCCCCGAGGCGGACGCGATCGAGGCAGAATCGCAGGAGGGCGTGCCGTCGTTCGATCCGGACGCTCCGGATCCAGACGCAGACGACACGACGACGACGGAACTTTGATGCGAAGCAGCGGCAGTAACAGTAGCGGGCGCGGTAACTACCGGGGTGCCGGCAACCAGCGTGACGACAAGCAGAAGCGCGCGGGCCGCCCCCGTCCCGAGGAACGCCGCTACGACGTCGGCGGCGGCCAGGGTTCCGGCGACGGCGGGACCGGCGGGAAGACCGGCAGCCGGGGCGCGGCGGCCCGCGGCGGCGCGAAGGGCGGTCCGAAGGCCCCACAGAAGCCCCAGCGGGGCCGCGGCCAGGGCGGTGCTCCGGCGCGTCCGCGCGAGTACGACGCCAGGGTCGAGGAGCGCAACCGGGAGCGGTACGCGAACAAGCCGCAGATCAAGACGCCCAAGACCTTCCCCGGCGCCGAGCAGGAGGGCGAGCGTCTGCAGAAGGTGCTCGCCCGGGCCGGCATGGGCTCTCGCCGTGCCTGCGAGGAGCTGATCGAGCAGGCCCGCGTCGAGGTGAACGGCAAGATCGTCGTCGAGCAGGGCATGCGCGTGGACCCGGAGAAGGACGAGATCAAGGTCGACGGCCTGACCGTGGCGACCCAGTCGTACCTCTTCTTCGCGCTGAACAAGCCCGCCGGAGTCGTCTCCACCATGGAGGACCCGGACGGCCGCCAGTGCCTGGGCGACTACGTCACCAACCGTGAGACCCGTCTCTTCCACGTCGGCCGGCTCGACACCGAGACCGAGGGCGTCATCCTGCTCACCAACCACGGTGAGCTGGCGCACCGTCTCACTCACCCCAAGTACGGCGTGAAGAAGACCTACCTCGCCGCGATCCAGGGCCCGCTCCCGCGCGAGCTGGGCAAGCGGCTCAAGGACGGCATCGCGCTGGAGGACGGTTACGCCCGTGCCGACCACTTCCGGGTCGTCGAGAACACCGGCAAGAACTACCTGGTCGAGGTGACCCTCCACGAGGGCCGCAAGCACATCGTCCGCCGCATGCTGGCGGAGGCCGGCTTCCCGGTCGACAAGCTCGTACGGACCGCCTTCGGTCCGATCGCGCTCGGCGACCAGAAGTCCGGCTGGCTGCGCCGCCTCACCAACACCGAGGTGGGCATGCTGATGCGCGAGGTCGGCCTGTAGTACCGGAGACATGAAGGGCCCGCTGCCGTGAAGGCAGCGGGCTCTTTCTTTTTCGGACACAGCCTCTTGCCGGGGGTTACCGATCACCTTTATGGTCACACTGACTATAAAGAAGGGGAGCAGTGATGAGCGCCCAAGCCCCCGAGGGCTACGACAAATACGCCTTCGAACCGTTCGCGGTCACCGTCGACCTCGCCGTGTTCACCGTGCGGGACGGCCGGCTGCACGTCCTGCTCGTCGAGCGCGGCCAGGACCCCTACGCCGGTGCCTGGGCGCTGCCCGGAGGGTTCGTCCTGCCACGCGAGTCCGCCGGGCAGGCCGCCCGGCGCGAACTGGCCGAGGAGACCGGGCTGTCGGACGAGGTCGTGGCCTCGCTCCACCTGGAGCAGCTGCGTACGTACAGCGACCCGGACCGCGACCCCAGGATGCGGGTCGTGTCCGTCGCGTACACCGCGCTCGTACCCGACCTGCCCGAGCCGCGCGGCGGCGGCGACGCGGCACAGGCGCGGTGGCTGCCCGTCGGTTCGTACGACCGGCTCGCCTTCGACCACGAGCGGATCCTCGCCGACGCCCGCGAACGCATCGGCGCCAAGCTCGAGTACACCTGCCTCGCCACGTCCTTCTGCCCGCCCGAGTTCACGCTCGGCGAGCTCCGGCAGGTGTACGAGACAGTCTGGGGCACGACCCTGGACCGGCCCAACTTCCGGCGCAAGGTCCTCGCCACCCCCGGCTTCGTCGAGCCGGTGGCCGGGGCCGCGCGCCTGACCGGAGGTCGCGGAAAACCCGCAGCCCTCTACCGCGCGGGCGGCGCCACCGCGCTGCACCCGCCCCTGCTGCGCCCGGAAGGAAAACCCTCATGAACGGAACCAAGCGTGCGGCGACCGGCTCCCTCATCGGACTCGCCCTCGGCGACGCACTCGGTTTCCCCACCGAGTTCAACGACGTCCCGCGGATCCTCGAGAAGTGCGGTCCCTGGCGGGAGATGGAACTCCCACAGCCCGCGATCGTCACTGACGACACCCAGATGACCCTCGCCCTGGGGCGCGGCATACGCACCGCGATGGCCCGCGGACTGCTCACGCCCGCGCGGCTGGCCCGGCCGGTCCGCGAGGAGTTCGTGGACTGGTACCACTCCCCGGAGAACAACCGCGCCCCCGGCCGCACCTGCCTGGTCGCCTGCCGACTCCTCGACAGCGACCGGCCCTGGCAGGCGGCGAGCCAGGTCGAGTCGAAGGGCTGCGGCGCCAACATGCGCGTCGCCCCGGTCGGCCTCGCCCAGGGCCTCAGCGAGGAACAGCGCGCCGGCGCCGCGCAGCTTCAGTCGGCGCTCACCCATGGCCACCCGACGGCGCTGGCCGCCTCCGACCTCACCGCCCGCGCGGTGTTCCTCCTCGCGCAGGGCACCGAGCCGACCGGCCTGGCCGGTCAACTGCGCTCGTACGCCCTCCGCAACCGCACCCGCTACCACCACCGCTGGCTCGGCGACCTGTGGACCCGCGCCCACGACCCCTCGCCGGAACACTTCATCGCCCGCGGCTGGGACGAGTGCCTCGACGTCCTGGACCGCCTGGTGAAGGCGCTGCGCACCCCCTCCCCGGAGACCGACCCCTGCCTGGGGACGGGCGACGGCTGGATCGCCGAGGAGGCGCTCGCCACCGCGCTGCACTGCTTCCTGCTCTTCCCCGACGAGCCGGTCACCGCCCTGCGCCGCGCAGCCTGCACGCGCGGCGACTCCGACTCGATCGCCTGCCTCACCGGCGCCTTCGCCGGCGCCCATCTGGGCGCCGCGGCCTGGCCCAAGGCATGGGCGGAGCGCATCGAGTACCGCAGCGAGCTGCTGACGCTGGGAGCGCTCTGGGACGCTTGATCCATGCTGGATGCCTTGAGTATGGACCTCACCCCCGTCGTCGCCGATCAGCCGGACCCGCTGCTGTTCGCCACCGTGTCGGGAGCCCATCTGTACGGGTTCCCGTCACGCGACTCCGATGTGGATCTGAGGGGCGTCCACCTGCTGTCCGCCGACGAACTGCTGGGACTCCGTGAGGTGGAGGAGACACGCAGCCGCATGTGGGACCGCGACGGGGTCGAGATGGACCTGGTCACGCACGACCTGCGCAAGTTCTGTCGCCGCTCGTGGTGCACACGACGGACCCGCATGCGGAGCTGGTGGCACTCGCCCCCGGCGTGCTCACCCGCCATCACGCCCACCACTACCGGGGTTTCGCGCACACGCAGTGGCGGCTGTTCGAGAAGAGCGGCGAACTGAAGCCGCTGCTCTACACCTTCCGGGTGCTCCTCACCGGCATCCACCTGATGCGCACGCGCACGGTGCAGGCGCAGCTGCCCACGCTGCTGGACGAGGTCGACTCCCCGGCCTATCTGCCGGACCTGATCGCGGCCAAGGCCGACGCCGAGCACGGCCCGCTCACGGTCGTGACCCAGGAGCTGGTCCGCTCCGACGTGGAGGCGCTCCACAGGGCCCTGGACGAGGCCCAGGAGTCCTCGGCTCTGCCGGGGGAGCCGTCCGCGTACGACGCGCTGCACGATTTCGTCATACGCGTACGGAAGTCGGGCTGAGTGTGTGAGCCGATGCCTTGCGGACGCGTATGAGGAAGTCCTCGACCCGAGCCCGGTCCGGTTCCGCCGGGAGTGGGCTGCGGGTTGCCGCGGCGTCCGCCTCTTCCGCCAGGCGGGTCATGCGGGCCTCCACCTCCGGCCAGGGGACCTCGCCCCGTTTGACCACGAGGAGAGAGGCGCGTTCCTCGGCAACGTCCAGGGTCAGTTCGCCCGTGCGCAGGAGGTCGCGGCAGCTCATCAAGAGGCGCAGCAGATGCATCGCGTGCTTCCAGCGCGGGGCGCCGTGCTGCCGGATGTCCGCGTCGAGCTTCTTGCGTTGGCCGACGGCGTAGCGGACGAAGGTCTGGTGGGCCTGGCGGGAGAGGAACGCGTCGCGCAGGGCCAGGAGTTCGAGGCCGGTGCTGTCGGTGTACTCGACGAGGGGGGAGTGCAGGCACTCCAGGATGTTGGGATTGGCTCGCAGGGCCAGTTCGCAGAAACGTTCCAGCTCCCAGCTGAACTGCTCGGGAGCCGGGCCCTCGACATGTGTCGGCGGTTTCTCGAAGCGCCAGAACAGCGGGGTCGGGGCGAGAAAGACACCACGGCGGTCGGTGTCGCTGTCCTCCGTCGCCAGGCCGAAGGCGCGCGAACCCATCACGCACGCGTAGATCGTGTGGTCGCGCACCATGTCTTCGGCAGTCGGGGGCATGCACGAGATTGTGCTGGGTCAGTCGAGGATGATCGAACCCTTTTTGACGGTGATGTGCTTCGCCGGCAGCGGGCGCTGGGCAGGGCCGTGCGCGACCGAGCCGTCGGCGATGTGGAACTTGCTGCCGTGGCAGGGACAGTCGATGGTGCCGTTGACCACCTTGTTGACCGTGCAGCCGCGATGGGTGCAGATCGCGGAGAAGGCCTTGAAGGTGCCGGCCTTCGGCTGGGTGACCACGACCTTGTGCTTGGCGAAGATCTTGCCGCCGCGGACCGGGATCTCCGAGGTCTTCGCCAGCACCACCCTGTGACGGTGGGTCGCGGCCGCCGGGGCGTCCGCCGCGAGGGTGGGGTCCGCCGCCGCCTCGGTTGTCGTGGCCGCCGTGGTGCCGCTCTCCTCGCTGCTGTCGTTGCCGCATCCGGTCAGCGCGGCCGTGCCGGCGGCCGCTGCGCCCGCCGCGAGAACCGCCCGCCGGCCGGCGCCCGTCATGTCACTCATGCTCTGCTCCTCTCGTTCCGGAGGAGCATCTTGACGCGGCAAGCACCACTCACGAAGCAGCCGCGCCCGGCGTCAGACCCATGGAATGAGCTCGACCGCCCGGCCGTGCGAGTCCCGGCGCACCTCCAGCAACGCGGTGACCGCGGCCCGCTCGACCGGCCCGTACACATGCGGGAAGAGGGCGTCCTCGGTGCCCTCCCAGCGGACCTCGGCCCCGATCGCCGCCTCCTCGATCACCAGCACCAGCAGCGGGCCGGGCGTGTCTCGGAAGTGGCCGTCCGCGATGGCGAGCGCGGCCGTCTCGTCGCCCGAACAGTGGACAAAGCCCTCGGCGGTCAGCGACGCGGGTGCGTACGGAAGGTCCGGCTCGGCGGCCCATTCGTCCAGCGGTACGACATGAAAGATCATGCGGACGGTTCTACCGCACGTTCCGGCCACCCGGATCGGCCCGAGTGGCGGAGAGAGCCGGCATGGGTGACATTGACCCTGTCTTTCCTCTGAAAGGCAGGAAGGCAGGACCATGGCGAGAGAAGACCTCGGCGGCCTTCTGAGCGGCGAGAGCAGCGGCCGGAACGTCCTGGGAGCGCTCCTCGGCGCGCTCGGCGGCGGAAACTCGGGCGGAGGCGGCAACCCGCTCCCGGGCCTGATCGACATGTTGGACAAGGCCGGCCTGCGGGAACAGACCCGCTCCTGGATCGGCCATGGGGCGAACCAGCCGGTCAGCGGCGCGCAGCTGGCAAAGGCACTGCCGCCCTCGACCCTTCAGCAGGTCGCCCAGCAGGTGGGCGCCACCCTGGAGGAGGCCGCCGAAGAGCTCGCCTACGTCCTTCCGCAGGCGGTGGACGATCTCACTCCGGCCGGAGAGCTCCCCCAGGCAGCCCTCGCGGACGAGTTCCGGCAGCAGGAGCTCTGACACCGTCCCGGAGGGTGGTCGCCGCATCCCTGCGCGCATATGGACTAATGCCCCTCCCGGCAACGTTTGCCCCGTCGCGACGTTCCCCCAGCTACCTCCCCCAGCTACCGCTGGGTGCCCCCAGGGTGCCCCCAGGGTGCCCCCAGGGTGCCCCCAGGGTGGCAGGGTGGCAGGGTGGCCCCAGGGTGGCCCCGGGCACGCACGCTCGCTGCGTTGGACGAAAACCCGAGGAGCGCTGCTACGAGGGTCTTCGTCCGCCTTGCGATCGCACGCACCGGACGCCGCTCCTTGAGGGGCAAACGTTGCCGGTCGCGGCACTAGGCTGAAACGGAGTCGCAGCAAGCACGCAGTGAGGAGTACGACGTGGCGGTACGAGCGGTCCGTGGAGCCGTCCAGCTGGAACGGGACGAGTCCGGGCACATGGACGAGCAGGTCGGCGCGCTGCTCACGGCCGTACTCGAGCGCAACGGCCTCACCGCCGACGACCTGATCAGCGTCTGGTTCACGGCCACGCCCGATCTGCACAGCGACTTCCCGGCCGCCGCGGCGCGGAAGCTGGGCATCGTCGACGTACCGCTGATCTGCGCCCAGGAGCTGGACGTCACGGGCGCCATGCCGCGCGTCGTACGGCTGCTCGCCCACGTCGAGACCGAACTGGCCAAGTCGGAGATCGCGCACGTCTACCTCGGCGCCGCGGCCTCCCTGCGCAAGGACATCGCCCAGTGAGAACCGCGCTCGTCATCGGCACCGGTCTGATCGGAACCTCCGCCGCTCTCGCCCTGTCCGGCCGCGGCGTCGAGGTCCACCTCGTCGACCACGACCAGGCGCAGGCCCGCACCGCCGCGGCGCTCGGCGCGGGCACGGACGAGCCGGCCGAGGGCAGGGTCGACCTCGCGGTCGTCGCCGTGCCGCCCGCGCATGTGGCGGCGACCCTCGCCGACGCCATGCGCCGCGGCGTCGCCCGCGGCTACCTCGACGTCGCCAGCGTCAAGGGCGGCCCGCGCCGCGAGCTGGAGGCGCTGGGCCTGGACCTCACCTCGTACATCGGTACGCATCCGATGTCCGGCAAGGAGCGCTCCGGCCCGCTGGCCGCCACCGCCGACCTCTTCGAGGGGCGCCCCTGGGTGCTCACCCCGACCCGGGACACGGACACCGAGGTGCTCAACCTCGCCCTGGAACTGGTCGCCCTGTGCCGGGCCGTGCCGGTCGTCATGGACGCCGACGCCCATGACCGGGCCGTGGCGCTGGTCTCCCACACCCCCCAGCTGGTCTCATCGATGGTCGCGGCGCGGCTGGAGGAGGCCGGCGAAGCGGCGGTACGCCTGTGCGGGCAGGGCATCCGGGACGTCACCCGGATCGCCGCCTCCGACCCCCGGATGTGGGTCGAGATCCTCTCCGCCAACCCGGGGCCAGTCGCCGATGTGCTGGCCGGGATCGCCGCGGACCTGGACGAGACCGTACGGTCCCTGCGCGCCCTCGAGTCCTCGGACGAGGCCAAGCGCCATGAGGGAGCCGAGGGTATTGAGGACGTACTGCGCCGGGGCAACGCGGGCCGCCACCGGGTCCCCGGAAAGCACGGGGCCGCCCCCACGGTGTACGAGGTCGTGGCCGTCCTCATCAGCGACCAGCCGGGCGAACTGGCCCGTATCTTCGCGGACGCGGGCCGTGCCGGGGTCAACGTCGAGGACGTCCGCATCGAGCACGCGACGGGCCAGCAGGCGGGCCTGGTCCAGCTGATGGTCGAACCGAAGGCGGCGCCGGTCCTGTCGGCGGCGCTGCGGGAGCGCGGCTGGTCGATCCGGCAGTAGCCCATCCGTGGCGACCACTCGGCGGCCGGAGGCCGGCCAGGCGTCCGAAGCCCGTGAGGCGGCCCGGCGCCGGGCGGTGCGTGGGCGGCGGTGGAGAGGAGGGTGCGGGGCTGGTCGATCCGGCATGGGCGGGGCAGTCGTTCCGCCGGGGCGGAACCCGGGGCGTTCGGGGTGGGCGCGGCCAGCCAGTAACCTTGTGCGGGGGCCGTTCCCGCCCCGCCGCATACCCGCTCCCGTGTACCAGGAAGGTGTCCCACACCGTGGAATCCGTGATCGTCGCCATCGACGGCCCCTCCGGCACGGGCAAGTCCAGCACCTCGAAGGCCGTCGCCGCCAAGCTCGGCCTCAGCTACCTGGACACCGGCGCCCAGTACCGGGCGATCACCTGGTGGATGATCAACAACGGGATCGACACCGACGACCCCGCCGCGATCGCGACCGCCTCCGCCAAGCCCGTGATCGTCTCCGGCACCGACCCGGCCGGTCCGACCATCACGGTCGACGGCGTCGACGTGGCCGGCCCGATCCGGACCCAGGAGGTCACCTCCAAGGTCAGCGCGGTCAGCGCGGTGGCCGAGGTCCGCGCGGTGATCACCGAGCTGCAGCGCTCCATCGCCCTGACGGCCCGGCAGGGCATCGTCGTCGAGGGCCGTGACATCGGTACGACCGTGCTGCCGGACGCCGACCTCAAGATCTTCCTGACCGCTTCCCCGGAGGCGCGCGCCGCGCGCCGCAGCGGTGAGCTCAAGGGCAAGGAGTCCGCCGACCTGGCCTCCACCAAGGCGGCCCTGATCAAGCGGGACGAGGCCGACTCCAGCCGTAGGACCTCCCCGCTCGCCAAGGCGGACGACGCCGTCGAGGTGGACACCACCGACCTGACCCTGGACCAGGTCGTGGAGTGTGTGGTCACCCTCGTCGAGGAGAAGCGGGCGGCCGCCAGGTGACCGCTCCCTCGGAGCGGGGTGCCGCGGTCGGCCGGAGGATCGGCATCGGGCTGATGTACGGGCTGTGGAAGCCGCGGGTACTCGGAGCCTGGCGGGTCCCGGCGATCGGCCCGGCGATCCTCGCCGTCAACCACGCACACAACCTCGACGGCCCGATGCTGATGGGCACCGCGCCCCGTCCCGTGCACTTCCTGATCAAGCAGGAGGCGTTCGTCGGCCCGCTCGGCCGGTTCCTGGAGGGAATCGGACAGCTGAAGGTGGACCGTACGAGCGCCGACCGCACGGCGATCACACATGCCCTCTCCGTGCTGGAGAACGGCGGCCTGCTCGGCATCTTCCCCGAGGGCACCCGGGGCGAGGGCGACTTCGCCTCGCTGCGTGCCGGGCTGGCCTACTTCGCCGTACGGTCCGGTGCGCCGATCGTCCCGGTCGCCGTACTGGGAAGTGCGGAGAGCCGAGGACGGTTGATACAGGGGCTCCCTCCGCTGCGCAGCAGGGTCGATGTCGTCTTCGGTGACGCCTTCGAGGCCGGGGACGGTAGCGGCAGACGCACCCGCGCGGTCCTGGACGACGCCACGGTGCGCATTCAGGAGCGGCTGGCCGGACACCTGAAAAACGCAAGGCGTCTCACGGGGCGCTAGGCAAGACTTGAGTAGTGAGCCCACGGGCTCACCGATCACCACGAACGACGAGGAACGGACTTCATGAACGACCAGCACGACCACGGAGCGCTCGGCGACGCCGAGTACGCGGAGTTCATGGAGCTCGCCGCGGAAGAAGGCTTCGACATCGAGGACGTCGAGGGCGCGATCGAGGAGGCCGGCCACGGCCCGCTGCCCGTCCTCGCCGTCGTCGGCCGCCCGAACGTCGGCAAGTCGACCCTGGTGAACCGCATCATCGGCCGCCGTGAGGCGGTCGTCGAGGACAAGCCCGGCGTCACCCGTGACCGTGTCACGTACGAGGCCGAATGGGCCGGCCGCCGCTTCAAGGTCGTCGACACCGGCGGCTGGGAGCAGGACGTGCTCGGCATCGACGCCTCCGTCGCCGCCCAGGCCGAGTTCGCGATCGAGGCCGCCGATGCGGTCGTCTTCGTCGTGGACGCCACGGTCGGCGCCACCGACACCGACGAGGCCGTCGTCAAGCTGCTGCGCCGGGCCGGCAAGCCCGTCGTGCTGGCCGCCAACAAGGTCGACGGCCCGTCCGGCGAGGCCGACGCGGCGATGCTGTGGTCGCTGGGGCTCGGCGAGCCCTTCCCGGTGTCCGCGCTGCACGGCCGTGGCACCGGCGACCTGCTCGACGAGGTGCTCAAGGCGCTGCCCGAGGCGCCCGCCCAGACCTTCGGCAACGCCGTCGGCGGTCCGCGTCGCATCGCGCTCATCGGCCGCCCGAACGTCGGCAAGTCGTCCCTGCTGAACAAGGTTGCGGGCGAGGAGCGGGTCGTCGTCAACGAGCTCGCGGGCACCACCCGCGACCCGGTCGACGAGCTCATCGAACTCGGCGGCACCACCTGGAAGTTCGTGGACACCGCCGGTATTCGCAAGCGGGTCCACCTGCAGGAGGGCGCGGACTACTACGCCTCGCTGCGCACCGCGGCGGCCGTCGAGAAGGCGGAGGTGGCGGTCGTGCTGATCGACACCAGCGAGTCCATCAGCGTCCAGGACCAGCGGATCATCACGATGGCCGTCGAGGCGGGCCGTGCGCTGGTCATCGCGTACAACAAGTGGGACACCCTCGACGAGGAGCGCCGCTACTACCTCGAGCGCGAGATCGATACCGAAATGCAGCAGGTCTCCTGGGCGCCGCGGGTGAACGTCTCGGCGCGTACCGGCCGTCATATGGAGAAGCTGGTCCCGGCGATCGAGACGGCACTGGCGGGCTGGGAGACCCGGGTGCCGACCGGGCGGCTGAACGCCTTCCTGGGCGAGCTGGTCGCCGCCCACCCGCACCCGATCCGCGGCGGCAAGCAGCCCCGCATCCTCTTCGGGACGCAGGCCGGCACCAAGCCGCCGCGCTTCGTGCTCTTCGCCTCCGGCTTCCTGGAGCACGGCTACCGGCGATTCGTCGAGCGGCGGCTGCGTGAGGAGTTCGGCTTCGAGGGCACCCCGATCCACATCTCGGTGCGGGTGCGCGAGAAGCGCGGCCGGAAGAAGTAACCGGGCTACAGGCCCCTGCGGGGGCCGGGCGGCAGCGCGGCCGGGAGGTGATGCCCCGGGTGCTGCCGCCCGCCGTTGCGTGAGGATCCGGAGGCGTGCCCGGTGTCGCCCGGGTGTCCGGGATTCCCGGAGCCGCTGACATACCCGACCAGGTGCCAGCCGCGGCCGCTGTGGTGCGCGGAGGCGAATCCCGTGAACTTCAGGTTCTCCTCGCCCGACCGGTCGCCCGGCAGTGCTCTGAGGGCGCGGCGGTACTCGGAGTACAACGCGTCGTAGATCGGGGTGGGGGAGTGGCCGCCGGTCACCTCCAGCGACGGGCGCATGGCGGGGATCGCGATCTGGTACGGCGGGCGGAGGGGGTCGTATGCGTGCACGTATGTGCCAACGACCCCGTCGCCCGCAGGATGCGGCCTGGGCGCGGACATGTGCTCAGGTGCCGGCCAGCGGCATCGCCGCGGCGACCAGGACACCACCGGCCGCGGCCTTCTCCAGGGCATCGCGCAGCAGATCCTCGCGCGACTGGTGCCCGATCGTGCCGACGGGCGCGCAGAAGACCAGGACGGTCCGCGTCCTGGTGGCCGCGGCCCGCCAGCCCTCGGTGACCTGGAGCGGCTGGTGCGCCTGCCACCAGGAGACCGGGCTTCCGGCGCCGGGCTGAAGAATCGCGTGCAGTCGGCCCATCGCGAGCAGTACGGACCAGCCGGAGAGCAGGTAGGGCATCCGGCCGACCTCGGTCACCGGAAGGAATCCCTGCTCGATCAGGAGCGGCAGGAATTCGTCGCCGCCCGGGGCCCATCCGGGCCGGGCGATGGGGGCGGTCGGCTCGACGACCAGAGCGGGGCGCAGATCTCCCTCGACCAGTACGAGACCGCTGGTGACACCGAGCACGGCCTGCTCGGGCGCGATGTCGGCCGGCGGTTCCTGGCCCGCGCCCGTGATACTGCGCACAGCGCCCTGCAACTGCTCCTCGGAGACCCTGACGACCTGTGAGGGAATGCAGCCGGCATGGGCGAAGGCGAGGACCGCGGTCTCCTCGCCGACGAACAGCACCGTGCTGGTCGGTTCCTGGTCCGAGTTGCCCTGGGTGCGGCAGGAGGTGCAGTCGTAGGTGCCCGGGGCGCCCTCCCCGGCGAGCAGCCGGGCGGCTTCTTCGTCGCCGATCTCGGCGCGTACGTCTTCGCTGACGTAGAGCATGCGCGACACGGGTGACTCCTCGAACTGAGTGCGTCGGCCGGGCCGTTCCCGGCTCGTACCGATGACAACGGCCGATCCATGGCCTGAGTCACGCGTGAAGGCGAACGGAGTCGAACCGGTCCGGCGCGGAGGGTGCGCAGGGTCGCGGAGGGCCTCACTCCATGTCAACGGCCACTGGACTGCCGGGAGTTGGACCGGTGAGGTGAGTCACGGATCGTATGGCTGGCGGGTCGAAAAATGCTGAAATCGACGAATCTAACGGGTGGCCGGAATTCGACGATACCGGCGGCAATTCGCAACTGACCTGGAATGGCGCGGAATCGGTTGAAGTCCGGGCAGGGGCTCCCTGGATCCCTCCGCCGTGTGCACCGAGCACCACCCCGGATGCGCCCGCCGATCCGCGTCGGCCAGTACGGCACGGAACCGGCAAAGCCCGCACCACCCCGCGGCGGGCGGGGCGGAGCGGCCCCCAGGCGCCGGACGCGCCCATGGCCCGCTCTTCCTGGGGACCCCGGGTTCTTCGAGAGGGAGCGCTCGGTGGGGCGCTTGGCCTGCCTGCGTCGCGCGGGCCGGCGCGTATGGCCCCGCCCCGGCGCCAGCGAAGCCCGCCGCGAAGCCCGCCGCGAAGCCCGCGGCCGGGCCGGCGCAGGCTCCGGTGGCCCAGGCGCCTCAGCGGGCCGGGGCCCACACCGGGCGAAGCGCCACCTGGGGCAACCACACCGTCAGGTCCGGCGACACGCTGAGTGCGATCGCCGCCGCGCACAACACCACCTGGCAGGCCCTGCATGCCCTGAACCGGGCCGTCATCGGGCCGACCCGGACGTCATCGTCCCGGGACAGCGGCTCGCCGTCTGACGCGCGGGTGCTGCCCCGTCCGTCCGCCGACCGGGTGGGGCCTGCCCGCGCACGCCGCGCGGCGTGCGCCCTGGGGCGCACGCCGGTGCGAGCGTGAGCCGATGGCGAAGAACCGTCTCTGGCCGGCCCTCGCGCTGACCGTCCCGCTTGCCCTCGTGCCGCTCGGTACAGGAATGCCGTCCGCGTACGCGGCCGCAGCGTCGCCCCCGCACTCCTGTGCTGCCGACCAGTGGCCCTGGGGCTGCATGGCGAAGTGCGAGAGCGGCGGAAACTGGCACATCAACACCGGAAACGGCTACTACGGAGGACTCCAGTTCTGGCAGCCGACCTGGGTGGAGCACGGCGGACGCGCCTACGCCGCACGTGCCGACCTCGCCACCCGCGCGCAGCAGATCAAGATCGCCGAGGCGGTTCTCTCCGCCCAGGGCTGGGAGGCCTGGCCCGTGTGCTCCAGGAGGTACAAGCTCTCCGGGCGCGTGCTCGTCGTGCAGCCCGGCGACTCCCTGTCTTCGCTGGCCCGCCGCTTTCGCGTCCCTGGTGGCTGGGCGAGCCTGTACAAGGCCAACCGCAAGGTGATCGGCCCGAACCCGAACCATGTCGTGTCCGGCACCATGCTGGTCATTCCACGCGGTTCCGCAGTTCATCGGACTCCCCGCTGAAGACCACCGAGCCGCGGCGCAGTTCGTGCACCACCGCCGTGCGGACGGTCGCCGGCAGCCGTGGCTCGGCGACCACGACCGCCGCGTCGAGCGCGCCCAACACAACGCCGCGATGCACCGCACCGGACGTCGCGAGCGTATGGGGGCATGGCGCCGCCGCAGGTAGCTGAGGACGCCGGGTATGCCCGGTTCGCTTTCCGGCTTCGCGTGCCGTCCACCGTCCGCACTTCCCTCATGGCGGAGTGGGACCGATGCCGCTGGATCTGGAACGAGTGCGTGGCCAAGTCCCGGCAGATACACGCCTGGAACCAGAACCGCCCCGAAGGCACACCTGAGCGGACCTGCGGTCCGGCCCAGTTCGACAGGATGCTGACCGAGGCCCGGCGGACAACGCCGTGGCCGGCCGAGGGCAGCTCGGTTCCTCAGCAGCAGTTGATCCGGGACTTCGGCACATCCCGCGCCAGGGCCCAGAAGGACATCAAGGACCGGCTGCCCGTGGCGCGTCGGGCTGGGATGCCGACGTGGAAGACGAAGCGTGAGGCGCTGCCGACGCTCAACTACACCCGGCCCGCGGCTTCCGCCTCAAGGACGGCAAGCGGTACCCCGCGGGCGGCATCTCCCTGACGGGGGTGTGGTCGCGGGACCTGCCCGCCGCTCCGTCCTCGGTGCGCGTGTACCAGGACCTCGGCCACTGGTACGCCGGCTTTGTCGCCCCCACCGAGGCCCGGCAGCTCCCTGAGACAGGGCGAGTGATCGGCGTGGACTGAGGTGTGAAGGAGACCGCCACCACTACCAGCGACGCCCACGACCTGCCGCACGCCGAGTACGGCAGGACGGCCGCCGCGAAGCTGACCCGGTACGACCGGATGATGGCCCGCCGCCGTCCGAAGAAGGGGCAGGCCGCCTCGAAGGGATACCGCGCAGCGAAGCGGCTGCGGGCCAAGCTGTACAAGAAGGTCGCCCGGCAGCGGCAGGACACCGGCCGCAAGTGGGCCAAGGGTGTTCATGGGCTTCGACGTCGAGGTCGTCGAGCCCAGGGAGCTCACCGAGCACATCAGGACGGTCCGGGACCGGCTGTCCCGGGCTCTCGACTGAGCCGCTCCCCGTGCCGTCCGATGGCCGCGAGCCAGTCTCCGCGGCTCGGACTTCGGCTGCGGATCGTGTAAGGAAACCGTAAATTCCCGGTGGGCAGTCGGGCCGGGACCGTACGCCGGGAGCTGTGAATTCGACGGCCCTCGGGCGGCGTGCCGTGCGGGAATTCCGGGGAGGTAATTCGGCGTCTCGGAAGGGGCTGTGGAATAGCTTCCTCCGGAGTCAGGAACTGCCCGTTCGGGTGAAGTCGTTCGGGGTGAACGCGTGTCGTGGTCCTGTGACAGAAGTGTGACCGGGTGGGGTACGTGGACCGCCCGGGGGTGCCCGCGGCCCCGGCTTCCGTCACCGTGCGGTGCCGCCTACCGTGAGTGTCATGGCATCCATACCGATCCCTCCCGCACAGTCCGACGACGCCCCCGAGTCCTATGTCGGCCTCGACGCGGAAGCCGCGAAGCGGCTGGCCCGAGTGCGCGGCTGGACGACCGTCAGGGCGCTGCCGCCGGGCGCCATCATCACGATGGAGTACCTGGCGGGGCGGCTGAACTTCGAAGTCGACGGCGGCAGGGTGGTCCGCTGCTGGAAGGGCTGACGAAGGCCCCGGCGGCTCCTCCAGGAGCCGCCGGGGCCTTCACGGGCGGGGGAGTGGTGCGTACCTCCCCGCGCCCGGGGGCTGTCAGCCGCCCGTCACCGGGCGGGCCGGTGACGCTCCGCGGGGCGCACGGTCGGAGTGCGACGGATGTCTGCTGCCGGCCGGGGTGACCGGTGTGCGCTCCGAACGTATTGCGTGCGGGCGTGCGCCGAGGTGCCCGCCGCTCCGGCCGGTCGTGGACCGTCCGGAACCGCCGGCGCTCACCGGCTCGCGTACCGGCTCTTTCTGGGCGGGGCGGCGCTGCGGCACTATCGCGGCACCGTTCCCGGCAGGGACGGGCAGTGCGGGAACGGTGCCGCGGCGGGCGCGCCACAGTTCGCGCATGGCGAAGATCCAGGCCTCGGTACGGGCGATCAGCGGCTCGAACCAGGGCAGTGCCAGCAGGATCAGCAGGCCCGCCGCCCAGCCGAGCAGCACATCGCTCAGCCAGTGCGTACCGAGGTAGACCGTGGTCGCACCGACTCCGAGAGCGACCACGGCGGAGAGGACCGAGAGCCACCGCCTGGCCCGGGGGGTGGTGGCCAAGTACGACAGGATTCCCCAGGTCACGACGGCGTTGGCGGTGTGTCCGGAAGGAAATATGTCGCCGCCGGCGAAGAGTTCGGCCGAGCCGATCTGCGTCGCGTAGTGAGGGCCGAGCCGGCCGAGTCCGATCTTGACCGCGCCCACCGTGGTGTTCAGCAGCAGCAACGAGGTGGCCAGCACCAGCAGCGGGCGCAGGGTGTGCTGGCGCCATGAGCGCCAGCCGAGCCAGGCCGCCACCATCACGGCGGTGGGTCCGCGCTGGCCGAGCACCACGAAGTAGTCCAGCGTGGCGTGCACTTCGGGCCACTGCTCGTACGGCCGGAAGAGCATGACCTTCCAGTCCAGGGCCACCAGCCAGGACGTCGTCAGCACGGCCACGACGATGGCCACATAGAAGGCCAGCGTCGTTCCGAAGAGAGCCCGACGGGTACGGCTCATCCGGGGGATCTCTGTCTTCGGCGGCTCCAGCTCCCGGTCCAGGCGGGCGAAGATTCGGTCGGTACGCACTCAATCGACGTTACAGCGAGTGAGTGTCGGGCCAAGCCGATCCGGGCTGTTCGTGACGACGATGTGATGTGGAGTAGGTCTCACGCGAGCGCTTTTCGGGGGGCCGTCCGGAAAAGCGAGTGACGTTCTCCGCTATTCTTTCCTGGGCGTGTCGGGAGGGTGTTTCCGGGCCGTTTAATTGTCTCTCGGCGGCATAGTGCGGGAATTTCCCGGGCGGTGCCGGGAGGGTGGCGGGCCGTATCAAGATCACTTACTTCGGCCCCCGGAGTGGCGCACGCCACACACCGTCGCGTGCCGCCGTGAGAGGTGGACCACGCGCCACTGGTGTGAACTCGCGTACGCTGGCGGCTCACTCGTCCGTCGATGCCGGGCCCCCGGGGACACCCTCCGCCGGTCCGCCGAGCGCGAGGGAATCGACCGGGCCGAGGTCCGGGAACCGTCCCGGATCAGGCCCAGCAGTGGGAGGTACATGCATGACCCGGACGACCACCGCCGGCCTCCGGCCGTCTGCGGGAGTCGGCACCAACCGCTGGGTCGTCCTCGTCGTCCTCTGCGTCAGCCTCCTGCTGGTCGCGCTCGACGCGACCGTGCTGCATGTCGCCATCCCCGCGGTCACCGAGGACCTGCGCCCCAGCGCCATGGAGCTGCTCTGGATCGTCGACGCCTATCCGCTGATCTGTGCCTCGCTGCTGATCCTCTTCGGCACGCTGGGTGACCGGGTCGGGCGCCGCCGCATTCTGCTGCTCGGTTACGCGATCTTCGGTACGGCCTCCGCCGTCGCCGCCCTCGCCGGCACCCCTCAGGTACTGATCGCGGCCCGCGCCCTGCTCGGCGTCGGCGGCGCGATGATCATGCCGGCGACCCTGTCGATCCTGCGCCAGGTCTTCCCGGACCGCCGTGAGCGGGCGACGGCCATCGGCGTCTGGACCGCGGTGGCCGCGGTCGGCGCCGCCACCGGACCCGTACTCGGCGGCTTCCTCGTCGAGAACTTCTGGTGGGGCTCGGTCTTCCTGATCAACATTCCGCTGATGGCGCTCATCCTGCCGCTCGGCCGCTGGCTGCTGCCCGAGTCGAGAGGCAGCGGCGACGGCCCCTGGGACGTGCTCGGCGCACTCATGGCCGCGGCCGGAGTGCTCGGCTCGGTCCTCGGCGTCAAGCGGCTGGGCGGCGGCGGAACCGTGCTCGGCCTCGGCACGCTCGGCCCGCTGCTGGTCGGCGCCACCCTGCTGGTCCTCTTTGTGCGGCGGCAGAAGCGCCGCGAACATCCGCTGATCGACATCAGGATGTTCGCCAGGACCGCCTTCGCCACCTCGGTCGGCTGCATCGTGCTGGCCATGCTGGCGCTGGTCGGCCTGGAGCTGATCGCCGTCCAGTACCTCCAGCTGGTGCTGGACCTCAGCCCGCTGGAGACCGGGCTGAGGCTGCTGCCGCTGACCTTCGCCGCCATGGCGGCCGGCGCCACCGGCTCGTACACACTGCGCCGGACCGGCCCGCGGCTGATGGTCTCGCTGGGCTTCGTGCTCACCGCTCTCGCGGTGCTGCTGCTGACCCTGATGGGGTACCACGACCGGCCGGCGCTGCTCACGACGGGCTTCGTACTGCTCGGCTTCGGGCTGCAGACCACGCTCTTCGGGGCGTACGAGTCGATGCTCAGCGAGGCCCCGGCCGATCGCGCCGGCGGCGCCGCGGCCATCGGAGAGACCTCGTACCAGCTCGGCGCGGGCATGGGCATCGCCCTCCTCGGCAGTGTCATGAACGCCGCCTACGCCCCGGGGCTGTCGCGGGTGGCCGGCGTCCCGGCCGAGGCCGGCGCGGACGCGGCCAACTCGCTAGGCGAGGCCTATCAGGTGGCCCTGCAGCTGGGCGGACCGGCCGGGCAGGCGCTGCGGGCTGCGGCGCGGGACTCCTTCGTCCACGGCCTGCACGTCACGCTGGTGGTCAGCGCCGGTCTGCTGCTGCTCGGCGCCCTGGCGGCGCTGCGGCTGCCGAAGGTGATGGATTGCCCCGTGCCCGAGGGGGCGGCGGAGCCGCCGGCGGACCGGGAGGTGGCCGCGGAGGTTCCCGCGCCGGTGCGGCGCGAGCCGGCGGAGACGGCCGGGTCTGGACGAGCGGCACACTGAGCCGTAACGTCAGCGGCAGCAATAACTACCGCTGCTAGTTTTGGTTGTGTTCGCCGGGGGCTGTCCCCGGGCGAGCACGGCCGCGTGAGAGTGCCCGGAGGCCCCGTCATGTCCGCAACTCCGTCCTCGAAGCTGCCGCCGTTCGACCCCGTCGACCCCCTCGGCCTCGATGATCTGCTGAGCCCGGAGGATCTCGCGATCCGTGACACGGTCCGCTCATGGGCCGCCGACCGGGTGATGCCGCACATCGCCGACTGGTACGAGCGCGGAGAGCTGCCCGGCATCCGCGAGCTGGCCCGCGAACTCGGCTCGATCGGCGCCCTCGGCATGTCCTTGGAGGGCTACGGCTGCGCGGGCGCGAGCGCCGTCCAGTACGGGCTCGCCTGCCTGGAGCTGGAGGCCGCCGACTCCGGTATCCGCTCCCTGGTCTCCGTACAGGGATCTCTCGCGATGTACGCCATCCACCGCTTCGGCTCCGAGGAGCAGAAGCAGCGGTGGCTGCCGGGCATGGCGGCCGGCGAGATCATCGGCTGCTTCGGGCTGACCGAGCCCGACCACGGCTCCGACCCCGCCTCGATGCGTACGTACGCCAAGCGCGACGGCGGCGACTGGGTGCTCACCGGCCGTAAGATGTGGATCACCAACGGCTCGGTGGCCGGGGTCGCCGTGGTCTGGGCGCAGACCGACGAGGGCATCCGCGGTTTCGCGGTCCCCACCGACGCGCCCGGCTTCTCGGCCCCCGAGATCAAGCACAAGTGGTCCCTGCGCGCCTCGGTCACCAGTGAGCTCGTCCTCGACGAGGTGCGGCTGCCCGATGACGCGGTGCTGCCGGGCGTCACCGGGCTGCGTGGCCCGCTCAGCTGTCTGAGCCATGCGCGCTACGGAATCGTCTGGGGTGCCATGGGGGCGGCGCGCTCCAGCTTCGAGGCGGCGCTGGAGTACGCGAAGACGCGCGAGCAGTTCGGCAGGCCGATCGGCGGCTTCCAGCTCACCCAAGCCAAGCTCGCGGACATGGCGCTGGAACTGCACAAGGGCATCCTGCTCGCCCATCACCTCGGCCTGCGGATGGATGCGGGGAAGCTCCGCCCGGAGCAGGTCAGCTTCGGGAAGCTCAACAATGTGCGGGAGGCGATCGAGATCTGCCGCACCTCACGCACCATCCTCGGTGCCAACGGGATCTCGCTCGAGTACCCGGTCATGCGGCACGCGACCAACCTGGAGTCCGTGCTCACCTACGAGGGCACCGTCGAGATGCACCAGCTGGTGCTGGGCAAGGCGCTCACCGGTCTCGACGCGTTCCGCTGAGCGGCGGAGCGCGACCAGTGGCAGGTGGGCGGCCCTGCCGTAGGTCCTGTCCGGTTGGTCAGGCCGGATCAGGGAGCGCCCGCCGCGGAGCGGCTGGTGTCCACGCATGCGGTGAGGGGCACCTCTGGGGGCACCCCCAGCGGTAGCTGGGGGAGGCAGCTGGGGGACATCGGCGACCGACGACAACGGTGGGGGTACCTCCCGTGCCCGAAGGGCTACGGGGGAGAGGTGCGGTGCCGGACGCCGCGAGCCCGGCATGACCGGCCGGCCAGGACCTAGGAGCGCCCTGAAGATCTTGAAAACGCACCCGCCTTGCACCGGATTGCCCCGATCGACATTTACGGGTGAATCAGGGCGACTCGGGCGGCCCGAGCAAGATCTTCAGTTGTCTCCTAGCTCTGGTTGAAGAAGCCGCCCTGGAAACGGCCTGATGATTCCCCGTTGACGATCTGGGTGTCGGCGGGGGTCAGCAGGAAGACCCTGGTGGCCACCCGCTCGATGGAGCCCCGCAGACCGAAGGTCAGTCCGGCCGCGAAGTCGACCACGCGCTTGGCGTCGCCGGGCTCCATGGACGTGAGGTTCACGATGACCGGGATGCCGTCGCGGAAGAGCTCGCCGATGCCGCGCGCGTCCCGGAAGCCGTCAGGCGTGATGGTGGCGATCCTGCGGCCCTGGTCCTGGGCCGACTCGGAGGCCACCCGCACCCGCGGGTCGGTCACCCAGGGGTCGCCGGCTTCCTCGGCGTACTCGTCGTCGTAGTAGCGGTCGTCGTCGTTGTTGTCCTCGACAAGCCCCAGCCAGGCACTCGCTTTGCGCACTGATCCCATCGGACGCCTCCTTTCACAGCGGTTCCCTCAGCGTTCCGCACCCCTATGGTCGTCCATGATGCTGATCGCGCGCCAAGTGGACGGTCTCCGTACAGGGGATTCGTGACGGTACTGGTGCAGAACGTGTGGCGGTTCATCAAGGTTGTTCCTGCGCACGGCCCCTGACTGAACGCAAAATATGAAAGTCAGGCTGTATGGGTGATGGGGGAGAAGTGCATTGTTCGGGATAGTCAGACCCTGCTCGCACCGGCTCTCGGAGGGCCTCCGGACGGAGTGGATGGCCCATCTCTGCGGGCTTTGCCTGGCACTTCGCTCCGACCACGGGCAGCTCGCCCGTATCGTCACCAACTACGACGGGCTGATCGTCTCGGTTCTGGCGGAGGCTCAGGCGGATCGGACCAACGGATGGCGGCGCACCGCGGGCCCGTGCCCGCTGCGCGCCATGCGCACCGCCCCCGTCGCCCGCGGCGAGGGAGCCAGGCTGGCTGCCGCGGTGTCCCTGGTGCTGGCCTCGGCGAAGGTACGGGACCATGTCGCCGACCGGGACGGGCTGCTGAAGCGGCGCCCGGTGGCAGCGGCCGCGCGCCGGGTCGCCGCGAGCTGGAACCGGGCCGGTGCCCGGGCCGGCGCGGAGCTGGGGTTCGACACGGCGGTTCTGGTCGACGCGGTCGACCGGCAGACCGGCATCGAGGCGCTGGCGGGCCCCGGCACCCCGCTGCTCACGGTCACCGAGCCGACCGAGACGGCGACCGCGGCCGCCTTCGCCCACACCGCCGTACTCGCCGGCACACCGTGGAACGCCGAGCCGCTGGCCGAGGCGGGCCGGCTCTTCGGACGGCTGGCACACCTGCTGGATGCCGTTGAGGACAGGGAAACTGACGCCACGTCGGGTTCCTGGAACCCCCTCACCGCGACGGGCACCAGCCTCGCCGAGGCGCGGAGGCTCGCCGACGACGCCCTGCACGGAATCCGGCTCGCGCTGAAGGGCACCGAATTCGTCGACGGCAAGCTGGCACACGTTCTGCTGGTGCACGAGCTGAGCCGGTCGGTGGACCGGGCGTTCGGCCCGACGACCTGCGCGCACCAGGGATACGGGCCGCCGCCTCCGTCCTGGAACGGCGGCCCCGTCGGATTTCCGCCCGGCTTCGGCGGCGAGCCCCACACACCCCCGCGCGGCTTCTGGGCCGGCTGCGCGGTGGCCATCGGCCTGTGCTGCACCTGCAAGATGTGCTGTTCGGAGTCGTATGAAGGTCCCTGGTCGCGGAAGAAGCGCGAGGGCTGCTGCCACAAGTGCGACTGCAACCGCGACAGTTGCGACGGCTGTTGCTGCGACGGTTGCGACGGGTGCTGTTGCGACGGGTGCGAATGCTGCTGCCCCTGTGACGGCTGATCACGCGGGCTGCTTTTCGAACGGGCGGGCGGCGCACCTCGTCCGTTCACCCGTACGGAGTAGGGACCCCGCGTCGGCCATGGACCGGAGGGGCGGGGTTCGTCCGTATGGACGCGGCCGGCGGATTCATCCTTGTGCCGCATCCGGCGTCCGGCGGACTCGCCAATGTCGTCGGCCAGACAGCGCCGTTGCTCCCGGAGCGGGTGGCTTCCGTACCGATCGCACCGGCCCCATCCCGTGCCCTCACCTCGGACTGACCGCTCCCGAGTGGATAGGTTCATCGTATGAGTAGTACGGATGTGCAGCAGGAATGGAAGCACTGGCACGAACAGCGCACCGCGATGGTCTCCGCCATGTACGGCCCGCTCGCCCTGACCGGGACGTACTGGCTCGCCGACGCGGACGGCGGACGCATAGCGGCGATTCCCGGCCACTGGACCGAGGACGGCGACGAGGTCGTACTGACCGCGACGGCCGAGGACGGTCTCACACTGGACGGGGAGCCCTTCACGGGGCAGGTCCGGCTGGGTGCGGACCACACCCCGGTCGGCGAGTCGCGGCTCGCGCACGGCGAGCAGCGGCTGGTGGTGATGCGCCGCGAGGGGCTCTGGGCAGTACGGGTCTGGGACCCGCGCGCCGAGACCCGGCGCACCTTCGCCGGCATCGAGGCCACGCCCTATGACGAAGCCTGGGCGGTGCCCGGCGTCTTCCGTCCGTACACCGAGGAGCACACGGTGCGGGTGCCGAACGCGGACGGGCAGGAGCGCGGTCTCGGGCTCTCGGGGGAGCTGGTCTTCGATCTGCACGGTGCGGAGCAGAGCCTCCAGGTCGCGGTCGAGGCCGACGGCTCGCTGTGGGCCGTCTTCGCCGACGGCACCAGCGGAGAGAGCAGCTACCGGTTCCGCTTCCTGCGGCCCACGGCCCCTGCCGCCGACGGCAGCGTGACGGTGGACTTCAACCGGGTGCTGCTGCCGCCGTGTGCCTTCGCTGACCACTTCATCTGCCCGTTCCCGCCACCGGGCAACACGCTGGACGTCGACATTCCGGCCGGGGAGCGCAGTGTGCGCACCCGCGACACCGCCCTCCACTGACCGTTCCCTGCCAGTGAGCGGGAGTGAGTCCGCTCGCCGGCGCGCCCCGAACGGTCTTGGGCACTCCGCCAGCTACCTCCCCCAGCTACCTCCCCCAGCTACCTCCCCCAGCTACCTCCCCCAGCTACCTCCCCCAGCTACCGCTGGGAGGCGCCCCCAGAGGCGCCCCCGGAGGTGCCCCCGGAGGTGCCCCCAGGTCGTCCGCTTTCGCCTCCGGGTGGCGACACGGATCCTGTCCATGGTCCGGTCCCGGAAGGGCGGCCTGCGGCCGGAGGCCGCTGATGGGCACCGTCTCACGACCCGGCCATGTGGGGGCGGCCAGAGGCGACGGGGAGGCCCTGAACCATCTCGCCGGTGGAGCAGGGGCCCCGCACGCCGGCACCGCACCCGGCATCCCAGATCGCACTCGCGACGCCACCCGAGGCCCCCGCCCGAACCACAAGCCATCAACCCGACAATCACCCAACCGAGCTAATCCCCCCAAGGAACTTTGCTGGAAGAGCAGTTGCCACCCCTTCGTCGTGGACACCCTGAGGCGGCGGCCGGCCACCGCCTCAGGGTTGTCCTCAAAGCACCCTTGCCCCGTCCTGAACCATGCCCCATATTTCACGCTGGCGCTGACAGGCGCACGCCAAGCCTGTGGCTGCCTCCGGGTTCCGACCCCGGGCCCCCACTCCTGAGGAGGAGCACTGTGAGGAGACGTACTCGACTGCTCGCCGTCGCCGCCGGTCTGGCGGCCGCCACCGCGGCCGCGCTGCCCAACGCCACCGCGGCGGCCCCCCGCACGTACAGCGCGGACCGGCTTGCCGCGGTGAGCACAGCCGTGGAGAAGGCGAACGTCGGAGGCACTGCCTGGTATGTCGACCAGGCGGCCGACAGGGTCGTGGTGACCGCCGACAGCACGGTCTCCATCGCCGGACTGGGCAGGATCAAGCGGGCCGCCGGAACGGACGCGGGCGCGGTACGGATCCAGCGTGCGGCCGGTGTGTTCAAGCCCCTGCTCGCCTCCGGTGACGCCATCTACGGCGGCGGCTACCGCTGTTCGCTCGGCTTCAACGTCGTCAGCGGCAGCACCTACTACTTCCTCACCGCCGGCCACTGCGGCAATGTCGCCAACGCCTGGTACACCAACTCCGGCCAGTCCACACTGATCGGCGCCACCGCCGGCTCCAGCTTCCCGGGCAACGACTACGCCCTGGTGCGCTACGACAACGCCTCGCTGAGCCACCCCGGCGGTTTCAGCGCCGCCGACGCCTATGTCGGCGAGCCGGTCAAGCGTACCGGCTCGACCACCGGCACCCACGGCGGAACGGTCACCGCGCTGAACGTGACCGTGCGCTACTCGGGCGGCGGCACCGTCCGCGGCATGATCCAGACCAATGTCTGCGCCGAGCCCGGCGACTCCGGCGGCGCGCTCTACGACGGCAACAAGGCGCTCGGTATCACCTCCGGCGGCAGCGGCAACTGCACCGTCGGCGGAACCACCTTCTACCAGCCCGTCCCCGAGGCGCTGGCCAAGTACAAGGTGAACGTCTACTAGCCCAGTCCGACGTCCCCCGCGACCCGGCCGAAAAGGCGCCCTTGCGCCCGGTGGCCGGGCCGCCGAATACTCCCCACAGCGCTTGTCAGGGGCACGGCGCACATGGAATGCGGCTGTGCCCCTCGGCTGCGCCTCACGGGTCCCCCCACCTTCAGCGACCCTCAATTCCCTTCGGGAGGAGAAGAAGTGAGGATCAAGCGCACCACGTTCCGAAGCGGCCCTGCGAGACGAACCCGGCTGCTCGCAGTCACCTCCGGCCTCCTGGCCGCGATCGGGCTCGCGATGCCCCAGGCCAGCGCCGACCCCGCAGCGACCACATACAGTGCCACCGCCCTCGCCGCCGCGGGTGACGCCGTTCTCGCCGCGGACGTGGCAGGAACCGCCTGGCATGTCGACCAGGCGGCCAATGCACTGGTGGTCACCGCGGACAGCACCGTCTCCACGGCGGAGATCGCCACGATCAAGCAGGCCGCCGGGCGCAACGCCGGGGCCATCAAGGTGGAGCGCACCCCCGGAAAGATCACCAGGTACATCGCCGGCGGCGACGCCATCTACGCGGACAGCTGGCGCTGTTCGCTCGGGTTCAATGTGCGCAGCGGGAGCACCTACTACTTCCTGACCGCCGGTCACTGCACCGACGGCGCGGGCAACTGGTACACCAGCTCCGCGCACACCACGCTCATCGGCCCCACGGCGGGCTCCAGCTTCCCCGTCAACGACTACGGTCTGGTGCGCTACAGCAACACTTCCCTCGCGCACCCGGGCACCGTGGGAAGCCAGGACATCACCAGTGCCGCGAACCCCTCGGTCAACCAGTCGGCCTGCCGGCGCGGCTCCACCACCGGCATTCACTGCGGCACCGTCACCGGCCTCAACTACACCGTCAACTACGGTGGCGGCGACATCGTCTACGGCATGATCCGTACGAACATCTGTGCCGAGCCCGGTGACTCCGGCGGCGCGCTCTACTCCGGCACCACGGCCCTGGGCCTCACCTCCGGCGGCAGCGGCAACTGCACCACCGGTGGTACCACCTACTTCCAGCCCGTGGTCGAGGCCCTCAACGCCTATGGCGTCAGCGTGTACTGACCCTCCGTCCCACCCCTGACTGCAGCCAGCAGCACGCGAGCCCCCGCCCGGCGCCGACCGGGCGGGGGCTCCCGTATGTCGCAGAGCTGGACGTTCTGCGCCGTTTTGAGAGGATGGCAGGGCAGCTGACGCGGACCGGATGGGGGGCTTAGTGAAACGCATCGGAGTGACCGGCCACCGGAACATCCCCTCGGAAGTCCTCGACCACATCCGCTCCGCGCTGCGCGCCGCGCTCTGCGGGCACGGCGGTGCGTTGGAGGCGCTGTCCAGCCTGGCAGCCGGCGCCGACCAGCTGTTCGCCGACATCGCCCTGGAATGCGGGGCCGAACTGACCGTGGTCATCCCCAGCGGCGACTACGAGCGGGGCTTCGCCGACGCCGGGGAACTGGCCCAGTACCGGAGGCTGAAGGAGCGGGCCACCCAGGAGGTCCGGATGGGATTCGAGCACTCCACCGACGAGGCCTACTACGCCGCGGGCGCCTATATCGCCGACAACTGCGACCGGCTGCTGGCGGTGTGGGACGGCCGCCCGGCACGGGGGCGCGGGGGCACCGGCGACATCGTGAACTACGCCCTCGACGCCGGCAAACCGGTGACGGTCATCTGGTGCGAGGGCGTGGAACGGGCGTGAGGCGCCGCGCGGCTGAAGCACCCCGGGGCGCTGTTGCTCAGCACTCCGGGCTTACTCCTTCTTCGGGCATGCAGCGAAGCACCTGGCTGTTGCTCAACTCCGGTGTCTGGCAACCCACTCGGTGTGCTGCGGCGAGACGATCCGCTCCGTCTCGTACACCGCCGAGGCCCACTGCCGCTCGCCGACGGTGTTCTCCATCGCCGTATGCATGGCCATCAGATCCTGCTCCACCAGGGAGAGCGCCGCGATCAGCGGCTGATGGCGCCGCGACTCGCTCCAGGCGATACAGGCGGCGGCCGACGCCGACAGCAGCCCCGCCAGGTCGGCCGGTTCCGCCACCGAGAAGGCGCGCAGCGTACCGAAGAGCAGCGCGAGCGCGGTGAGTACGACGATGGCCGCCGACCACAGTGCCGCGGCGCGCCGGGTCCGGTCCTGGCGCCGCCGGTACCAGTTGCGCTGCTCGATCAGCCGGTCCCGTACATAGGTCTCCCTGCGGACGCCGAACGACTTGGCCCGTAACTCCCGCATGGCAGCGGTGATCAGGTCGGGATCGCCGGCTTCCGGCAGGCCGGCCGAGCCGTCCCGCGGATCCTGCCAGCCGACCTTTCTCAGTTCCCGGAGCCCCTCCTCCACCTGAGCGATGAACAGCCGTTCATGGTCGGGGGAATCGGAGTCGAAGGGTGTCCCGTGCACGGCGTAGCGCCAGCACATGGACTTGATGAAGTCCGCCGCGGACCTGTTGAGTTGCCAGTGCGACTTTGCTCGGCGTCTGGTGGCGCGGTACGTCATCAGTAGCACGCCGGCGTACGCGAGCGCGCTGAGCGCACTGACCAGTTGGAACGTGCCGCCGAGCTTCAGCCGCCAGGGCAGCGCGGCCAGGGCAGCGCCCACGACCAGCAGAAACAGCTGCGAGCGGATGGTGTTCACCGCCTCCCGCTGCCGGGCTATGGCAACGGAATCCGTGTGGTGGAACAGCTTCGGCAGATCAGCGTTCCGGAAGACCATACTCTGCAGTGGGCCGGGAAACGCTGTCACATGCACCCCCGTCTGCGGTTTTCGTCTTCACTCTTTCGAAGTAGAGCCGGTTTCTTTCACCGGATCGATTGTGCCGCAACGCTCCGGCCTCAAGTGGCCGACCTCAGTTGCCATCAGTGGCCATGAGAGTAAAGTCGTGCCGCCGACACTGCAATGGTGCAGATGCCGGTGCAGCGTCCCTATCCGGAACAACGTCAGCAAGGACGGCCGTGAAGACCTCAGAATCCTCTGTCTCCTTCGCCGCTGCGAAGAAGAACCGCGTACCCCTCGCCGAGATCGATGTGCGCGGTGCCGACGCCGCCAAGAAGCTCGGCCGGGTCCTTCCCGCGTCAATCGGCCGCTCTGTACAGGCGTCCACTTTCAACTCGGCGCTCTAGACTGGCGGAATGACAGGACCCCTGGTCCCATTCCGCGAGATCGTTCTCAAGGTCCACAGCAGATGCGATCTTGCTTGTGACCACTGCTATATCTATGAACACGCAGATCAGAGCTGGCGAACCCGCCCCAGGGCAATCTCCGACGAGGCCATTTCCTGGACAGCTCTGCGACTGGCTGAGCATGCGAAGACACATGCACTGCCCTCCGTGTCAGTGATCCTGCACGGAGGGGAGCCCCTGCTGGCGGGCATCCCCCGGCTGAGACGCGTCTGCGAGGAGCTGACCACGGCCCTCGCCGGAGTCGCCGGCCTCGACCTGCGCATCCATACCAACGGTGTGCAGCTGAGCAGCCGCCATCTCGACCTCTTCGACGAGTACGACGTCAAGGTCGGAATCTCCCTCGACGGCGACAAAGCGGCCAATGACCGCCATCGCCGCTTCGCCGACGGCCGCACCAGCCACCCCCTGGTCCTCGGAGCCGTCGAACTGCTCAGCCAGGAGCGCTTCCGCCACCTGTATCTCGGCCTTCTGTGCACCATCGACGTGGCGAACGACCCGGCCGCCGTACTGGACGCGCTGACCGCCCTGGACCCGCCGCGCATCGACTTCCTGCTGCCCCACGCCACCTGGGAGGCCCCTCCGGCCCGCCCGGACGGTTCGCCGACCGCCTACGCCGACTGGATCCTGGCCGTCTTCGACCGCTGGGAGCGGCAGGGCCGCCCGGTCCCGGTTCGTCTCTTCGCGTCGGTGCTCTCCACCCTCGGCGGCGGTCCCAGCCTGACCGAGTCCCTGGGCCTCGCCCCCACCGATCTGGTCGTCGTCGAGACCGACGGCACCCTCGAGCAGGTCGACTCGCTCAAGAGCGCCTACGACGGCGCGGCCTCCACCGGCTTCGACGTGTTCCGTCACTCCTTCGACGAGGTCGCCGCCCATCCCGGGGTACGGGCCAGGCAACTGGGGCTGGCCGGCGTCAGCGAGCAGTGCCGCCGGTGTCCGGTCGTCCGTTCGTGCGGAGGGGGTCTCTACACGCACCGGTACGCTCCGGAATCCGGCTTCGACAACCCCTCCGTCTACTGCGCCGACCTGAAGGCCCTCATCCTCGGCATCGAGGCCCGTACAGCGGCGCGTACGGCCTCCCCCGCGGTGCGGGACCCCGCCGAGCAGGCCGCCGGGCAGGACGAGCTGACCCGTACTCTGCTCGCCCGGCTGCACGCCGATCTCGACGGGCGCGGCGGCGAGGCCTGGGACGAGGCGTGGGAGCTGGCGGGCACCATCGAGCAGCGCTCCGACGGCCTCGGCAGCCTTGACGAAGTACTGGCCCATCCCTACGCCCGCAGCTGGCTGCTGGACACCCTCGACGCCCTGCGCGAGGAGCGGCCCGGCGCGGCCGGGGCCGCGGGATTCCTCTCGGCGTACACCGCGGCGGCGGCCGTGCGTGGCGGGCTGGACCTGACCGTCCGGGCCGGTTGGAGGGACGGCACGCTCAGTCTGCCCACGCTGGGCTCGCTGGTGCTGGGCGGGCCGGGGGAGCACGGCAGTGCCGAGGTCCGCCCCGCCGAGGACGGTTTCGTGGTCCGCGTGGACGGTGTCGAGCGGCGGATCGTATGCCCCGGAGAACCGGCCCCCGGCTGGTGGCCCGTCCGCAGGCTCGGCGTCACCGGCCTGGTGCTGGACGACGTCGACCCGTACCGGGACTGCTTCCCCACCCCCGCGCACCCCCGGCTCGAGCCGGCCGAGGCCGCCGCCTGGAGCCGTCTGCTCGCCGAGGCATGGGCCTTGCTGCGGGCGGCCGTGCCCGGCCATGCGAACCGGGCCGTCGCCGCGCTGACCACATTCACCCCGCTGGCCTCCGGGGAGCCTTCGGCGGGTCGGCACGGCTACGGCGCACTGGGCGTCCCCGTCCTCGCCGGCGGGCGGATGCTCGCCCCAGCGTTGCTGCGCGGTTTTCGGCGTGCCGAGCTGCGGGCCCTGTGCGAGGTGGCCGATCTGTACGCTCTGGACGGCGACTGGCTCCATCCGGCGCCGTGGCAGGGGGAGCCGGTGCCGGTGTCGGGGTTGCTGGTCGGGGCGTACGAACGCGTCGCGCTGGCCGCGTACTGGCGGGCGGACGAGGCCACCGCGGAACTGGCCGTACGAGCTCTGGCGGAGAGCCGCCGGGCGCTGGAAGCTCTGGAACAGGCGGCCGAACTGACCGTGAGCGGGAAGAGCCTGCTGGCTGTGCTGTGGGGCGAATGGGAGGGGGCGGCGGCGGGTGAGCGGGGCTGACGTTCCACCTCCGGGGGGCCGGAGTGCCGGTTTTGGGGTCTGGGACGGTGTTGCGCGGCTGGACGGTTTTGTGCGGACTGACGTTCCACCTCGGGGGGGCCGGAGTGCCGGTCCTGGGGTCCGGGACGGTGGTGCGCGGCCGGACGGTGTCGTGGCGCAGTTGCGGCGCCTCGGGGTACGGGCGGGGGGCACTCTGCTCGTACACGCCTCGTTGCGCGGGACCGGGCTGCGGGACACGGCGCTGCGGGACGCGCTGCTCGAAGCACTGGGGCCGGCCGGCACGCTGGTCGTGCCGGCCTTCACCCCGGAGAACTCCGACACCTCCCCGGCCTATCTGGAGCGCGTCCGGGGGATGACCGAGGAACAGGCCGCCGCCTTCCGGGCGGCGATGCCGGCCTTCGATCCCGGTGTCACCCCGTGTCCGGGGATGGGCCGACTGGCCGAGTGCGTCCGGAGGACCCCGGGCGCGGCGCGCAGCGCCCATCCGCAGACCTCCTTCGCGGCCCTTGGCGGACGGGCCGCGGAGCTGACCGCGGGACATCCGAGGGACTGTCATCTGGGTGAGGAATCGCCGCTCGGCGCGCTGTTCCGGTCCGGGGCGCAGGTGCTGATGATCAATACCGGATTCGCGGTGTGCACCGCGTTCCATCTCGCGGAATACCGGATTCCTTCCACCGGGAGGCGTCAGTATCGTTGCGTGGTCCGGGAGAACGGAAAGCCGTTCTGGTATGCCTACATGGATGCCGAGCTGGACGACGGCGATTTCGAGGCGATCGGCGCCGACTTCTCTCCCGTGCTGCTGACGGAGGGACAACTGGGAGGGACCAGGGCGAAGTTGTTTTCGATCAAGGATGCGGTGGACCATGCCGTTGTCTGGATGACTGAAAAAAGGCGTTGATTGACCGAACATTGAGGGGATGGGGCACTAGCTGCTCCGGAATGATGTTCTTCAATACAGCAGGACGGGGGTCGTGTGCACGCATCAGCAAGGCCGCGAGCGGCGGACCACCGGCCGTACTTCTTTCTGAGCTATGCGCATACACCGAGGTACGGCGCCGGTGGTCCGGATCCCGATATGTGGGTCGAGCGGCTGTTCCGTGATCTGTGCGGTCATGTGATGGCCATGACCGATCTTCCGGCCGGAGCACCCGCCGGCTTCATGGACCGGGAGATACGTTCGGGAGAGGGCTGGTCGGAACGGCTCGGCGAGGTGCTCGCCACCTGCCGGGTCTTCGTCCCGCTCTTCTCCCCGCGTTACTTCGCCAGCGAAATGTGCGGCAAGGAGTGGTACGCCTTCGCCCAGCGGGCCATCCAGCACCAGGCACGCAGCAACCGCCCGGCGGAAGCGATCGTGCCGGCCCTCTGGGTACCCGTACCGCCCGAACAACTACCCGGTCCCGCCGAACGGTTGCAGTTCAACCACCGGGCATTCGGGGACCGCTATGTGACCGATGGGCTCTACGGGCTGATCAAACTCCGGATATTCGCCGAGGAGTACGAACGTGCCGTCTATGAACTCGCCAAACGCATCGTGAGCGTGGCCGACTCAACCGGTATCCGGCCCGGCCGCCCGGTCGACTACCGCCTCGCCCCCAGCGCCTTCGGCGCCCCCAGCGCCAACCCCCGTCCCATGCAGGTGACCGTCGCCGCCCCCACCCGGCACGACCTCCCCGAAGGGCGCGACCCCGCCTACTACGGGGACAGCCCGCTGGACTGGAACCCCTACCACCCGGTCTCCCAGCGGCCGCTCGCCTATGTGACCGAGGACCTGGTGCGCTCCCTCAACTACCAGGCCACTGTGTCCTCCTTCGACGAGGAGGTGCTGCATTTCGACGGCAAGCAGCCCCCCTCGCGCCCGGAGGTCCTGCTGATCGACCGCTGGGCCCTGGCCGACGACGACCGCCGCGCCCGGCTCCAGGCCTTCGACGCCGAAAACCGGCCCTGGGTGAGCGTCGTCGTCCCGTGGAACCGCGACGACCACGAGAGCCGTGCCAGGGAACCGGAACTGACCGCCCGGCTCGAGGACACCATGCCGTCCAAGATGCGTCAGGGCCGCGCCGCCTGCCGGGCCGCCGCCAAGGGCGTGCCGAGCATGGAGGCCTTCGGCCGGATCCTGCCGCAGGTGGTGGAGGCCGCGGCCCAGCAGTACCTGAGACACGCCGCGGTCTACCCGCCCTCAGGAGGCGGACACACCGAGCGGCCGCGGCTCGTCGGACCCATGGGCACCGACTACGCCACCACGCATTTCATCCCCGACACGCTCGACTTTGCGCCCGATGCGGAGGACACGGATGACAGCCAGTCGTGACGGACGCATCGTCACGTTCTACTCCTACAAGGGCGGCACGGGCCGCACGATGGCCCTCGCCAACACCGCTTGGATACTCGCCGCCAACGGCAAGCGGGTCCTGGCGGTGGACTGGGACCTGGAGGCCCCCGGCCTGCACCGGTTCTTCCACCCCTTTCTCGACCCGTCCACGCTCGGCGCCACCACCGGAGTGATCGACCTGATCACCGAGTACGCCTGGGCCGCCACCAACCCGGCACAGCGCCCCGACGACTGGCACCGCGACTACGCCAGGATCCAGCCGCACGCCGTCTCGCTCACGCCCGAGATCCTTGGCTGGGAGTTCCCCGACGGCGGCACCCTGGACTTCGTCTCCGCGGGCCGGCAGAACCGCGAATACTCCGCCACTGTCTCCACCTTCGACTGGGACAACTTCTACGACCGCCTCGGCGGCGGCATGTTCTTCGACGCCCTGCGCGAGGACATGAAGGAGAACTACGACTACGTCCTCATCGACAGCCGCACCGGTCTGAGCGACATCGCCGACATCTGCACCGTCCACCTGCCCGACGTCCTGGTGGACTGCTTCACCCTCAGCGACCAGTCCATCGACGGCGCCGCCGCCGTCGCCCGGCAGATCGACGAACGCTACAACGGCCGGGGCATCCGGATCCTGCCCGTCCCCATGCGCATCGACGAGGGCGAGAAGGAGAAGGCGGACGCCGGACGGGCACTGGCCAGGCTGAAGTTCGACCGCTTCCCCAGCGGCCTCAACGGGGACGAACTCACCGCCTACTGGGGCGCGGTGGAGATCCCTTACCGGCCGTACTACGCCTACGAGGAGACCCTGGCCACCTTCGGCGACGAGGCGGGCCTCACCAACTCCCTGCTCTCCGCCTTCGAACGGCTCACCTCCGTCGTGACCGAGGGGCAGATCACCTCCATGCCTCCGGTCAACGAGGAAGCCAGGCTGCGGATCAGGGACGCCTTCACCCGCCGCCGCCCCGCGCTGCCCGCCGACCTCTTCCTCAGCTATGTGGCCGAGAACCGGATGTGGGCCGACTGGATCGAATCGGTGCTCACCCGGGCCGGCTTCCGGGTGGTGCCGCGCGACGTCTCCGCCCAGTCGTCCCTCTCCGACACCGACGTGGCGGTCGCCGAGAACGCCGCCCGTACCGTGGTGCTGCTGTCCAGCGCCTACCTCAAGTCGGCCCGCGCCATGGAGGTCTGGGCGCGGGCCGCTGCCGAGGACCCCACCGGCGCCCGCCGGCAGCTGCTGCCGCTGCGCGTCGGCGACGTACGGCTCACCACGCCGTACATCGACCGCAACCCGGTCGACCTGTTCCGGCTCGACGAGGTCCACGCCACCGCTGCCCTGCTGCGCGCCCTCGACCGGCCGGCGCAGGTGACCGAGGCGGTCACACCGGGGCCGCGCTTCCCCGGGACCGTACCGAGGATCTGGAACGCGCCGCCCCGCAACCCCGGCTTCACCGGGCGCTCCGTGGTGCTGGAGCGGATGCGTGACCAGCTCGGCGGCGGCATGGCGGTCGTCCTGCCGCAGCCGCAGACCCTGTACGGACTCGGCGGCGTCGGCAAGACCCAGGTGGCGCTGGAGTACGTGCACCGCTTCATGGCCGACTACGACCTGGTGTGGTGGATCTCCTCCGAGCAGACCGACGACGTGGTGGCCGGCCTCGCCGAACTTGCCGCACGTCTCGGCGCGCAGGGCGGCGAGGACATGGCCGCCGCCTCGCAGGAAGCCATTGACATGCTGCGGCGCGGCGTACCGACCAGCCGCTGGCTGCTGGTCTTCGACAACGCCGACGACCCCGAACAGCTGAAGAGGTTCTTCCCGCAGGGCGGTTCCGGCGGGCACATCCTGGTCACCTCCAGGAACCAGACCTGGTCGCAGTTCGGCGACGCCCTGCCCGTCGACGTCTTCCTGCGCGAGGAGTCCATCGAGCACCTCCAGCGGCGCGCCGCCGGACTCACCAAGGAGGACGCCGACCAGGTGGCCACCGCCGTCGGTGACCTGCCGCTCGCCGTGGAACAGGCCGCGGCCTGGATCGCGGAGACCGCCACACCCGTGACGGCGTACCTGGAACAGCTGAGCCGGCAGGCGACCGGCGTGCTCTCGCTCAACCAGCCCGCCGGCTACCCGGAACCCGTCGCCGCGACCTGGAACGTCTCCATCGAACGGCTCAAGCAGCGCTCGCCCGCCGCCGTGCGGCTGCTGCAGCTCTGCGCCTTCTTCGCACCCGAGCCGATCTCCGCCAATCTCCTCTACAGCAAGGAGATGATCGACGCGCTCAAGCCCTACGACGCCACGCTCCAGGAGAAGCTGGTGCTGGGCCGGGTCATCCGGGAGATCGGCCGGTTCGCCCTGGCCAAGGTCGACCAGGTCGGCAACAGCATCCAGGTGCACCGGCTGGTCCAGGCGGTCATCCGGGCGCAGCTGACCGAGCAGGAGCAGAAGGACGCCAGGCACGCCGTCCACCGGATCCTCGCAGGCGCCAGGCCCGACGCCGACGAGCCGATAGACAACCCCGAGACCTGGCCGCGGTTCGCCACCATCTGGCCGCATCTCAACTCCTCCGAGGCCAGGCTCTGCTCCGAGCCGGAAACCCGTCGGCTGATGATCGACAGGGTGCGCTATCTGTGGAAGCGCGGTGACTTCAACGCGGCCTTCACCCTCGGCAACGAGCTGTACGACGTGTGGCGGGAGCAGCTGGGCGAGGACGACCTGCAGTTCCTCTACCTACGGTTCCATCTCTCCAACATCCTGCGCTCGCGCGGCCGTTACGTGGAGGCCAGAGAGCTGGACGAGGAGACTCTGGAACGCCAGCGGGCGGTGCTCGGGGCCTCGCACCCGCACACGTACATGACCACCAGCGCCCTCGCCATGGACCTCGGCGCGCTCGGCCGGTACAGCAGGGCGATGGAACTGGCCACGGAGGCCCATGAAGGATTCCGGCAGATCTTCGACGAGTCCCACCCGCGCACCCTCGCCGCCGCCAACAACCTGGCCCTCAACCTGCGCATGGTCGGGCAGTACGCCCGGGCCCGCGAGATCGACCAGGACGTCTACGACCGGCGCACCGAGGTGCTCGGACCCGAGCATCCGTACACGCTCTCCTCCGCCCAGAGCCTCGCCCGTGACCTGCGGGAGGTCGGGCGCTACGAGGACTCCGTGACGCTGCTCAGCCGTACGTACGACATCTACAAGGAGCAGCTCGGCCGGTCTTTCCCCGGCACGCTCGCCGCGGCCAAGAGCCTCGCCGTGTCCCTGCGCAGGGCGGGCAACCTGGAGGACGCCAAGCGGCTCACCCTGGCCACCCGCAACCGCTATCGCGCCAAGTACACCTCGGCCAACCCCGACACACTCGCGTGCGATCTCAACATGGCCGCCGACCTGTTCGCGGCCGGCGACGCGCCGGGCGCCAGGGAGGCCGCGCAGGAGGTCGTCGACCAGTACATGAAGGTGCCGGGGGAGCGGCACCCCTACACCCTCGCCGCCCGCAGCAACCTGGGTGTCTACCAGTGGGGCAGCGGATCGCTGGAAGCGGCGGAGACGACCCTCGAGGGGGTGGCCCGGGTCATGCGGGAGATCCTGGGCGACTCCCACCCGCACGCCCTCTTCTGCACTGTCAACCTCGCCAACGTCAAGGCCGACCTGGGCGACCTGGACCGTGCACTGGAGATCGAGCGGGCCGCGGTGGCCAAACTCCGCGAGGTCCTCGGGGCACACCATCCGGAGACCCTCGCCTGCGCGTCCAACATGTCGGTCACCCTTGCGGCACTGGGCCGCAAGGACGAGGCCCAGCACCTGCGGACGGAGGTCGTCGACGAGCTGTCCCGGCTGCTCGGCGACGACCACGCCTTCACCCGGATCGCCAGGGACGAGCGGAGGGTGCACCGCGATCTGGAGCCGCTGGCTGTGTGAATTGTGGCTCGGTTCTCCCCCCGGACTTCGTCCGGGGGGACCCCCACGGGACGCTCCAGCCCCTGTCGACGGTTCCTCACGCGGCGGCAGCCGCATATCGACTGCCGCCCTCGGGACCTCCGCGCTCCCCCGGCTACCTCCCCCAGCTACTCCCAGGGGTGCCCCCGGGGTGCCCCCACTCCCTGTCACAGCGTCGATATGCGCCTCCGGCGCGTGGCGGCGCGCCTCTTCGGCTCACTCACCAGGGGCAGCCTGCTCCTCCAGCAGCCAGGTGAGGACCCGGGGGAGCGCGTGCAGCGCGTCGAAGTGCGCGGCGGCCGGTTCCAGTACGGCCGTCGCGCCCGGGATGCGCTGCGCCAGCCAGCGGGAGTGCCCGACCGGCGAGAACACGTCCTTCTCGCCGTGCCAGAGCAGCACCGGCCCGGGGATGTCCGCCGGGTCGAAGCCCCAGGGGCTGCAGAACGCCAGCGCGTCGTCGATCCATCCCCACGCCGAAGTGCGCAGTGCCTCACGGTAGTTGCGCAGCAGCATGGAGCGTACTCCGGCGTCCGCGACGACCATCCGGTCGGACTGGGTCAGCTCCCGGCGCAGCTCGTCGAGGAGCCGCACGGGATTCTGGCGGATCGCCGCCGAGCGCGGGATCAGCCGGGCCGCCAGCTCGGCCGGATCGGCGGCCGCCGTGGTGTACTCCGTGACGTTCGAGTCGGTCATACCGGCGAACCAGTCGAGCCCGACGGCGTCCCGGGGCGCAAGGCCCACCAGCGCGGCAGTACGGGTCACCCGCTCGGGCAGCAGCGCCGCGCACGCCAGTGCGTGCGGGGCGCCGCCCGAGCGGCCCACCACGGCGAACCGCTCGAGACCGAGCTCGTCGGCGATGGCCCGTACGTCCTCGGCCACATCCGCGACGCTGCGGCCCGGCAGCCGATCGGAGCTGCCGTAACCGGGGCGGTCGAAACAGATCAGCTGGGTGCTGCGCTGATAGAGCACCATGCCACGCGGGGCCGGGCCGAGCCGGCTGCCTGGCGTACCGTGCAGCAGGAAAACGGGCCTCCCTCGTGGGTCGCCGATCCGTTCCACCACCAGATGCCGCCCGTCAGCGGCGCGCACCTGACCGCGCACCCCGTCCTCCTTCGCGCTCGACGTCTCCTACCCACGAGTGTGACCAGGGCTCCCCTTGGGGGGAAGGCGGAGTTACCGTCGAAGTACGCTTCGGCTTCGGACCCCAGGGGGCCGTGATGATCGAGGAACTGGTGGCAGCGGGTGTGGCGGCCGGAGCCGCCGGTGCCGTCTACCTGCTGGCGGCGGCCCGTGTGGTCAAGCAGTACGAGCGGGGGGTCGTCTTCCGCCTCGGCAGGCTCAGGGACCAGGTGCGCGCGCCGGGATTCACCATGATCGTTCCCATCGTTGACCGTCTGCGCAAGGTCAATATGCAGATCGTGACGATGCCCGTGCCGGCCCAGGAGGGCATCACCCGGGACAACGTCACGGTCCGGGTGGACGCCGTCGTGTACTTCAAGGTGGTGGACGCGGCCGAGGCGGTCGTCAAGGTCGAGGACTACCGGTTCGCCGTCTCCCAGATGGCCCAGACGTCACTGCGCTCGATCATCGGCAAGAGCGAGCTGGACGATCTGCTGTCCAACCGGGAGAAGCTCAACCAGGGCCTGGAGCTGATGATCGACAGCCCGGCTCTCGGGTGGGGAGTGAGCGTCGACCGCGTGGAGATCAAGGACGTGTCGCTGCCCGAGACGATGAAGCGGTCCATGGCCCGGCAGGCCGAGGCCGACCGGGAGCGGCGGGCGCGCCTCATCAACGCGGACGCGGAGTTCCAGGCGTCGAAGAAGCTGGCGCTGGCGGCGCGCCAGATGGCGGACACGCCCTCGGCGCTCCAACTGCGGCTGCTGCAGACGGTGATGGCGGTGGCTGCGGAGAAGAACTCCACCCTGGTGCTGCCCATTCCGGTGGAGCTGCTGCGCTTCCTCGAGCGCGGGCAGCAGCCCGAGGGTGCGGTACCGGACGGCCGCGCGGAGAAGGCCGCTGTGGAGTCGGCGCCCGAGGTGGCCGCTGTGCCCGAGACATCCGCTGTGCCCGAGGTAGCTGCTGTGCCCGAGGTAGCTGCTGTGCCCGGGGTGGCCGCTGTGCCCGAGGCATCCGCTGTGCCCGAGGTGGCCGCTGTGCCCGAGGTGGCCGCTGTGCCCGAGGTAGCTGCTGTGCCCGGGGTGGCCGCTGTGCCCGAGGCATCCGCTGTGCCCGAGGTGGCCGCTGTGCCCGAGGTGGCCGCTGTGCCCGAGACGGCCGCTGTGCCCGAGACGCCCCCGCTTCCCGAGATGCCCGTGGTGCCCGAGGTGGTGTCCCTGCCGGACCCGCCCTCCGACGACCCGCCGGTGCTGAAGGACTAGTGCCCGGCGTCCCCGGGGCCTGCTGCCGGCCCCGGTCCAACTCCTGGGCGGGACCGTCGATGTGGAGACGGCGGTCCACGGCTGCACATGGGCTCCGCCCACGCCGACTTCCTGGAGCACGAACGGGGCTCGCTGACCGTCGGCAAGGCCGCGGACTTCGTCGCGCTGTCCCGGGACATCCTGCGCTGCGCTCCGGAGGACATCCCTGGCACGGTCGCCGAGCTCGTGGCGGTCGGGGGAGAGGTGGTGCACAGAGCCTGACCGGCCCAAGCCGAACGGGCGGCACCCATGCGTCGTACGTTTGTGTCGTACTAATGTTCGAACTGGTCTATGGTGGAGACGGGGGAGGTGAGAACGGAACCGACAGGATGAGAACGGACTGACAGGAGGTGCGGGTGCCCGGTTTCACGCATCTGCACACCGCTTCGGGCTTCTCCCTGCGCTACGGCGCCTCGCACCCGGAACGGCTGGCCGAGCGTGCCGCCGAACGCGGCATGGACGCCCTCGCCCTCACCGACCGGGACACCCTCGCGGGTGCGGTCCGCTTCGCCAAGGCGTGTGCCAAGGCGGGGGTGCGGCCGCTGTTCGGGGCCGAGCTCGCGGTACGGGAAGAGGCGGCGGAGCCCGGTCGTACAGGATTCCGGCGCACCCCCGTGCGTGGCGGTGCATTTGTCGATGAATCGGCACCTCGTGTCACCTTCCTCGCCCGGGACGGCGCGGCCGGCTGGGCCGAGCTGTGCCGCCTGGTCAGCGCCGCCCACACGGCCGGGGGCACGCCCCTGCTCGCCCCGGCCGACCTGCCCGCCGAAGGGATCGTCGTGCTGCTCGGCCCGGCCTCCGACGTGGGTGCGGCACTCGCCGCGGGCCGCCCCGACCGGGCCGCGAAGCTGCTCGCGCCCTGGCGGGACGTATACGGCGACGCACTGCGTCTGGAGGCCGTCCACCACGGCCGTACCGGCACCGGGCCGGGCTCGCTGCGGCTGGCCGCCCGTACCGTCGGCTTCGCCGCCGACCAGGGCGTACAGGCCGTACTGACCAATGCCGTCCGCTACGCCGACCCCGGCCAGGGCCCGGTCGCCGATGTCCTGGACGCGGCGCGGCGCCTGATCCCGGTGAGTGAGCCCTTCGACAGCGGTGAGCGCTGGCTCAAGAGCGCCGACGAGATGTCCCGTACTGCCGAGCGCATCGCCGAGGCCGCCGGATGGCGACGCGACGCCGCGCACCGGCTGCTGACCGACACCGCGGAGACGGCCGCCGCCTGCCTGGTCGACCCCGGGGACGACCTCGGGATCGGATCCGTCCACTTCCCCGAGGCACACCTGGTCGGCGCGGACCGGCGCACCGCACAGCGGGTGCTGGCCTCCCGGGCCGCCGCGGGCATGGTGCTGCGCGGCTACGACCGCATTCCGCGGGCGCGGGAGTACTGGGAGCGAATGCACCACGAGCTGGACATCATCGCCCATCACGGCTTCGCGTCGTACTTCCTCACCGTGGCACAGGTCGTCGACGACGTACGGAAGATGGGCATCCGGGTTGCCGCGCGCGGCTCCGGCGCCGGCTCCCTGGTCAACCATCTGCTCGGCATCGCGCACGCCGACCCCGTCGAGCAGCACCTGCTCATGGAACGTTTCCTGTCCAAACGGCGGCCCGTGCTGCCCGACATCGACATCGACGTCGAGTCCGCCCGCCGGCTGGAGGTCTACCGCGCGATCATCGGCCGCTTCGGCGCCGAGCGCGTCGCGACCGTGTCCATGCCGGAGACCTACCGGGTGCGCCATGCGATCCGGGACGTGGGCGCCGCCCTCTCCATGGACCCGGCCGAGACCGACCGGCTGGCCAAGGCCTTCCCGCACATCCGGGCCCGCGACGCCCGCGCGGCGCTGGCCGAGCTGCCCGAGCTGCGCGGGGTGGACGGCGCACGGTACGGCAGGATGTGGGAGCTCGTCGAAGCCCTGGACGCGTTGCCGCGCGGGGTCGCCATGCACCCGTGCGGGGTGCTGCTCTCGGACTCCTCGCTGCTCACCCGTACCCCCGTGGTGCCGACCGCAGGCGAGGGCTTTCCCATGTCGCAGTTCGACAAGGACGACGTGGAGGACCTCGGGCTGCTCAAACTCGACGTGCTGGGCGTGCGGATGCAGTCCGCCATGGCGCATGCGGCGGCCGAGATCCGGCGGGCGACCGGTCGGCGGCTGGATCTGGACGACCCGGCGCAGGTGCCGCCGGGCGACCCGGCGACATACCGGCTCATCCGTTCCGCGGAGACGCTCGGCTGCTTCCAGATCGAGTCGCCGGGCCAGCGCGATCTGGTCGGCCGGCTGCAGCCCGCGGACTTCCACGATCTGGTCGTCGACATCTCGCTCTTCCGGCCGGGACCGGTCGCCGCGGACATGGTGCGGCCGTTCATCGAGGCCCGGCACGGGCGGGCGCCGGTGCGCTTCCCGCACCCCGATCTGGCGGAGCCGCTGCGCGAGACCTATGGGGTGGTGGTCTTCCACGAGCAGATCATCGAGATCGTGAACATCATGACCGGCTGCGGGCGCGACGAGGCCGACCGGGTGCGGCGCGGACTCTCCGACCCCGAGTCGCAGGAGCAGATCAAGACCTGGTTCGCCGAGCAGGCGGCGCTGCGCGGCTATCCGGCCGAGGCCGTCGCCCGTACCTGGGAGATCGTCGAGGCCTTCGGTTCGTACGGATTCTGCAAGGCACACGCCGTCGCCTTCGCCGTACCGACCTATCAGTCGGCCTGGCTGAAGGCGCATCACCCCGCTGCTTTCTACGCTGGGCTGCTCACGCACGACCCGGGCATGTACCCGAAGCGGCTGCTGCTGGCGGACGCGCGGCGGCGCGGGGTGCCGGTGCTGCCGCTGGATGTGAACCGGTCCTCGGTCGCCTATCGAATCGAACTGGTGTCTGGCGAAAAGAGTGTGAATATGAAGAAAGGCGGCGAATGGGGCGTGCGGCTCGCACTCGCCGACGTCCACGGCATCAGCGAGGCCGAGTCCGCCCGGATCGAGGCCGGGCAGCCCTACACCTCACTGCTGGACTTCTGGCAGCGGGCCCGCCCCAGCATGCCGGTCGCCGAACGGCTCGCACGGGTCGGCGCCCTGGACGCCTTCGGCGCGAACCGCCGCGATCTGCTCCTGCACCTCTCCGAACTCCACCGCGGACAACGGGCATCCGGTGCACACGGCGGCCAGCTCCCGCTCGAAGGAGGCGAGAAGACCGAACGTATCGGCCTGCCCGACCTCAACGACGCGGAACGCCTCAGCGCCGAACTCGGCGTCCTCGGCATGGACGCCTCGCATCACCTGATGGAAGACCACTACACCTTCCTGAAGGAGCTGGGAGTCACCTCCGCCCGGCGGCTGCGGTCTGCCGAACACGGACAGACCGTCCTTGTCGCGGGCGCCAAGGCGGCCACCCAGACCCCGCCGATCCGCTCCGGCCGCCGGGTCGTCTTCACCACCCTCGACGACGGCACGGGCCTGGTCGATCTCGCCTTCTTCGAGGACAGTCATGCGGCGTGTGCCGCGACCGTCTTCCACTCCTGGCTGCTGCTGGTGCGGGGCGTGGTACAGCGCCGCGGGCCGCGCAGCCTCAGTGTGGTGGGCTCGGCGGCGTGGAACCTGGCGGAGCTGCTGGAGGTACGGCGCCGGGGCGGTCTCGACGCGGTCGCGGCCCGGCTGGCGGAGACGCCGACCGCCGGTGCCGGTGCTGGTCTCGGTGCCGAATCCGGCGACGGCCGGCGCATCACCCTGCCCACCGGCTACGAGATGCACCCCTGGGCGGATCTCCGGCCCCAAGGTGAGGGTCAGGCGACCGGCCGTAAGCTGTGGCACTCGAGTCCGGGGAGCGCGGGATGATCCTCTGTCTGCGCTTCCAGCTCGGCGAGACGCACGAGGCGGCCCTGCCCGAACTCGTCGCGCTGGCCGAGAACATCAGCCCCGTCGTCCAGGCCCTGCCGCCCGACGCCCTGCTCGTCGATGTGCGCGGCGCCGTACGGTACTTCGGCCTCGACGCGGCGGGACTCGGCTCCGTGCTGCGGGTGCGCGCACTCGCACACTTCGGCATCGGCTGCTCGATCGGCGTGGCGGCCAACCCGATGCTGGCGAGGATGGCCGCTCGGGCGGCCGCTCCCGGCACGACCCTGGTCGTGGGGGACGCGGCGGAGTTCCTGGCCGGCCGGCCGGTCATCGCTCTGGACGGGGTCGGCCCCTCGACGGCCCGCACCCTGTGTTCGTACGGACTCGACACCATCGGCAAGGCCGCCGCCGCTCCGCTTGCTGCTTTGCAGCGCATCCTCGGCGCACGTGCCGGGCGTGAACTGCACGAGCGGGCTCAGGGAATCGACCGCACGCCGGTCACGCCGGACGCCGTCTCCCGTTCACTCGCCGCGGAACGGCGCTTCGACCGCGACGAACTGGACCGGGACCGGCAGCGCCGGGCACTGCTCTCGCTCGCCGAGGAACTCGGCGTCAGGCTGCGCGGCGAGGACCAGGTGTGCCGCTCGCTGACCCTGACCGTGCGGTACGCGGACCGCACCACGACCACCCGGACCCGTACCCTGCGCGAGCCGACCGCCCACTCGGCGGCCCTCATCGAAGCCGCGTACCGGATCCATGAGTCGCTCGGCCTCCAGCGGGCCAGGGTGCGGGCTCTCGCGCTGCGTGCCGAGGATCTGATCCCGGCCGAACGGGCTGCCCACCAGTTGACGTTCGACGAGGCGGACGAACGGGCGCGCACCATCGAGGCGGTCGCGGACCGGGCCCGGGCGAAGTTCGGCCCCGGGGCGGTGAAGCCGGGCACGCTCGCCGCGTAATTCTTTGCCGGCGCGTAACTTCACAGACTCTCTACCAGTCGGTAATTTGGCGTGAACGCGACACCCGGGTGTGCGCAACCCTCTCGGCGCTCTCGACACTCTCGAGAGCGCAGCATTCTTGTGGTCCGGATCGCAGGGCGCACGGTCATTCGCAACTTCCACGAGCCGCAAGGAGTTCACCCAGTGCTGCCCTGGAAACGCCTGATCAGCCCCCTGGTCGCGGCCCTTGTCGCCGCCTGCGCGGTCACCGCCACTCCGGCTGCCGCGAGCGCCGCCACCGTCACTGCCGTGTCGAGCGGCACGGTGTCGAGCGGCTGGAACGACTACTCCTGCAAACCCTCCGCCGCCCACCCCCGCCCCGTCGTCCTGGTCCACGGCACCCTCGGCAACTCGGTGGACAACTGGCTCGCCCTCGCCCCCTACCTGGTGAAGCGCGGCTACTGCGTCTTCTCGCTGGACTACGGACAACTGCCGGGCGTCGCCCTCTTCCACGGCCTCGGCCCCATCGACAAGTCGGCGGAGCAGCTCGCCGCCTTCGTCGACAAGGTCCTCGCCGCGACCGGCGCCGGCAAGGCCGACCTCGTCGGCCACTCCCAGGGCGGCATGATGCCCCGCTACTACCTCAGGTTCCTGGGCGGAGCCGCCAAGGTCAACGCACTGGTCGGCCTCGCCCCCAGCAACCACGGCACCACCCTGCTCGGCATGACGGCGCTGCTGCCGTACTTCCCGGGCGCCGAGGACCTGCTCGACGAACACACCCCGGCCCTCACCGACCAGGTCGTCGGCTCGCCCTTCCTCACCAAGCTCAACCAGGGCGGCGACACCGTGCCGGGGGTGAAGTACACCGTCATCGCCACCAGGTACGACGAGGTGGTCACCCCGTACCGCTCCCAGTTCCTGGACGGGTCGGGCGTACGGAACGTACTGCTCCAGGACCTGTGCCCGGTCGACCTCTCCGGTCATGTGGCGATCGGGCTCCTCGACCGGATCGCGTACCACGAGGTGGCGAACGCCCTCGACCCGGCGCATGCCACGCCGACGGACTGCCTGTCAGCCCTGGAGTAGCCCAGCGGCGTCCGCGCCCTTCTCCCCGAAGGGCGCGGACGCGTATCCCGGCACGGAAGGCCAGCGGACGGTCAGTACGACGGACTCCTCCTCCGCGAACCAGGAATGGTCGACGCCACGCCCCCAGACCACGTAGTCACCCTGTCGGGACAACAGAACACTCCGTCCGGGCAGCTCCACGCGGAAGCGGCCGCTGATGAGGACCAGCAGCGCGGTGCGTTCCTCACCGGTCACCCACTCCACCCGCTCGTCACCCCGTGGGTGCACGCCCCATTTGATCTCAACGGCGTCGCTGTGCCGGGGGTCGGAGACGTCCTTGAAGTGCCCGAGCAGCCAGCCTCGATCCAACGCCGCGTCATGGCCGGCGGTGCCGACGTACACGCTGTCCTGCTTGTCGGCCATCACTGTCGTGTCTGCGGTGTCTGCCGTGTCTTCCATGTGCGGGGACGGTAGCAACACGGGCTGGCGCGAGCATCGTGAAGTGAATCTCGGTTCGGTGCTGGGGGCGTGGGTGTGGTGGGCCGGGCCCGTGTGATGGGCGTGGGGGCCGCCCTGGCGTGAGTGCGGCGGGTCCGGGCCGTCAGTAGAGGGCGCCCCCTTCGGTTGCGTCGTTTGCGGCGATTTCGCTTCGCTTCACCCTTGACTGCCGTCCCTCCTCCGCGAGAATCGAGCTGCACCATTACCTGCGCTGGCGCAACACCGACGCCCGCCACCCCGACGTGCTGGCCGCCCAACGCCGCGAACGTGCCCACATCCGCAGCGAGAAGGGCATCCGCTGGGGCGGACGCCCCCTCGCCACCGCAGCCTGATCACTCGACCCAGCCGAGAACGTCAGATCATCGCGCTACGAGCGATTCGGTAAAGCACGTTCGGACGCAGTGGTCCTTCGGGCGCGGTGAGGTCGTCGAAGTCGTCGGCCGGGTCCCGGGTCATGCCGATCCGGCGCATCACCGCCTGTGAACGGAGGTTGGTAGCCGTGGTCACAGCGAGGATCTCGGGAAGCTCAAGAGTGTCGAAGCCGAAGGCCAGGACTGTCAGGGCGGCCTCGGTAGCGTAGCCCTGACCCCAGGCTGACCGGGCGAGCCTCCAGCCGATCTCCACTCCAGTGAACGGCATGCCGTCGTCCACTTGGTCCAAGCCCGCGAAGCCTATGAACTCGCCCGTGGCCTGCACCTCAACCGCCCACCACCCGTAGCTTCGCCGGTCGAACTCGGCCTGGAACCGCGCCACAGATGCATCGCTCTGTTCACGGGTAAGCAGGTCGCCCAAGTGCTCCCGAACCTCGGGATCGGCGTTCATCACCGCCCATGGATCAAGGTCGGAGTCACGCCATCGACGGAGGGCGAGGCGATCGCTGTGCAGTTCAGTCATGCCGCCCAGCCAACGAAAGTTCTCTCCCCGAGGCAATCCCTTTTCCTCAGGGCGACACCGCCACGCAGAAAGGAACGGCTCGGCTCGCTCTCACGCTGAACGAAGCGACCGCCGACCCGGCGAACCTATGTGGTCAGAGCACTGGTGAGCGTTGCGTTCTGCGGCGGCATGCCACCACCCCGGCGGGGAAGGGCCGGTGACCTTGGCAGTGGGCTGGTCGGGATGCAGCCCTGGCTGTCGTAGAGCGTTGGCGTGCACGCGGATGGCGAACCAGCCGTGCCAGTGGCCGTCAGGACCGATGCCGCAGGCGAGCCCCCAGCAGATCTCGTCCTGGCCGAAGGGCCTCCAGTCGCTCCCCCGACCGCGTACGCGCCGACCGCCGGTTTACGCCGTGATCGTGGCGCTGCTGGCCTGGCCCCGAGTGAAGAAGCCGATCACGCGCCGTCGTACCGTGTCGGCATGACCGACGACGTCCGCCCCGCAGTCCCCACCGATGTGCCCGCGGTGAAGGCCGTGACCGACGCGGCCTACCACCACTACATCGAACGGATCGGCGTCATGCCGGCCCCGATGGAGGCGGATCACTCGGCGGATGTGTCCGCGGGGCGGGTGTTCGTCTCCGGTGAGCCCGTCCAGGGCGTTCTGGTCATGATCCCGGAGAGCGACCACCTCTTCCTGGAGTCCATCGCCGTGCACCCCGACGCGCAGGGCACGGGTCTGGGCCGCGGACTGCTGGCCTTCGTCGACGCGTACGCGCTGGAGCTGGGTCTGCCGGAGGTGCGGCTCTACACGAACGCGATGATGTGGGAGAACCGGAAGATCTACCCGCGGTACGGATACGAGGCTGTCGAGCGACGCGTCGACGGCCCGTACGATCGCATCCACTACCGCAAGCGGCTGGTCATGCGTAGTTCTGGTACATGACATGGACCGCGTTGTCGGTACCCCGGGCGAAGACCTCGATCCGTCCCTCGCGGTTGAGGACCGGGCTCGGTCCGGAGGCCATGCCGCCGCCCAGCGAGGCGAAGTCGCCGAAGGACTTCAGTCGCCGACAGTGTTCTGCACCGTGTACCATAGCGCGTTGTCGGCGCCTCGGACGAACACGTACACCCGGCCGTCCGGGCCGATGAGCGGCGCCGGATCGTCGGCGAACGTGCTCGGGAGGGCCGCGGCCCGAGCCGCTGAAAGAGAGGCAAGCCAAGTAATGCGGACCATTCCGGCCGAGTCCTGGTCGGTTCCAGGACCGGTGGGGGAGAGGTCCGTTCATGTTCCGCCCGGCCGGAGCAACGAGAACAGGTCCCGGTGGCGGCCGGACAGAACAACGCCAGGACAGCCCAGCAGGGCGCCAGTCAGTGGTCGAGTCACGACCACCGGAACCTGCCTACCACTGTCAATGTCAGTGGTGGCTGCGACGATCGGTGCATGACGACCGATTACTGGGACGCGGCCGCCGATACTTTCGACGAGGAGCCCGATCACGGGCTGCTCGACCCCGTCGTGCGGGAGGCCTGGGCGGGCAGGATCGAGGAATGGCTGCCGGACACGCCGTCCGAGGTGCTCGACCTCGGGTGCGGCACGGGCAGCCTGGCGCTGCTCGCCGTGGAGCAGGGGCACCGGGTGACGGCCGTCGACCGGTCGGCGCGCATGGCGGAACGGGCGCGGATGAAGCTCGCCGGTTCCGGCGCCGAGGTGCTCGTCGGGGACGCGGCCCTGCCGCCGGTCGGGGAACGGCGGTTCGACGTGGTCCTGGTCAGGCACGTGGTGTGGGCGCTGCCCGACCCAGAGGCGGCGCTGCGCCACTGGTGGACGCTGTTGCGGCCCGGCGGGCGGCTTGTGCTGATCGAGGGGGTCTGGGGCGAGGCGGGTATACCGGCTGCCCGGCTGAGGGCGGCCCTCGAGTCCGTCGCGGACGCGGTGCACCATGAGCGTCTCTCGGCGGACGCGTCTCTGTGGGGCCGGGAGGTCACCGATGAGCGTTACGCGCTGGTGGCGCACGTGGGCCCGCCCCGTCGGCATACCGAGGTGGTCGATGTGCACCTCATCATCCGCAGGGGCGGCGAGGTGCTGCTGGCCCGGCGCGCCAACACCGGTTACGCAGACGGGCTCCTGAACTCCCCATCGGGGCATGCCGAGGACGGCGAGAACGTGCTCCAGGCCGTGATCCGCGAGGCGCGTGAGGAGACCGGCGTCGAACTCGCGCCGGAGGACCTGCGGGTCGCGCTGGTCATGCAGCACCGCGGCCCGGGCGCACAGCCCAGGATGGGCTGGTTCTTCGAGGCGGAGTACGGTGCGGGCGGCGAGCCGTACAACCGTGAACCCGACAAGTGCTCGGAGCTGGGCTGGTTCCCGCTGGACGCCCTTCCCGACGACATGGTCGCCTACTGCCGTGCCGGTCTTGACGCCTACCGGGCGGGGGAGCGGTTCGTCGTCCACTGGCATGAGGACGACGACCCGATCGCGTATGACCCGGAGGGCGAGAGCCGCGCCGTCGTGCTTGCCGCGACGACGGGCAGGCCTGCCGGGCGTTAGGCCCTGTCCGGCCGATCATGCCGGGCTCGCGACACCTCGGTGTGGCCGATCGACCGGACAGGACCTGGAAGACCGATGAAGATCTTGCTCCGGCCGCCTGACTCGCCCCGGATTGCCGGTAAATGTCAATCGTCATGAACCGGTGCAAGCCGGGCGCGATTCCAAGATCTTCAGGGCGCTCCTAGCCGAGCAATGCGCTGAAGCCGCCGTCGCGGGCCAGGAGTTCGAGTTCGTCGAGGGCGCGGCGGGCGTTCTCTGCCGCCTCCGGGTCGCGGTCCGCGAGGCCGCTCTCCGCGAACTCGTCCTCGTCCAGGCGCAGCACCGTGGCCCCGTCGGCGGACAGCCAGAGGTCGAGGTCGAGGTCCTCGCACACCAGCTCGCCCGCCGTGGCCACGGCGGGGCGGGCTATGTCGCAGTACCAGCCCTTGAGAGCGCCGTTCCCGCTGCGGACCTCCTTGACCGCGTACCAGCGGTCGCGCCAGTAGTGCTCGGTGAAGACATCGCCCGGTTCGAAGCGCACGAAGCCGAAGTCCCGTGCCCCTACGGCCGCCCAGGGCGCGCGGACCGTCATGCGTGTGCCGTCGTCCCGGATCACTTCCGCCGGGTAACGGAGCTTCGTTCGCCCCGCCTTGACGAGGACCACATCAACCGAGTTCGCGGACATGACGTACCTCCGTGGCACAGATGTCGTAACCGAACCATTTGTTGACGGCCAGCATGGGGCCGTTGTCCGCGTCGTTGCCGGTGAACGCTTCGGTGCAGCCGGCCGCGCGGGCGCGGTGCAGGGAGTGGTTCTTGACCAGCCTGGCCAGCCCCCGGCCGCGGTGGGTGCGCAGGGTGCCGGTCATGCCGGAGGCGTAGCGGGTGTGCCCGTCGGTGCGGGCGGCGCTGAAGGCCACGACCTTGCCGTCGGCGACGGCGACCATGGTGAGGTCGCGGTCCAGGTCCGGATGGCTCCAGGTGTCGGCCAGCCAGTCCTCGTAGTCGTCCAGTTCCGCGGCGATGTCGCTCGGTTCGTCCGCCGTGCATTCGGCTTCGGCTTCGAAGAGGGGCCGCGGATCGTCGGCGAAGTCGGCGGCGGCGCGAAGCTCGTACCCGGCGGGCGGCTCCTCGAGCGGCGGCAGCTCGCCGTTCGACAGGTCCAGGCGGAGGAAGTGGGCGGGGCGGCTGGGCCGGTAGCCGCGGCGTTCGGCGAAGGTTCGGAAGTGCGGCTCGTCCAGGACCCAGGAGTAGACCTGGGCGGCGCCCTCGCCCGCGAGGTACGCCTCGGCGGTGGTCACGATGAGGGAGCCCGCGCCGCGGCCCCGGTGGCCGGGGTGCACATAGGCGTTCACGAAGGCCTGGCCGGGGGTGGGGCTCTGATGGGCGAGGCCCACCCGGGCCGTGCCGGTCACCTCACCGTCCTCCTCGGCGACGAGCAGCCGGTAGCGGGCGGCGGGGCTTGCCTGATCCACTTCGAAGGCGATGCCCTCGGGGGTGGTCACCATGAACGGAAGCGCTGCGCGGCGGACCGCCGCCACCGCCTCGGCGTCGTCGGGGCGGAAGTCGCGGACGATCGGTGTCATGGAACGGCACGTTACGTGGGACGGCTGGTGTGGTGCCTCTCATTTTCCGGGGGTGCGGGACAATCGGGCCGTGACCCTGAAGATCGCCGTGGACCCGGCCGCCGCCATTGCCCCGTATGAGCAACTGCGCACCCAGATCGCCGAGCAGGCGCGCTCCGGCGCGCTGCCGGTGGGCTACAAGCTCCCCACCGTACGCGGCCTCGCCGAGGAGCTCGGCCTCGCCGCGAACACCGTTGCCAAGGCGTACCGCACGCTGGAGGCGGACGGTGTGATCGAGACCCGCGGCCGCCACGGTACGTTCGTCGCCGCGGCCGGTGACGCCGCGAGCCGCGAGGCCGCGGCCGCGGCGCAGGCCTTCGCGGAACGCGTCAGGCGGCTCGGACTGGACCGCGCGGATGCGCTGGCCGTGGTCGAGGACGCCCTGCGCGCGGCGTACGAGGGCTGACCCGGGCCGGGGTGCCCCCGGTCAGAGGTACAGCCCCGCGTCCGGACCCCTGTCCCGGGCCGGGATCGCGGCCGGGCCGGTGCCGCGGCGCAGGGCGAAGAGCTCTGCCAGCGTGGCGCCGTCGCGGCCGACCCCCTCCTCGCTGCCGAGCCAGGACACCGACTCCTCGCGGGTCAGCGGGCCGACCTCGATACGGGCCAGGCAGCGGCCGGGGCGGACGACCGCGGGGTGGAGGCGCTCCAGATCCTCGTTCGTCGTCACGCCGACCAGGACGTTGCGGCCCTGGCCGAGCAGTCCGTCGGTCAGGTTCAGCAGCCGGGACAGGGCCTGCCCCGCGGTGTGCTTGGCCTCTCCGCGGATCAGCTCGTCGCAGTCCTCGAGGAGCAGGAGCCGCCAGCGGCCCTTCGAGGTGCCCTCGTCCTCGCCGATGGCGATGTCCATCAGATAGCCGACGTCGTTGAAGAGCCGCTCCGGGTCCAGGACGCAGTCCACCTGGCACCAGTCCCGCCAGGAGCGGGCCAGGGTGCGCAGTGCCGAGGTCTTGCCGGTGCCGGGCGGTCCGTGGAGCAGCAGCAGCCGGCCGGCGATGTCCTCGGGGGTGACCTTCATCAGCCGGTCCATGGCGTCGGCGACCGGCGCGGTGTAGTTGGGCCGGACCTCCTCCCAGGTGCCGGCGGCGATCTGGCGGGTGGTGCGATGCGGGCCGCGTCGCGGCGAGACGTACCAGAAGCCCATGGTGACGTTCTCGGGCACCGGTTCCGGTTCGTCCTCGGCGCCGTCCGTCGCCTGCCGCAGTACCTTCGCGGCCAGTTCTTCACTGACCGCCGTCACCGTCACGTCGGCGCTGCGGTTCCAGCGGGAGATGAGCAGGGTCCAGCCGTCGCCCTCGGCGAGCGTCGCGCTGCGGTCGTCGTCGCGGGCGGTGCGCAGCACGGTCGCGGACGGCGGCAGCAGGGTGGCGCCGGACTTGACGCGGTCGATGGAGGAGCTGTGGGAGAAGGGCTGCTCGCCGGACGCGAAGCGGCCGAGGAACAGCACGTCGACGACGTCGGAGGGGGAATCGCTGTCGTCCACGTTCAGCCGGATCGGCAGCGTGGCCTCTGGGTTGGCGGACATGGCGTCCATGATCCGGCACAGGGACCGGCCGCGCATCCGGTTTGCCGGTCCCGTTCGGGCGGAACCTGCGGAAACCTGCCGGAATGCCAACCGCCGCCGATACCATTGGTCTTGATGGGACGTCATGGGTGGAACACGGGGGCACGGCGGTGGCGGCTCACCGCTCTGCTCGGCACGGGCGCAGTCGCACTCGCACTTCTCCTGACCATGTGCAGCATCCAGCCCGGCAACGGCGAGGGCGCCGACCCGGGGACCTCGGCCGACGGCGACAGGGTGCACGGTACGCCCGCGACGCCGCCTGCCCGGCCGAAGCCGGACGTGGGGTGGGGCTTCACGCATACGCAGTACAGCGCCGACGAGGGGAAGCCGGGGTCGATCCGGCAGGCGGAGCGGCTGCTGTCCGCGCAGCCGCTGCCGCAGAACCAGCACCTCATGGGGTGGGGCGCGGACAATCCCGAGCCCTCGCCCGGCCGTTATCAGTTCGAGGCGCTGGACCGCCGTATCGACTTCATCCGCAGCACCGGTGGCACACCGGTGATCACCCTGTGCTGCGCGCCGGACTGGATGAAGGGCGGCAAGGCGGGCGCGAAGAACACGGACTGGAGCCAGCGGGCGCTGGAGACGGCGCCCAGCCCGGCCCACTACGAGGACTTCGCCGAACTGGCGGCAACGGTCGCCAAACGCTATCCGGATGTCCGCCACTTCATCGTCTGGAACGAGTTCAAGGGTTTCTTCGACGACTCCAGGAAACGGTGGGACTACGAGGGCTACACCCGGCTCTACAACCTGGTGTACGCGGCGCTCAAGAAGGTGAACAAGGAGAATCTGGTCGGCGGCCCGTATCTGGTCATGGACAGCTACGAACCGCGCGACACGACGTACGCGTCGGCGCTCAAGGGGCCGTGGGGCAGCATCGACCAGCGGGTCCTCGACGCCTTCGGCTACTGGAACAGGAACAAGGCGGGCGCGGACTTCGTGGTCGTCGACGGCTCCAGCTACACCCGTGACGACGAGCTGCTGCCGGACCCGTTCCGGGCGACGGAGAAGCTGACGGCGGTGAGCCAGTGGGTGAAGCAGCAGTCCGGCGGGCTGCCGCTCTGGTGGGCGGAGTACTACGTCGAGCCGGGCGACGATGACGACGACCGGGAAGGCTGGAGCGAGGCGCAACGTGTCGCCGTCCAGGCCACCGGGATGATGGCGATGGTGCGTGGCGGGGCGAGCAGCGGCTTCTACTGGAACCCGCAGAAGAAGGGTGCCGCCTGCGCCGGCTGTCTGTGGCGGGCCACGCAGCTCGGTGACGGCGGGAGCGGACTGCCGATGCTGGACCTGGTGAAGCGTTTCGGCAAGGAGTTCCCGCCGGGGACGCGTTACGAGACGGTGGACATCGCCCAGGACGACGTACCGAACGTCCGGGTGCTGGCGGACGACAAGGCGGTCCTGGTGGTCAACACACTGAACAGGGCCATCCAGGCGCGGGTCGACGGGAAGACCTTCGACATGCCGGCGTATGGCGTGCGGTGGCTCGAGCGCTGAGCCACCGCGGGCCCTGGGCATCCCCCTTCAGGGCCGTCGCGAGCGAGTCGAAGGGGCGCGGCCCTGTCGGAAGGGAGACCGCGCGCAGGTTTGCGAGGGCTGCAGTCGATATGCGGCTGCAGCCGCGTGAGCAAACCGAGCACTGCCGACCGTCGACAGGGCCTTGAGCGCCCCGGAGGCGAGCCGAGCGCTCAAGAGAGCGTCATGAACCGTTGGACCAGTGACGCCAGCAGCAGCGCCAGCAGCGGTAGTGCGAACCAGAACGTGGACTGCAGCCGGCGCAGCCGCTTGACTCCCGGCCGGACGGCGACGCGCACGATCTCGCGTGCCGTCAGCAGCACGATCAGTGCCAGCGCGGCCAGCGCGCCCACCACCGACCAGGGTGTCCAGGTGATCCTCGGCCCGGCCGGGCCGGGCTTGGGCTCGGCCACCGTGCCGTCCGGCTGGATCTTCAGCGCGTACATCGAGACATCCGTGTTGGACAGGACCTTCTTCAGCTCCGGCCGGGCGTCGAGATTGTGTACCAGGCGCTTCTCCCAGGCGGCCGAGTAGCCCGCGTCGAGCTGGAGATAGACCGACTGGCTGCGGTTGACCATGAGGTACGAGTGCGGGCCGGCGTCCTTCAGTGCCTTGACCAGACTGGCGACCAGCACCGGGTCCCTCGGGGCGAGCGTCGGTACGTAGCTGACCTTCTCCATGTCCCGGGCGCCCCAGGGCATGGCGGGGGTGACGTTGTCGACGGTGTCGTTGCTCATCCACAGCAGCCGGACCGTCGGCTCGTCGTGCGCGTAGACGTACTCCATCGCGGCGACCTCGCCCGGCCTGATCCGCTCGAACGGCTCATTGCCCCAGCGGGCCACCAGGAAGCCGCCGAGCAGCACCAGCCCGGCCATCAGAGCGGCCAGCGGCGCGAGGCTGACCCGGTCCTTGTCCCGCTCCGCCGCGGTGACGCCGGTGCGCGGGAAGAGGGCGAGCGCGCAGAGCAGCGCGGCGCCCGGCAGCGCGAACATGAAGACGCGCAGGGCCATCTCGCCGCCGTACGACTGCATGCCGAAGCCCAGGAACGGCACGAAGGCCAGTACCAGCAGCGCGCGCTCGGCGTATCCGTTCTCGCGCCGCCGCCACCAGCCGTAGCAGGCCAGCGCCATCACCGAGCCGGCCATCGCCACCCGCGAGTACAGCACCAGCTTGTGCGTGGAGTTGCCGCCTTCGATGCGTCCCGACACGGACGAGGTCACATTGCCGCCGACCCCGCCGACTCCGCCGAACAGTTCGTCGAAGTGACCCGACCAGTACGGCTCGGCGAAGAAGCCCACCCAGACCACGACCAGCACGCCGAACAGCAGTGGCAGCCCGCGCAGTTCCGAGCGGCCGAGCAGCACCAGTGCCGTCAGGACGCCCAGCATCACGAACGGCGTCAGCTGGTGCGCCGGCACCGTACCGGCGAACAGCGCCACGAGGACCAGCAGCAGCACCGCCTTCTCGAGGCGTCGCGCCGGACGCACCTCTGCCTCGCCGGGGCGGCGCCTCGCCCACAGCATCCGGGGTTCGCGGAACCACACCAGCAGGACCGCCACGAAGGCCAGATAGAGCAGGTAGGTGAAGCCCTGCGGCGAGAAGTAGTCCTGGCCCACCCAGCCGCTCAGTACGAAGATCCAGGCGCCGGTCCACTTCGCCCGCCAGCTCGCCCGCAGCGCACGCGTCAGCAGGAACAGCGGGGGGAGGTAGAGCAGCTGGATGGTCATCGGCCACCAGCGGATCACCTCGGTCATGTCCGAGACGCCGCACGCCTTCGCGACGAACGTGGCGAGCGCGAAGAATCCGGGCCAGCTCCAGCGTGCGTCCAGGTCCGGCACCGCGGTGCCGGACCGGTCGATGTAGTCCATGAAGCCGAGGTGCTGCCAGGCGGTGGCGAACCGGGGCTCGGCCTCCAGTACGGCAGGCAGTCCGTGCAGGGACACGACCGTGGCCAGCAGCACCACCGTCAGCAGGACCGTACGCGGCCGGTTCAGCCACAGCAGTGACGCGAAGGAGAGGATCAGCAGTGCGGCGCCGAGCAGCGTCGCGGCCGGCAGTACGGAGATCAGCCCGAGCCCGCCCATACGGTCCAGCTCGGCCTCGCCGAAGCCGCGTATCGGCCACCAGTACAGGGCCAGCGCGGATGCGAGCAGAAGGCCGATGCCCAGCTCGGGCCCGGCTGTCCGGAGTCCGCGGCGTGCGGTGGTGCCGGCCGGCGGCTCCGCGACGGGCACGGCCGGGGTGGCCGGGTCGGTGAGCGCCGGTGTGCCCGGTGCCGGGGTGTCCGGTCCCGGACGCAGGTCCGGACGGCGTTCCGGGTGGTCGAAGTCCACCCGCACGCCGATCGGTGGTGTGACGTCGGGGTCGAGCGCGGCGCGCAGCGCCCAGCGGGGGCCGGTCGGCTCCGGCGCGGCGTCGTCCCCGTCCGGGAGTTCCGTCTCACCGGGCTCGTCCTGCTCCACGCCCAGGTCCGCGAGGTCCCCGTCGGACGAGGCCGCGTCCGCGGCCGTCTCCGCGGGCCCTGCCGCGGGGGCGGCCTTGAGCACCCCGTACAGCTTGTACGCGGCGACGGCGGCGATCACGGAGAGGCTGGCCACCTCCGCGAGTCCCACACCCGTGAGCCCCATCTGAGGCAGCAGCGCCAGTGTCGAGCCGAGCACCAGTACACACAACGCGCCCTGCAAATAGGCGAGTCCGGCGGTCCGGCTCTGGGCGCGCAGCACCGCGAAGTAGAGCTCGATGACGACCCGCAGCGCAGCGCCGACGACCAGCCAGCGCAACAGCGGGGTCGCGCCCTGGGCGTATCCCTCGCCGAACACCCGGAGGATGTGCGGGGCCAGGACGAAGAGGACGAGACAGATGGGCAGGACGATCTTGGTCATGCGCAGCAGCGCGGCACGGGTGTTGCGTCCCAGCTGCGCCGGGTCGTGCGCGCCCTCCACGGTCAGGGAGGCGCCCATGTTGATCGCCAGGAGCTCGACTGTGCCGCCGATGGTCGCGGTGATGTAGAAGTACGCGTTGTCGGCCGAGCTGACCTGCGAGGCCACGATCACCGGCACCAGGTAGACGACGGCAAGCGCGAACAGCGACCCGGTGTAGTCACCGGCCAGGAAACGCCCCAGCTCCCGGTAGGAGGGCGGGTTCGCGGTCTTCGCGGTCAGCTCGACGTGCCGCGGCACCAGCCGGCGGAAGACCAGCCAACCCAGCGGCACCACGGACACCGCGATCGCGGCGACCCACGAGACGAAGACACCGGCGGTGGGCACCGAGACGGCGATCGCCACCAGGAGCGCCAGCTTCACCGCGGAGAAGACGGTGTTGCCGACGGGCACCCAGAAAGCGCTGCGCAGTCCGGTCAGTACGCCGTCCTGGAGGGTGAGCAGCGACCAGGCGATCACTGCCGCGATGAAGCCGAGTCCGTTCAGCGGCCCGTGCAGGAAGCGGTACGAGGGACCCCAGAAGTCCAGGGTCAGCAGGAAGACGACCGCTGCGAGACCGACGATCAGCGAACTGCCCGCGTAGGTACGGAACACCAGCTTGCCGGTGGTGTTGCCGGCCACCGGGATGAACCGGGCCAGCGCACCGGTCAGGGTCACCGCGGTGATCCCGGCGAGGAACTTCATCGCCGCGATCGCGGCGGAGCCCTGACCGACCGCGTCCTCGGAGTAGTAGCGGGCGGCGGCCAGCCAGAAGCCCAGGCCGAGCAGCGCGCTGATCCCGGTGTTGACCATCAGGGCGTAGGCATTGCGGAAGAGCGGACTCCCACCGCCCCTTCCCGGCAGACGAAGTCGCCTGCCCGACGACTGTGTCTGAGTCGTCGGGTTGTCGGCCTGGGCGGTGGTCGTGTCAGACACGGATTCTGCTTACCTTCCGGCGCGCCTGTCGGGTTCTGCGGACGAGGGCGTATCCCTGGGTGAGGACACGGTCCCTGGCGAAGTTACGGGCGATCGACCGGCCTTCGACCAGTCGCTCGAACTCCTCGATACCGGTGCTCCGCCGCACGGTCACCCGCCGCAGGGCGTAGGGTCCCTGGCGGCGCTCGGCGAGTGCGTTTCCCACGGCGAGGGACTGCGCATAGCCGGCCCTCCGCACGGCCTGGCGCACCCGTCGGTCGGAGTAGCCGTAGGGATAGGCGAACGAGACGGGCCGCTCGCCGAGCTCCTCGGTGAGGATCTCCCGGCAGCGCACCGTCTCGTACCACAGCCGTTCGTCGTCGAGCTGGTCCAGCTGCGGATGGCTGTGGCTGTGGCCGCCGATCTCGGTGCCCGCGCCGACGAGTTCACGCACCTGGCCCCAGTCGAGCATGGTGTCCAGGGCGCCCCCTTCGTCGTACGGGCCGCGCAGCCAGCCGGTGGAGACGAAGAGGGTCGACGGGAAGCCGTGCTTGACGAGCGCGGGCAGGGCGTGGCGGTGCACGCCTTCGTACCCGTCGTCGAAGGTGATCAGCACCGGGCGTGCCGGGAGCGGGCCCGATCTCCGCCAGGTGCCGGCGAGCTCCGCCGTCGTCAGTGGTGTGAAGCCATGCTCCGAGAGAAGCTCCATCTGCTCGGCGAAGGCCTCGGGGGAGACGGAGAGCCCGTACGCCGCCTCGGCGGGACGGTGCCCCACGGCGTGGTACATCAGAATCGGTACGGCTTCGTTCACTGACCCTCACCCCCCGGTACGGGATCAATGCGTGGTACCTGAAACGTTCCGCCTCCGCGGGAGCGGACACTTCCGAGGACATACCCTCCCGCCGCTGCCGCAACCCCGGCCACAATGGCCCCCGCCCGGCCCGCTCCGCCGGGGCGGCCGAGCAGGGCGTCGCGCAGGCCGCGGGCCACCCCGGCCGGCAGGACGCGGGTGGTGTAGCGGCGCTCGGACTCGAGTCCCCTGCCCGCGCCCACACTTCGAGCCACGAGGGCCTTCGACAGCCCCTCGGCGTAGGCCCGGGTGCGGAAATAGCCGAAGCGCTCGCGCGCGGCCGGGACCCGGTGGTGGATCACCGCACGGTCGTCGATCAGCAGCACGGCCTGCGGGAGCGCCGCGCTGAGCCGGATGCACAGTTCGGTCTCCTCGCAGCCCAGGGGGCGCTTGTCGCCGTCCCGGCCGATGCCCGTCGCGAAGCCGCCGGCGGCTTCGAAGACCGACTTGCGGAACGAGGCGTTCCCGCCGAGCACATTGCGCACTCGTACTCGGCCGGGCGGCAGCCCCTTGTACGTACAGCCGACGACCCAGTCGAACTCCTCGGGGAACCACACCGGCCGGCGGCCCGAGGCCCAGGCCGGCATGGTGCGTCCGCCGACGGCCATCACCCGCGGGTCGTCGTAGCCCCCGTCGAAGTGGCGCAGCCAGTCGCGCTCGGCCACGGCGTCGTCGTCGAGGAACGCCACGATCTCGCCGCGGGCGGCGGCGATCCCGGTGTTGCGGCCGGCCGAGAGGCCGCGGGGGCCCGCGTTGGCGAGCACCCGCACCTCCCCGGTCTCCCGGAACTCCTTGCCGAGCCGTTCGAGCAGTGCCGGGTTGTGGTCCACGATCAGCAGCGTCTCGAGGGCGGGCAGGGACTGCTGCCGCACCGAGGAGACCGCCGCGAGGATGTCCTCCCAGCGGTCCTCGGTGTACACGCAGATCACCACGGAGATGTCACGAGGCGTCAAGACACCTCTCCCCGCTTGGCGTTGAGGCCGCCCAGGACCCGGTGCGGGGTGCGCCGCCCGGTGCGGCGGACGCCCCTCTCCTTGAGGATCACCTTCAGCACCCGCAGCCCGTCCCGCACGGCGCTGAGGTTGCTGACGCCGTGGATCCGGACGTACTCATGGCTGGGGATCTCCTGGACCTTCAGCCCGGCCTTGACGACCCGGATGTTCATCAGGGTCTCGACCTCGAAGCCGGTGCAGTCGAGGGTGATCTCGTCGAGGCAGTGCCGCCAGAAGGCGTTGTAGCCGTAGCACAGGTCGGTGTAGCGGGCGCCGAACTTGGCGTTGACCACGGCGCACAGCACCCGGTTGCCGAGCTTGCGGATCGGGGTCATGTCGTCCGTGCCGCCGCCGTTGGCGAAGCGGGATCCCTTGGCGAAGTCCGCGCCCGAGACGAGTGCGGACACATAGCTGACGATCTCCTCGCCGTCGGCCGAGCCGTCGGCGTCGACCATCACGATGATTTCGCCGGTGCAGGCGGCGAATCCGCTGATCAGCGCGTCGCCCTTGCCCTTGCCCTGCTGCTTGACGACCTTGACGTCGGGCCACAGTTCACGCGCGACCTCGACGGTGTCGTCGGTGGAATTCCCGTCGACCAGGACCACTTCGTGGATCCAGTCGGGGAGCGTCTTGAAGACGTACGGAAGATTCTCCGCCTCGTTCATGGCGGGTATCACGACGCTCACCTGCGGTGCGATGGCGAGATGCGAGGAGACCGGCCGGTACTGGCTCGGTATTCGGCCGATGTCCGAAACCGCCGGGCGCAGGAAAGAACTCATGAGTCTGACGTCCCTCTCGTCCGGTGGACCGCCCGCCCCCGGGCAGTCCGGATGAGTGTCCGGTTCGAAAGGGGGGTTCTCACCCCGGTCATGCAGGTATCGACCACCGTGCTGGTCGGGTGAGCTGGCTTTGCTTGCCGCGCGGAACACGACTCGGCCCACGTGCAGGCCGAGCACGGCACCCCCCTACCGCGCCCCGCTCCGGCAGCCATCGCGACGCTAGAGCCCTCCCCTTGAGCCGCTTGCATGATGGACCGATGCGGGTGGATGTACGACGGTATTGATGATTGGGACCCTATGGCAAGACCTGGAACGTGGTCTCACTTTTTTATGTTTTTGACCCCTGCTCTTCACGCTTGTCACGCGCGTATTCGGATTCTTCCCATCCGTTTGAGGAGTCGGTCGGCCGGCTCGAACAACTCGGGCCGGGAGAGGACGGTATTGCGCAGGGCCCGTACCGGCACACGATGTGCCCGGTGTCCCAGGGCCACTGGATGACGGCGTGTCACCCAGCCCTCGAAGACCATGAGTTCACGCGTCTTGAGGGAGTCCTTGTATTCCTTCTGGCCGCGGCCGAGGTCGAGATAGGCGATTCCGTCGGCGGCGGCCGCCTCGGCCATCCGCAGATGAAGGATCAGGCCGGGCGAATATTTCGAGAACTCCGGATCATAGGCCGGGAACCAGCAGCTGATGATCCGTTCGGAGCGCAGTCCGAAATGGGCGGCGACCGGCCGGCCGCCGGCGTAGAGGACCGAGAGAAGCCCGCCGAAGGAATCGGAACCGGTGTGGAACAGCTGCTCGGCGAGCCGGGCGATCCACGGGTGGGCGAACCGGTCGCTGCGGCCGGTTCTGCGGTACTGGGCGGACTTCCACCGCATGAGGGTGCGCAGCACCTGCGGGTCGCGCTCGTCGTGCACATAGCGCACCTCGCCGATGTCCCTGCCGAGCTTGCGCTCCTTGGCCAGGGTCGTCCGGGTGAACTTGGGTGACTGCGCGCGCAGATGCGCGAGGTAGGCGTCGTAACCCTGGTCGATGTCCATCACGGGTGAGGGGTACGACCCGGTGGCGTCGGCCTCGAACGGCTGCTGTCCCTGCGCCAGATGGTCGAACTCCCACACCGCGAGCCCGCAGGCCCGCAACAGCTCGCGCGCGTCCCAGCTGAACCCGGGCCTGTGCACGAGGCCCTGGCAGTCGGAGACCCCGAGTCCGACGGCCCGGCCGACGCCGGCGGCCGATCTCTGGTACGGGAAGAACGCAGCGGGCTCGCCGTCCTCCCGTGCGACGGCTATCCGCACTCCGCGTCGGCAGCGGCCGACCGCGAGGGCGAACTCCGCCGACAGGAAGGGGTTTGCCAGTTCGGGTGAACCGTGCAGATGGGCCTTGGACTGCATGACGGTCCAGGACGCCCTGTCGGCTGCGGTCAGTTCACCCGGCCTGTGCACGGTGATGTCCACGTCAGGACCTCTGCCTTCTCGCCGTACGGCCCTCTCGGAGCCGTACCAGTGCCAGCAGGAGGAAGAGGAGGGCGCTTGTCCCGGCAACCGCCGCGATCCCACCCCGGACCGACCATATGTGCATGGCCAGCATCGCCTGCGCGATCAGCAGATCGATCGCGACTGCCCCTGCCAACGACGCCACGAGCCGCCCCAGCGGTTCCAGGCCCCGTAAGCCGAAGGCCAGCGCCGAGGCCGGAGCGGCAAGAAGGAAGAAGAGAACGAAAGGTGCGCGCAGCGGAGAGGCCAGATCGGTGAGCGCCAGCACCGCGCCCACCGCCGACACGGAGACCGCCGCGCCCGCGAGAGCCGGCACGGTATCACCGCCCTGGTCGGAAGCCGACTGCCCGCTGCCTGCTGTCGCACTGTCACTGAAGGTCTGCATTGGCGACTTTGCCCCCCGAAGCGCCGGATGCCGGGCTTCAATGTCGCGCAGGTGAGGGAGCCGCGTCAAGGACGCAGAGGGGTGTGCGAACGTTCCCGGAGGTGTCATACGCCTCACGCGTTCGGTGACGGTGTGTCATTTTCCGTAAGCGCAGCGGTTGTGAAACGTCAGGTCCGTGAATTTTTCTACGCCGAATGTTTTTGGCATGAGCACTTCCGCTTGCTGTGTGACACCTGGTACCACTGGTGCGACAGCTGCTACCACCCAGTAGACAGAGATTCCGCACAGGGGAGGTTCCATGAGACTGGCCCGCATCACGGCATACGCGTCCGCGTTACTGCTCTCCGCCACACTCGCAGTGACCGGGGCGGGTGCGGCCGCCGCGGCCCAGCAGGCCGCGGCGGTCGACTATGTGGCCATCGGCGACTCGTACAGCTCCGGCGTGGGAGCCGGCAGTTACGACAGCGCGAGCGGCTCCTGCAAGCGCAGCACCCGTGCCTATGCCGTTCTTTGGAAGAATGCCAACGCACCCGCGAGCTTTGCCTTCACCGCCTGTTCCGGCGCCCGTACGGGCGATGTGATCGCCAATCAGCTGGGCCCGCTGAACTCCTCGACCGACCTCGTCAGCCTCACTGTCGGCGGCAACGACGCCAGCTTCGCCGACGTCATGACCACCTGTGTCCTCAACTCCGAGGCCACCTGCCTGCAGCGCGTCGCCCAGGCCAACGCCTATATCGACAGCACCCTGCCCGGCAACCTCGACCGGGTCTACAACGCGGTCCGGGCCAAGGCCCCGGCAGCGCGTGTCGTCGTCCTGGGCTACCCCCGGCTCTACAAGCTCAACGGCACCTGCATCGCCGGACTGTCGGAGACCGAGCGCAGCGCGCTCAACAGCACAGCCAACCGTCTGAACTCCGTTACCGCCAAGCGCGCCGCCGACCATGGCTTCACCTACGGGGATGTCACCACGACCTTCACCAACCACGAGATCTGCTCGGGTGACTCCTGGCTGCACAGCGTGAACCTGCTCAACATGAGCGATTCCTACCACCCCACCGCCGCGGGCCAGTCCGGCGGCTACCTGCCCGTCCTCACCAACGCGGCCTGATCCGCCGTCGCCGTGACAGGGGTGGAGGGCCCGTCCGTCGGGGTCTCCTCCCGGCAGGTCACCGAGTACGTCACCACGTCGGACGTGGCCTCGAGCGGCCGCCGGACCTCGATGCGGAGCTCGTCGTGGAGGGGCTCGGCGAGCCGGTACTCCGCCACCGTGTGATTCACCTGCCGCGTCTTCGGCCCGCCCGCCGGGAAGCTCAGCGTCTTCCACTCCGTGCCGCCGTGGCCGCTCGTCGCCACCCAGCGGTAGTCGACCTCCGTGGGTGCGCGGCCGACCGTGATGTCCGCCTCGAACGCCGGGGCCTCGCCTTCCTGGGCCGGGCACGGGCCCTCGTAACTTCCCCGGACGGCCCGTAGGGCGACCTTGACGGTCTGCGGCGCGGGCGGCGGGGTGGTGGTGTGTCCCTTGCCGCTGGTGCTGCTGCCGCCGGTGGCGGGTGTACTGGCCGCAGTGGTGCCCCCGCCCGTGGCCGTACCGCCGTCGGTGCCCCCGGTGGTTCCTCCGCTGCTGCCGGACCCGCCGCTCCCGCCGTATGTACCGCCCGTGCTGACGCCTCCGCTGCTCGTGTCACCGCCGCCTGGGTCCTCCCGGTTGACCAGCGCCCAGGTCAGCCCGCCGACGGCCAGCAGCAGGATCGCCACCCCGGCCGCCAGCACCACACCCGCCCCGCGGGGCCGGTCCGGCTCCGGCCGAACGCCGTGGTCCGGTACGGGCTGCGGCGTCGGTGCCCCCGTGGGTGTGGCCGCGACGGTCGGCGTGTACGGATCGGAGGAGGTGTACGGACCGGGGGAGGACGGCACCACCGTCGTGGGCGTACGCGGGGTGCCGCCCGCCGCCACCACCCGTAGCATCGCCTCCGCCTCGGCACCGGACAGCCGTTCGTCGGGATCCTTGCGCAGCAGGCCCTCGATGACCCGGGCGAGCGGCCCGGCCCGTCGGGGCGGTGGCAGTTCCTCGTCGACGACCGCGCGGAGCGTATTGAGCGGAGTGTTCTGGCGGAACGGCGAGTTGCCCTCGACCGCGGCGTACAGCAGCACACCCAGTGACCACAGGTCCGAAGCGGGACCCGGCGTCCGTCCCAACGCCCGCTCCGGCGCGAGGAATTCGGGTGAGCCCACCACCTCGCCGGTCATGGTGAGGGTGGCGGTGCCCTCGATCATCGCGATGCCGAAGTCGGTGAGCACCACCCGTCCGTCATTGGCGATCAGTACATTGCCCGGCTTCACGTCGCGGTGCAGGACGCCCGCCCCGTGTGCGGCCCGCAGAGCCGCCAGGACCTCCGCCCCGATGCGCGCGGCGCGCTGCGGCGGCATCGGGCCGTCGGCGTCCAGTACGTCGGAGAGGGTGAGCCCCCGTACGAGCTCCATCACGATCCAGGGCCGGCCGTCCTCGCTCGCCACGTCGTGGACCGTCACCACATTGCGGTGCGAGACCCGGGCCGCGGCCCAGGCCTCGCGTTCCAGCCGGGTGTACAGCCGGTGTACGTCCGCCGTGTCGAGGTATGCGGGCGCCCGGACCTCCTTGACGGCGACCTCGCGGCCCAGCACCTCGTCACGGGCGCGCCATACGACCCCCATGCCGCCCTCGCCCAGTGGGTCCAGAAGGCGGTACCGGCCCGCCACCACCCTTCCGTTCCCCGGCACTTCGCTCACAGGCGAGCCCCCCATCCGCAGCAGAGCGGCATCACGGACGAAACCTCTCCAAGTTAGCTCAACTCGGAGCCGTTGCCGCCCCCTTGAACACCAATCCGCACCTCGGGGCGAACGCCGCCTGTCGCCGCACCGAGGACTGTCCAACTCGCCCTGGAATCAGATGGATTCGGAGAGTAATCGTCAACAACCATATGGTTGCGGTGAATCCCATCACGGGATACACGAGTGTGATGGCGGGGCGATAGGGTTACCCTGCCCGGGCCGGGTCTCGTACGGGTGGGGAGTGACATGGAACAGATAGCAATGCGCAGCAGGCCGCGTGTGCCTGCCATTACTTGTGGGAGCACTGCGGCCAGCAGGCGCCTCGACCGTCATCTCGCGGTGCTGGCGGGCCCTGCCGTCCCGGTGCGCGAGACGGCGGAGGCGACCCTGCTGATGCGCGAGCTCACCGCGCGGGACGTGTCCCACGCACGTACGGGCAGGGGTGCCCGGGTCTCGCTCTTCGCTCCTCTGCGACGGCTGCGCCGCTCGCTGTTCGGCAGCCGCGGCTGAACCAGGACGCTCAGCCGATCACTCCGTCCCGGCGCAGTGCTGCTATCCGCTCGGCCGTCATCCCCAGGTCCAGCAGTAGTGCGTCGGTGTGCTCACCGAGCGCGGGAACCCCGCCCATGCGCAACGGTGCTCCACCCGGCAGAGTGATCGGCGGCAGCAGTGCCCGCAGCGGCCCGGCCGGTGAATCGATTTCTCGCCATTTGTCGCGCGCTTCGAGTTGAGGGTGCGCGGCCACGTCCGCGACGGTGTTGAGCCGGGCACAGGCGCTGCCGGCCTCCTCGAGACGGGCCACAGCCTCGTCCGTACCCAGCGCGACCAGCGTCTCCGCCACCACCGCGTCCGTCTTCCCATGGTGGGCCGTACGGGCCTGATTGGTGGCGAAGACGGGGTCGTCGGCGAGTTCCGGCCGCCCCAGCACCCGCTCGGCAAGGCGCCGCCATTCCCGGTCGTTCTGCACGGGATCAGTGGGGCCGGGCGTACTTCCTGACGGCCGCCGGTACGAAGAGCACGAGGAGCAGCAGGCACCAGCCCAGCGATCCGGCGACCGGGTGGGCCACCGGCCAGGCGGCGTCCGCGGGGGGCGTGGCATTGCCGAACAGCTCGCGGACGGCCGTGGTCACCGCGCTGATCGGGTTCCACTCGGCGACCGTGCGCAGCCAGCCGGGCAGGTTGTCGGTCGGGATGTAGGCGTTGGACATCAGCGGCAGGATGAATGTCGCGCTGCCCAGCTGACCGGCCGCCTCCTCGCTCTGTGAGGCCAGCCCGAGGAGGATGCCGATCCAGGTGGTCGCGAAGCGGAAGAGCAGCAGCAGTCCGAAGCCGCCGAGCGCGTCGAGCACGCCTCCCTCGATCCGCCAGCCCACCGCCAGCCCCACCAGTATCAGCGGCACCATCCCGGCGGCCGTGGTGAGCAGATCGGCGGCCGACTGGCCGAGCGGCACTGCCGCACGGCTCACCGGCATCGTCCGGAACCGGTCCATCACCCCGCGGTGCGAGTCCTGGGCGGCCTGGAACATCCCGGTCATGAGGCCGTTGGCGGCGGTCGCCACCAGCAGTCCGGGCACCAGATAGGCGCGGTACTCCTCGCCCGGCATGGCGAGTGCGCTGCCGAAGACATAGCCGAAGAAGAGCAGCATCGTGATCGGCATGGTCTGGGTGAGGACCAGCAGGCCGGGGGCCCGCCTGATGCGCTGGAGGTGGCGGCCGAGCATCGCCGTGCCGTCGTACATCAGAGTGCTCATGGTGCTCATGCGGCAAGCTCCCTGCGGTCGTCCGGATCGCGGTCGGTCAGGCGGAGGAAGACTTCGTCGAGGGTCGGCGGACGCAGGCTCGCGTCGACCAGCGGCACGCCCGCGGCATCCAGCTCGCGGACGAGCCGGGGGAGGGTGAGTGCCGGGTCTACGGCGGACGCGCCCGCCGTACGGCGTTCCCGGTCGAGCACCGGTTCGGCTCCGGTGAGCCGGTCGAGCACGGCTGCGGCAGCGTGCAGCGCCGACTCGTCGGCGACCACCACTTCCGCGAACGAGCCGACGGTCGCCTTGAGTTCGGCCGGAGTGCCGCGATGGGCGGCCCGGCCGTGGTCGATCAGCACGATGTCGTCGGCGAGCTGGTCGGCCTCCTCCAGGTACTGGGTGGTGAGCAGCACGGTGGTGCCCTCGGCGGCCAGTTCGCGTACGGCGGCCCAGATCCGGTTGCGGCTCTGCGGGTCGAGCCCCGTCGTCGGCTCGTCGAGGAACAGCACCCGGGGCCTGATCAGCAGGCCGGCGGCGAGGTCCAGGCGCCGCCGCATACCGCCCGAGTAGGTCCTGGCGGGGCGGTCCGCTGCCTCTGTGAGCTCGAAGCGGTCCAGTAGTTCGTCGGCCCGTACCCGGCCGGCGGCGCCCCTGAGGCGGAGCAGCTTCGCGAACAGCCGCAGGTTCTCGCGCCCGCTGAGGTCGCCGTCGACCGAGGCGTGCTGCCCGGTGGCCCCGATGGCAGCCCGGACCGCATTCGGGTCGCGCAGCACATCGTGCCCCGCGACCCGGGCGGTGCCCGCGTCGGGCGTGGTGAGGGTGGTCAGTACCCGCACGGCGGTGGTCTTGCCCGCGCCGTTGGGGCCGAGCACCCCGCAGACCGTGCCCTCGGCGACCGCGAGATCGAGGCCGCGCAGGGCGTGGACTTCGCCGAAGCGCTTCTCCAGCCCCTCACTAAGTACAGCGTACGTAGAAGTCATATGTGCAGCCTAGCGCACTACGTACGGTGTACGTAACTACGATGGTGGGTGAGGTGATGATCGATGGCGGGGCGACCTGCTGAACCCGAAGTGATCTGGGCGCGCCCCGAGCGCACCGGCCGCGGCCCCCGGCCCGCGTACACCCGCGCCGACATCGCGGCCGCGGCGGTCCGCATCGCGGACGAGCGCGGCATCGACGCGGTGTCCATGCGGCACGTCGCCGCGGAACTGGGCTGCGGCACCATGTCGCTCTACAACTACGTCCCGCGCAAGGAGGACCTGTACGAGCTGATGGTCGACGTGGTCAGCGCCGAGTACGACCTGACCGCCGAACCCTCGGGCGACTGGCGCGCCGACCTGATGGCCCTCACCCACCAGACCCGCGCCCTGATGCACCGCCACCCCTGGCTGCCGAGGCTCATGTCACCGGTCTACGGCTTCAGCCCCAACGCCCTGCGCTACCTGGAGCACTGCCTGGCCTGCCTCGACGGCCTCGACGCGACGTACGGCACGAAGATGGAACTGGTCGCGATGGTCAACGGCATGGTGACGACATACGTCGCCAACGAACTGGCCACGGCGGAGCGCAGCCGCTCCCTGCCCTGGTCGGAGCAGCAGGAGCAAGCGGCACGCATCGGCTATCTGTCCCGGGAGATCGCCACCGGCAAGTACCCGCGCATGGCCGCCTCCTTCGCGGAGGACGCCGGCCCGATCGACCTGGACGCGTTCTTCGACCGTGCGCTGGGCCGCGTCCTGGACTCCTTCGCCCGCTGACGGGGCCGAGGTCTCACAGGAGGGCTTCCATCGGCCGAGGAAGGACTCCAGCACCTGCCGGTAGCGCTCCGGTTCCTCCGCCGTCGCGACATGGGCGCTCAGCGCCGCGGCGCGCAGGCGCCGCCGTACTTGCTCGCGCTCCGTTCCCGGTGCGCCGGCCTTCTTCAGGATCAGCGCGGTAAGGACGTCATTGGTGTGGGAGAACGACGTCCTGGCTCCGGGCTCGAACAGCGGCCCGTGGGAGAGGGGCACCTTCGCGCGGACGCCTGCGCGGACCGTACCCGGTCCACCGCACGCCGGTGAGCCGGCGTCAGTACCCGGGTCATCGCGCTGCCCCGGGACAGATCGAAGCGGGCGGCGGTGCGCCAGACCTCGGTCAGCACCGCCTGGGCGACCTCCTCGGACTGGCGGGGTCGCGCAGCACAATCCGTACCAGCCCCGGCACCGGTCCCGCGAGCAGGTTGTACGGCGGGGCGAAGGCCTCCTGATTGCCGAGGGGCACGCGGCCGAGGAGTTCCTCGGGCCGGGGCCCGGCGGGGGAGCGCCGCTCCGGCGGGCGGCTTCGTTCACGCGGTCTCCTTCAGGGAGTGGGCCCTGTGTGCAGAGCATTCGGAGCCGGGCGTGCGAGGAATTGGCGCAGCACAAGGAAGAGCAGCGTCGGCGGAAACGGGGGCGGGGGAGGTGCGCAGAGCGAGACCCGCGGCGACCGCGGTGCCGATGACAATCAGTGCGCCGGCGCCGAGCGTCGGCCCGTCCGGGTGGATGAGCCCCTGGCCGCGCAGCGCCTGCCAGGTGACGAGGCCGAACACGGCGGCGTACGCCCCCGAGGCGACCAGCACCAATCGCAGCCGTGCGTGATCGTCACGCAGTCGCGGAAAGCGCGGAGCCAGCGCGATCAAGGCCAGCAGGAGCAGGGGGAGCACCTGGAGGGCGTGCATGCCCACGAAGTGCGGGATGCGTAGATCGCCGCCGGTGGTCGACCAGCCGGTGAGCGGCATCGACGGGCCGCCGTCCGGCACGCCGACGCTGTGCGCGCCGACGACCTTCGCCACCCCGGTACGGTCCGCCTCCAGCTGCTCCTGCGTGGGCCTCGTCATCAGAAAACCGATGGCCGCGCCGGCGAGTGCGATGACCGAGCCGAACCGGACGGCCCACGCGGTGGCTCGGTCCGGGAGCCGGTCACGGAACGTCAGCAGGGCGATGACCAGGGTGCTGAGCCAGAGAACGACGACCGTTCCGCCCATGATGCTGAACAGCGTCTGGTCGAAGGGCGTTTCGACATTGAAATGGCTGCGCTTTCCGCGGATCACCTGACCCACGATGATCGCCATCTCGACCAGACTCGCCACGAGGACGACCGTTCCGGCCCACCAGGCCGTCCGGCGGCCCCGGGTGAGCAGCGACTGCATCCAGGCAAGCGACAGTCCGTACGCGACGAACGAGACCGAGAACTTGAACGGCTTGAACCAGATCGGTGAGCCGGCCAGCATCCGCTCGTCGACGATCAGGCCCACGGCGGATACGGCCGCCATGACAGTCATGGCTGCGGAGAACGCGACAAGTGGGCGATGCCAGGCGGGATTCGGGCGTAAACGCATGACAGGACCTCCGTACGGGGGAGATGGATAGTGGCACTATTCGCTATCGGATAATGTCACTATCCATGACCGGCTGAGGAGTTGGCAAGTACGGGAGGGAGAATGTGCCATGCGCATAGGTGAGTTGAGCCGGAGAACCGGGGTCTCGGTACCGACGATCAAGTACTACGTCCGTGAAGGGCTGCTTCAGGCAGGGCAGTTGACCAGCCCGAACCAGGCGAGCTATAGCGAACTCCACGAGCGCCGGCTGCGGCTGATCCGCGCACTGATCGACGTCGGAGGTCTGTCGGTGGCCGCGGTGGCGGAGGTGCTCGCGGCGGTGGACGATCCGGCGCGCCCCGTGCACAGGGTCCTGGGCACGGCTTCGACCCGGATCGCCGTGGAGCGCGGTGATGACGGGGAGGGGGAGAAGGAGGCCGCGCGCGGCGAGGTGGAGGCGTTTCTCGCGAGGCGCGGCTGGTGTGTGGACCGGTCCCACCCGGCCGTGGAGTCACTCGTCGGCGCGGTGACCGCCCTGGCGCGCGTCGGCCACGGATCCTTGTTCGCCGAGGTGCTCGACGACTACGCGGACGCGGTGGAGGGTATAGCCCGTGCGGACCTCGACTATGTCGGCCGCCGGGTCGCCGTCGAGGACTTGGTGGAGAGCGTGGTCATCGGCACGGTCCTGGGCGATGCGGTCCTTGCCGCGATGCGCAGGCTCGCCCATGTGGACGCGTCGGTCCGCCGCTTTCCCCCGGCCTGATCCAGGGGCGCGCCCGGGGGCTGCGCCCCTGGGCGCGCGGAACGTCCTGCGGGCCCCGGTCCAGCGGACCTGGGGCGGCGCCCCCCGCAGGGCGGGTCAGGCAACCGGCGCGACGGGCTCCTGCTCGTGCTCCACCTGGGCGTTCCACTCGCGCTTGATCGCCCGCCAGCCCTCGTCGGTCTGCCCCAGGCGCCAGTAGCCGGAGATCGACAGGCGCTCGCGCGGGACACCACGGTCCATACGGAGATGGCGGCGCAGCTCCTTGACCGTGCCCGCCTCGCCGTGGACGAAGGCGTGCACATCGCCTGCGGGGAAGTCGAGGTCGCGCACCGCGGCGACGAGGGCCTCGCCCGTCGGGCGGGTGCCGCGGTGCAGCCAGATCACCGTCACGCCGTCCGGCGTGGCGATCTTCTGCTCCTCCTCCGGCCCCGCCACCTCGACGAGGGCGCGCACATCGGCTTCCGTCGGCATCTGCTCCAGGGCCGCCGCGATCGCGGGCAGCGCGCTCTCGTCGCCGGCGAGTAGATGCCAGTCGGCGCCGGCGTCCGGGGCGTAGCCGCCGCCGGGGCCCGTGAAGCGCACCGTCTCACCGGGCTGGACCCGGGCGGCCCAGGGCCCGGCGATTCCCTCGTCGCCGTGGACGACGAAGTCGACGGTCAGCTCGCGCCGGCCGGCGTCCCAGGCGCGCACCGTGTACGTACGCTGGCTCGGCCACTGGTCACGCGGGAACTCCGCGCGGATGTGCCCGATGTCGAACGGCTCGGGGTAGCTCACGCCCTCCGGAGCGAAGAGCAGCTTGATGTAGCGGTCCGTGTGCGATCCGGACTCGAAGGCGGCGAGGCCCTCGCCGCCCAGCACGAGACGGATCATGTGCGGGGTGAGCCGCTCGGTGCGCACCACGCGTGCCTCATGGGCCTGCGGTGCCTTGCGGGCGGGTGCTTCTGCCACGACTCTCTCCCCGGAATCACTGGGTGCTTAGGTTTGCCTAAGTTAGCACCCTACGCCTGGAGAGTGGAGAGCAGACGGGACAGTGCACCGCCCAGTCCCCAGCGCGTGGCGAGCGCGTCGAGCGCCTCCGGATCGCGGGGCGCGCCCGGGAGCGCCGGATCGAACTCCGGCAGCGGTACGTCCGAGGCGACCCGGACCACCTTCGGCGCGACCGCCACATAGTCGCGTGCCTCGTCCAGCCGCTTGCGCTGGGTGGGAGTCAGCCTGGACGCTGGATCGTCGGCGGCCGCCATGATCCCGGCCAGATCGCCGTACGCGTCGAGCAGCTTGGCCGCGGTCTTCTCCCCGATGCCCGGCACCCCGGGCAGTCCGTCGCTCGGGTCGCCGCGCAGCAGCGCCAGATCGGCGTACCCGGAGCCGTCCACTCCGTACTTCTCGCGCAGCCAGGCATCGTCGGTGATCTGGAGGGTGCCGACGCCCTTCAGCGGATACAGCACCCGCACCCCGCAGGCGTCGTCGACCAGCTGGTACAGGTCCCGGTCGCCGGTGACGATGTCCACCGGACCCGTGGCGCGCCCGGCCAGGGTGCCGATCACATCGTCCGCTTCGTACCCCGCCACACCGACCCGCGCGATGCCGAGCGCGTCCAGCACCGCCTCGATCACCGGAACCTGGGGGCTGAGCGTGTCCGGTACCTCCTCCACGTCCGGCCCGGTCTCCGTCTCCTCGGCCACCCGGTGTGCCTTGTACGAAGGGATCAGCTCGACCCGCCAGTGAGGCCTCCAGTCGGCGTCCATGCAGGCGACCAGGTCGTCCGGGCGGTGGTCCTGGACGAGACGCGCGATGAAGTCGAGCAGCCCGCGCACCGCGTTGACGGGCGTGCCGTCGGGGGCCCGGACGGAGTCGGGTACGCCGAAGTAGGCGCGGAAATAGAGGGAGGCGGTGTCGAGCAGGAGCAGTTTTCGAGGGGCGGCCATGGCCCCATCATTCCTGACTTTCGAGCATCACGGCCTGGGACGTCGGCGTGGCCGTCGCGTCGCGTCTCTCACGCCCACAGGCTCTCCCGTCGTCCGTGACCTGGATCACTCTTGCGTTTGGCCGGGAACCGTCCGGGGCAGGCGCGCGTCCGGAGCGAACCCGTTCGGGCATTCAACAATTGCTGGGTAAACCGGGTCGGCGGACCGATTCCGCCTCGCTCCACGGCCCGCCGGCGGGGGGAACGGGCCGTTCTCGGTACGACCCGTGAGGTTTATGTGTCCAGGCTGCAGGCCGACCATGTGTACAAGGTGTTCGGCAGACGACCGCAAGACGCGGTACGCAGGCTCGAAGGCGGCGCCGACCGTGACGAGCTGCGCGCCGACGGAACCACCGCGGCGGTGATCGATGCCTCGTTCACCGTCGAGCCGGGCCAGATCTTCGTCGTCATGGGCCTTTCCGGATCCGGGAAGTCCACCCTGCTGCGCATGCTGAACGGCCTGCTCGAGCCCACCGCGGGCCGGGTGCTCTTCGACGGCCGGGATCTGACCGCGCTGAGCGCGCGCGAGCTGCGCACCGTGCGCTCCACCCGGATCAGCATGGTCTTCCAGCACTTCGCGCTCTTCCCGCATCGCAGCGTCCTCGACAACGCCGGTTACGGCCTCGAGGTCCAGGGCGTCGACCGTGCCGAACGCGAGCGGCGCGCCGCCGAGGCGCTGGCTCTTGTCGGCCTCGAAGGCTGGGAGGACTCCTGGCCGGACGAGCTGTCCGGCGGAATGCAGCAGCGGGTCGGCCTGGCCCGCGCACTCGCCACCGACGCCGATCTGCTGCTCATGGACGAGTCGTTCAGCGCGCTCGACCCGCTGATCCGCCGCGATATGCAGGACCAGCTGCTGGAGCTGCAGAAGACCCTGAAGAAGACCATCGTCTTCATCACCCACGACCTGAACGAGGCCATGCGCCTCGGCGACCGGGTCGCCGTGATGCGCGACGGGCGGATCGTCCAGCTCGGCACGGCCGAGGACATCCTCACCGCTCCCGCCAACGACTACGTCGCTTCCTTCATCCAGGACGTGGACCGGTCCAGGGTGCTGACCGCCGCCGCGGTGATGAGCGAGCCGGAGACCGGCCACGACGCCGACGTCTGCACCTGCGAGTCGGTCACCACCGAGACGGCGGTCGCCGACCTGTGCGGCGTCAGCGCACGGGTGCCGCACCCCGTCGCCGTGAAGGACGAGACCGGGGAGCTGGTCGGTGTCGTCGAGCAGTCCAGCATCATCGGACTCCTCGGCGACGAGACGCGTCCGCCCGTGGCATGTGCCGGCCACGAGGAGGTGACCGCGCATGCCTAGGATCCCGCTCGGCGACTGGGTCGACAGCGCAGTCGGCTTCCTCCAGAGCCACCTCTCCTGGCTGTTCGACGCGATCAGCGCCCTTGTCACCGGCATGTACGACGCGGTCGACGCGGTGCTCTCCGCCCCCGCGCCGCTGCTCCTCGCGGGCATCCTCGCCGTCGCCGCATGGTGGCTGCGGGGCCTGCTCGCCGGCGTCCTCGCCTTCGCCGGATTCGCGCTCGTCGACTCGGTCGAGCTGTGGGACGAGGCCATGGGCACCCTGTCGCTGGTGCTCGTCGCGACCGTGGTCACCCTGGCGCTGGCCGTGCCGCTCGGCATCTGGTCGTCGCGGTCCAAGACGGTCAGCGCGGTCGTCCGTCCCGTGCTGGACTTCATGCAGACCATGCCGGCGATGGTCTATCTGATCCCCGGCATCATCTTCTTCGGCGTCGGTGTCGTCCCCGGCATCATCGCCACCATCGTCTTCGCGCTGGCTCCGGGCGTACGGATGACCGAGCTCGGCATCCGCCAGGTCGACGGCGAACTCGTCGAGGCCGCCGAGGCATTCGGCACCACGCCCCGCGACACCCTGCTGCGGGTGCAGCTCCCGCTCGCCCTGCCCACCCTCATGGCGGGCATCAACCAGGTCATCATGCTGGGCCTGTCGATGGTCGTCATCGCCGGCATGGTCGGCGGCGGCGGTCTGGGCGGCGCGGTCTACCGCGCCATCGGCAACGTCGACATCGGCCTCGGCTTCGAGGCGGGCGTCTCCATCGTCATCCTGGCCATGTACCTGGACCGGATGACCGGTGCCCTCGGCCGCCAGGTCTCCCCGCTGGGCCGCCGGGCCCTCGCCAAGGCCAGGGCCGCGGCCGGCGGCCGCCTCCGCATCCGGAACCACCGTCCCCGCCCCGCCTTCGCGGTCGCCGGCATCGTCGTCCTGTCGCTGATCGCCGGCGGCATGGGCATGTTCGGCGGGACCACCTCCGGGACCGCGGTGGCCGGGACCGGCACCGGCAACGGCAAGAAGATCTCCCTGGGCTACATCCCCTGGGACGAGGGTGTCGCCTCCACCTTCCTGTGGAAGGAACTGCTGGAAGAACACGGCTACGAGGTCGACGCCAAGCAGTACGAGGCCGGGGCGCTGTACACCGGCATGGCCGGCGGACAGATCGACTTCCAGACCGACGCCTGGCTGCCGGTCACCCATGCCAACTACTGGGCGAAGTACCGGAACGAGCTCGAGGACATGGGCGCCTGGTACGGGCCCACCTCGCTGGAGCTGGCCGTCCCCTCGTACATGAAGGGAATCGACTCCCTCGACGACCTCAAGGGCAAGTCGGACCAGTTCAAGGGGCGGATCATCGGCATCGAGCCCAGTGCGGGCATGATGGGGCTGCTCAAGGACAAGGTCCTGCCCGCGTACGGCCTCGACAAGGAGTACCAGGTCGTCGACGGCTCCACGCCCGGCATGCTGGCCGAGCTGAAGCGCGCGTACGCCAAGAAGGAGCCGATCGTCGTCACGCTCTGGTCGCCGCACTGGGCGTACAGCGACTACGACCTGAAGAAGCTCAAGGACCCGAAGGGCACCTGGGGCAAGGGAGACGGCGTGCACACCCTGACTCGCAAGGGCTTCGCCGAGGACAACCCCGAGGTCGCGAAGTGGCTCAAGTCCTTCAAGCTGAGCGAGCAGCAGCTCACCGGCCTCGAGGCGAAGATCCAGCAGACCGGCAAGGGCAAGGAGCAGGAGGCGGTCCGCGCCTGGCTCAAGGAGAACCCGGGTCTCGCCGAGAAGCTGACCCCGACCGGCTGACCCCGCAGTGACACCCCCGTCGCCCCGCCGGCACGAACCGGCGGGGCGACGCTCTGTCGAACTTTGTTCGACGGCGACAGGCGGAATCGAATCCGGAGTGCTTATGTGAAGCGCATGTGACATACGTGCGAAACCGCTCGCCGAAGCTGCGTAAGGTGCATGCAGAGGGAGGGAGCGGGAGTGATGGGCGATATGGACGACAAGGACTCGAAGGACACGCTTCGGGTGGGCGCGGCTGTCCGCAGAAGGCGCAGGGCCCTGGACCTGACACTCGCAGCTGTCGCCGCGCGCAGTGGCCTCTCCGTGCCGTTCCTCAGCCAGATCGAGAACGAGCGGGCCCGCCCCAGCATGCGCTCGCTCGAGCGGGTCGCGGACGCACTGGAGACCACGGCGGTGCAGCTGCTCGCGGCGGCCGACGCGGCCCGTACCGTCGACGTCGTACGGGCCGGTGACGATTCCGGTCTCGTCGCGGACACCCGGGTGCGCCCCGTCGTGCACGGCCACCACCAGCTGCACGCCCTGGAATTCACCGGCGAGCACGACGCGGGCCGCGAATACCGGCACCGCAACGACGAGCTGATGTACATCGCCGACGGCACCGCCGAGGTGGAGGCCGAAGGCCGGGCGTACCGGCTGGAACGCGGCGACACCCTGTATCTGTCCGGCGGAGTAAGGCACCGCTGGCGCGCCACCGAGCCCGGCACTCGCATCCTCGTCGTCGCCGTCGCCGACCACGTCGAAGTCACGGAGTCCTGATGCGTGTCGTCTCGCTCGTCCCCTCCCTCACCGAGGCGATCGCCGTCAGTGCCCCGGGTCTGCTGGTCGGCGCCACCGACTGGTGCAGCCACCCGGGGGGCCTCGACGTCGTACGGATCAGAGGCACCAAGAACCCGGACGTCGAGAAGATCGGCCGGCTCCGCCCCGACCTCGTCGTCGCCAATGAGGAGGAGAACCGCGAGCCCGACCTGGCCGCGCTGCGCGCCGCCGGACTGGAGGTGCTGCTCACCGAGGTGCGCACCCTGCCGCAGGCCTTCCAGGAACTGGAACGGACCCTCGAGGCGTGCGGGGTGTCACGCCCCCGCTGGCTCGACGAGGCGGAGGCGGCCTGGGACGCCGTGGTCCCGTACGAGTGGCTGAGCGCCGTGGTGCCGATCTGGCGGCGTCCCTGGATGGTCCTCGGCCGCGACACCTTCGCCGGTGACCTGCTGGCCAGGCTGGGCGTGCGCAATCTCTACGACGCGCACGCCGACCGTTACCCCCGTATCCCGATCGACGAGCTGAACGCTTCCGGGGCGGACCTGGTCGTGCTCCCCGACGAGCCGTACGCCTTCACCGCGGACGACGGGCCCGAGGCGTTCCCGGGGATGCCCGCCGCGCTCGTCAGCGGACGTCATCTCACCTGGTACGGGCCGTCGCTGGCCGAGGCGCCTGCGGCGCTGGCTGCGGCGCTGCGAGCAGCACACCGCTGAGCAGTCCGCGCAGCGTACGCACCCCGGCCACCGCCCAGGCGGCCACCAGCAGTACGAACAGCGCATCCGCCAGCCATTCGAAGGCCACCAGCCCGGTGTGCCGCCCCAGCCCGGCCGCCCCCGTCACGCACGTGCCGACGGGGAAGGTGAACCCCCACCACGTCATCGCGAACGGCATCCCGCGGCGATGGGCCCGCACCACCATGGCGCCGGCGAGCACCAGCCAGAACAGCGCGAACCCCATCACGGGCAGTCCGTAGACCAGGGCGAACGCGGTGTACGGCCCTTCGGGCGCGACATCCGCCAGCTGGCTCACCGCCGTGACCGACTGCCCCAGCGGCCCGAGAACGAGAAAGAGCGTGGGCGTCATCGCGAGTGGCAGCGGGCCGTAGTGAACCAGCCGTGCGAAGACCAACGGCAGAATAACCATAGTGGCCAGCAGGCTGACCCCGAACATCCCGTAGCAGCTCAGCACCAGCGTCTCCCGCATCTGTCCGGCCGGCAGATGCGGCACGAGCAGCGGCCCGGTCGCGGCGGACACCATCGGCGGCACCACCGCCAGCAGCCACACGGGCGAGGCGCTGCCGGGCTCCACCTGATGCCGTACGACCATCAGATACGGGATCCCGACGGCAACGGCCAGCCCGACCAGCGTCCCCACCGTGAACAGCACCGCGTCCACAGCCACCGCCGCGCTCTCGCCGATCACCTCCCTGCCCGCCGTGAGCGTCGCCGCCCCGACCGCGAGGAGGGCCATCGCCAGGCACCCGTAGAACGGGGCGACGGCCGGGTCGAGCAGATGAGCCCGGGCCTGGTCCCGGTGGTGCAGCCAGTGGCCCGCGCGGGCGGTCGCCACCACGGCCAGCAGCAGCACGGAGAGCACCCACACTGCCTGCACGCCCGGCACACCGAGAGCCGTACCCGCGGTCGCCACGATCGCCGTGCCCATGACGGTGGCGTACCAGTTCGGGCCGAAGTACCGCACGGCCTGCCGGCGAGGGACATCCGAAGGGGCATACGAAGGGGAGCGAGACTCCGTGAGGGTGACCATGAAAGCACCTTCCCGCCTTACCGCGCCTCCCACCAGGGACGTTGTCCCTATGAGGTCATAAACTGGCTTTATGACCAATGACGGCGAGAGGGCCTCGCTCACCCACCGCGTACCGGACCTCGGCGCGCTGGAACTCCTGCTCGCCGTGGCCCGCCACGGCAGCCTGGGCCGCGCGGCGCGCGAACTCGGCATCACCCAGCCGGCCGCGAGCAGCCGCATCCGCTCCATGGAGCGGATGCTCGGCCTCTCCCTCGTCGACCGCTCCCCGCGCGGATCGCGGCTCACCGACGAAGGTGCCCTCGTCACCGACTGGGCCCGCCGCGTCGTCGAGGCCGCCGAGGCCTTCCACGCGGGCACACAGGCCCTGCGCGGACAGCGCGACTCGCGGCTCCGGGTGGCCGCCAGCATGACCATCGCCGAGTATCTGCTCCCGGGCTGGCTGATAGCACTCCACGGCCAGCGCCCCGGCACGGCCGTGTCCCTCCTCGCCGGCAACTCCGCCGCCGTCGCGGAACGCCTCCTCGCCGACGAGGCCGACCTCGGCTTCGTGGAGGGCCTCTCCATCCCCGACGGCCTGACCGGCGCCGTCATCGGCCATGACAGCCTCGTCGTGGTCGCCGCCCCCACCCACCCCTGGACCCGGCGCCGTGCGCCCCTGCGCGCCGCAGAACTCGCCACCACCCCGCTGATCCTCCGCGAACGAGGCTCCGGCACCCGCCAGGTCCTCGACGCCGCACTCGCCTCGTACGGCGGCCTCGCCGACCCGCTGCTGGAACTCGCCTCCACGACCGCGGTCAAAGCGGCGGCCATCAGCGGCGCCGGCCCGTGCGTCCTGAGCGAACTCGCGGTCGGCGAGGAACTGTCGTCCCGCCGTCTGGTCGGGATCCCGGTCGAGGACGTCCGCCTCCGCCGCGACCTGCGAGCGATCTGGCTTCCGTCCCGCCGCCCCACGGGCCCGGCGAGGGACCTGCTGTCGCTGACCCGCCGCGCAACCCGGTGATCAGGCCCGCCGCCGTCGTGCATGCAGGGCGCAGACCAGGGCACACAGCGCGACCATCCCGGCGGTGGCTGCGAACGACGCCGGAGGACCGGACCGGTCGACCAGGGCGCCCCCGGCACCGGCCCCCATGGCCCAGCCCAGGTTGTAGGCGGTGTTGAGCCAGGCACCGGCCTCGGTGCGCGAGTCCTCGGGAACGAGGACATCGACCAGCTGGTACGCCGTGATCAAGAGGATGTCGGTGCATGCACCGGCAAGCAGCAGGGCCGCCCCCGCGGCCGGCGGGACGTACACCAGCGCGGGGACCGCATAGCAGGCGGCCGAGCACGCGGCCAGTACGAGCGGTCGGCGGACGAGCGCACCGCGCCATTGGCCCCGGCCGTACACCAGGCCGCCGAGGACACCACCGACCGCGAACAGTGCCGTCAGCACGCCGGCCGTCATCGTCCCCCATGCGGCGACGACCCCGACCTCCGCCGCGGACAGCGCGGTCGCGACCCCCCACGCGAGCAGCAGCAACGGCGGAAAGCCCGCCGTGCGCAGAGGACCGCCGCCACCGGTGGCGGCGGGCGATGCGGAGTGCACGCTCACAGGAGTACGACGCAGCGCCGTCGCCAACAGGCCGAAGCCTGTCAGCACCAGTGCGGCACACCCGGCCAGTACCGCCGGAGCGGAGAACACGGCGACCAGGAACCCGCCGAGAACGGGACCGACAGCGAAGACAGTGGACTCCGCCGCCGTATCCAGACTCAGCGCGCACTGCCGCTGCGCCTCGCCCGGGACCAGTTTGCCCCACAGGGTGCGCATCAACGGCCCGACCGGAGGCGGGAACAGACCGGTCAGTGCGGCAAGACCGATGGCGAGCGGGCTCGGTACGCCGACGGCGCACGCGACGGCCAGCGCGGACAGGCACAGCGCATAGCAGACGGCCAGCAGCATGAGCGCGGAGTGGCGGCGCTGGACCAGCCGGGCCCTGGCGGGTCCGAGCAGGGCGCTGACCAGCCCGAACAGGCCGGTCGCCGTACCCGCGACGGCGAAGGAGCCGGTGCCGTCGCGCAGGGCGAGCAGCAACGGAAGGCCGAGCAGGCCGTAACACAGCCGCGCGATCATCGCGGCGGCGAACAGGCCGCGGGCATGAGGAACTGCGAGGACAGCACGATAGGACGCACTGCCCGTGTCGGGGCGTGACATGGGGATCTCCGGGACAGACGTGCCCGCGGCCCTGCCGGGGCACGCACGGACATGACAGATCGGCGCGCCGCCCCACGTCACCTGTCACAAGGACATGGCGGGGGAACGGGGAAGTGATCTGTCAGTGGGGCCCGGAGATGTACATGATCGGCAGCCTAGCCGCATCGCGGAGCGAGCAACATGCGATGCGGACCACGGACTCAGGGGAGTTGGGCACAGGATGCGCGTTCTGGCACGGCATCGTCGACGCTCTCGCTGAGGCCGGCATCACCTGCTGGGCGGACAAGGGCTACCAGGGCGCAGGCGGCACGGTCCGCCTCCCCTACCACGGCCGATGGGACAGCCTTTCCGCCGGCCAGCCCGCCCCGTTCAGGGTTTTTGGCAGCCAGTTCGCGCGCCTCCTTCGTGATCGCGTGACGCCACTCCCGAGAGGGGCTTGTCGCCGTCGTACGAGGGAAGGCACTCGCGACCACTGACAATGCGGAGTGGGCAACCACGACCGGGCTGGGGCTGCTGCCGGGCACCCTGGCCTATCGGCGGGGCGTGAGATTCACCGGTCCGGCGATGCCAACTCCGCCCAGACCCGCTTACCCCAGCGCAACATATCGGTCCCCCACCGATCGGACAGTGCCTCGACGACGACCAGACCGCGGCCGCCCTCGTCGGTTTCACCGGCTGCTCTGGGTTGGGGAAGGGCGTTCGACCGGTCGATGACGGCCACTCGCACACGGTCCCCGGACAGGCGGCTGATCGTCACACGCAGGAGGCGGCATTTGCTGTGCCTGGCGGAGTTGGCGACGAGCTCCGTCACGACCAACTCCGCATCCTCGACCAAGGCGCCGAGGTCCCAGACGTGCAGAGCAGTGCTTACGAGCAGTCGGGCGGGTCTGGCGCTGGCGGTCTTGCAAGGCAGGGACTCGGTGTAAGCGGGGATGCCGGTGGCGGCGGGAGTTGTGGTCATGGTCGCGGTCACCTGGGGCTTTGGTGGGTGGGGAGCAGCGGGCGTAGCCACGACGGGTGAGCTTTACGCCGCTGTGTTCGGAGAAGACGCCGCCCGCGTGAGCGGCTGACGCCAGTCAATGACATCGAGCAGTAGCGAGAGGACTCCAAGGGGTGACCCCAAGATGGAGTCAGGCATCCGATGCGGCCGTAGCATCGGAGACCACGACCACCGGGAGCCGTCGATGAGCCGTCAGCCACCGGATCCGCGCGATGTCATTGCCGGACTGCTCGGGGACGACCGGCTGCTCACCGCGTGTGCCGAGCGGGACATGGGGTCCGTGTTCCGGTTGCTCAACGGACGAGGTGTCAGCACACGCAGGATTGCTGCCGCCGTGGACATTACCCAGGGCCGCCTGTACGACTACATGAACGGCAAGAGCCGAGTGGAAAAGCTGGCCCTGTTCGAGCAGATCGCGGATGGCTTTCATATCCCCGGTCATCTGCTCGGCCTGGCCCGGCGGCCCTGGGAACCTCCCGCCGCCGAAGGGCGCCAGGCGATGCAACTGCCGCCGGATGGAGACGAGCTGGCAGCCATGGGCGCCTTCCGTAACGCGGATCGCCAGACGGGTGGTGGACGTCTTTACGGGGCAGTCGTGAGGCATCTCGTGGACCGTGTGGCGCCTCGACTTGTCGACACCGTCAGCGGTCCGCAGGTGTTCGCGGCCGCTGCGGCCTTGACGGAGATGGCCGGATGGATGGCGCACGACTCAGGCCAGGACGAACTCGCTGCCCGGCACTTCGCCCGTGCTCTACCCCTTGCTCGCACCCCAGGAGATTGGCCGCTGGCCGCGCACGTCGCCGCGAGCAGCAGCCACCTCGCCCTCCAGACCGGTGACGCGGCGGGCGCCGCACAGTGGGCACAGGCAGGCCTCGAGTTCGCGCGCCAAGGACCGCGCATCCCCGTGCTCAGCGCTCTGCTTCACACCAGGCAGGCCCGCGCCCTGGCGGCAGTTGCGCAGCAGGCGCCTGCACTCCGCGCTCTTGGGGAGGCCCGACACGACCTTGAGGCATCGGCGGGCGTGGAGCACCCGTGGCTGAGCCCTTTCGATGCCGCCGCTCTGGCGAGCGAGTCCGCGCTGATCCTTCGCGACCTCGATCGGTACGACGAGGCACTGATCCAGGCCGAGCAGTCGGTGGCCCTGCGGGAGGCAGGACGGACTCGGTCTCTCGCACTGAGCCGGATCACCCTGGTCGGCATCCACGTGAGGCGGGGGGACCTCGACTCCGCAGTGAGCGTCGGCCATGAATTGCTCACCACCAGCCCAACTCTGGGCTCGGTCCGTGTCGTCCACCAGCTGGACGACCTCCGTCATCTTCTGGAGCCCCACAAGGAGTATGGTCCGGTTCGCGATTATCTGGGGCGCTTCGAGGACCAGCGACGCGCCAGAATGCTGCTGCTGGCCGACATCATCACCCCCAGGGGAGGCACCCCTACATGAGGCCCACACCAGCCGACCCGGCGGCTTGGAACGCGTACCTTGCCGAAGGCAACGCCACCCAGGCCCGTAAACGCGTCGCGGCGGATGTGTTGTTGCGTGATCCGGTCGGCCGCGTGCTGCTGGTGAACCCTACCTACAAGCCCGGATGGGACCTGCCCGGCGGCATGGCAGAAGCCAATGAGCCGCCTGAGAAGACGGTGGTGCGGGAGCTGCGCGAGGAGCTGGGCCTGGAGATCGCCTTGCGCGGGATCCTCGTCGTCGACTGGGTGCCACCCCACGGCCCGTGGGATGACCAACTGGCTTTCATTTTCGACGCCGGAACCCTTGACGAGGACCAAGCCGCGGAGTTGCGCCCCCATGACGAGGAGTTGTCCGAAGCAGCGTTTGTCTCCGTGGACAAGGCCCGGGAAAGGCTGCGGGAGCGGATGAGGGCCCGGCTCGACGCCGCAGTACGCGCCCTTGACGACGGGCGCCCCGTCTACCTGCACGACGGCAGTACGCCCTGGTAGCGAGCCCAAAACCCAGCGGTGCCGGACAGCGTCCTGCATGAACCGCTGGTCATGCCGCCGTCCGTCGCGGCCCGGATCCGGAGGAGCCGTTCACCCGCCACCGCTGGGCTGGGCGGCCCGGGCCGGAGTACACGCTCGCGTCACCTGTCGATGGCCACTCACCACCTCCAACTTCCTCACTCGCACGTCCGAGTGAGACGCGAGTCTGTGCACGATTCGCGCGGCTTTCTTCCCGATGACCCCGTCGCCGCATCAGGCGGGCTGTCCTGCTGTCCGATCCGGCGGATCGCCTCCAGCGGGTAGGTGGTCGCCCGGCTCTCCTGCTGGAATTGGCGATAGAAGTCCCCCATCACTGCGGCGACCGGCGCGTAACGGACAAGGATTGCCGCGACCGCCGCTGGAATTTTCCCCGGGGCCACCCCCTGGGCGCAGGTGCGCACAAACGTCTTGCGTTCTTCCGGTTCGTGCCCGTACAGAGCGACGGCCAGCCAGTTCACCAGATGCGTGACGGCGTAGCACCGGTCGTAGGTGCGGTGCTGGTCGAAGAAGTCGGCCTCGTCCTGTGTGAGTTCGAAGCGGGAGGAGATCGCGAGGCCGTAGTCGGCGAAGAAGAGCCGCCGGCCGTCGGTCAGGATGTTTTCGAAGTGGGCGTCGAAGTGCAGCAGCCCGCGGTCGTTCATGAACGAGATGCCGGCTTTCAGCTCGTTGTCCACCATGGCGCAGGCCCGCTCGGCCACCTCGTCACCGGCCCCGATCTGGACGCCCAACCAGTCGTGCAGGTTCTGCGGGATGTACTCCAGGAACAGCATGAGGCTTGCCGTGGACTGCTGGAGAGCCTCGATCCGGCGGCGTACCTGCGATCCGCCTCCCCAGTAGGCGACAGCTCGTTCCACATCGGTCAGTTCCTCCGGAAGTGGCTGACCAGGGTCTGGTAGCACCCGCCAGTGGTACATCAGGGGGAAACCCTCGTAGTCTCCCGCGATCACCCAGTTCGTCGTCATGGTGTGCGCGGCCAGCTCCCGCCAGGCTCCGAACCCCGGGCCGCCGATACTGCCGATACCGTACTGGCAGAAGACCGGCAGCCGGAACAAATTCGCCGTGGAGTGAACGTTCTCCGGCCGTCGCTCCAGATCGGTCAGGCGTACCTGCTTGACGAAGACCGGGGTTCCGTCGACCTCCAGCAGTACTGACTTCCCGCCGATGCCGGAACCGATCGGTGTGGCGGCGTCCACGAGCTCGTGCAGTCTGCGATCACTGCATAGCGCCAGCGATGTGGAAACGGCACCGTGGGCGGCCAGACGAGCACCGCGGGACATGTCAGGGCTCTTCACCTATGCCTCCAGCCGGGCACCCGCCTCTCGTGCAACCACTTCAACGAACACCCGGGCAGGAGCTGCCGCCACACTCTCACGTCGAGGGCGATGATCCGCTCCTGGGGCCCTGACGGCGGCCGCAGCGACCCAGTGACATCAATTCATATCGATATTGATCATGAAAAAGCTCCGCGAGTGACTCCCGAACTCACCTCGAAACGACATCCCTGAAAAGGGACACAGCCAAGCGCGGCTCGCGCCAGCGCTGCCATGACGCGGGTGTCCTCGCCCATCTCCGGGTGCCACTGGACGCCCAGCACCCACTCCTCGCCCGGGAGTTCGACGGCCTCGACCGTGCCGTCGTCCGACGCGTGGGCCGATGCGACGAGCCCGTCGCCGAGGCGGTCCACGGCCTGGTGGTGGTACGTCGGTACGGACGACTCCTCCGGCACCACGGACGCGTACAGCGTTCCCGGTACCGGCGTCACGGGGTGGAGCCCCATCACGCCCACCCCCGCCGTGTGCCCGTCCATGTGCTGGACGAGCGTGCCGCCGCGGGCGACGTTGAGCAGCTGCATCCCCCGGCAGATGCCGAGCAGCGGGGTGCCGGAGGCCAGGGCCGCCTCGATGAGGGCGAGTTCCCAGGCGTCCCGCTCGTGGGCCGGCGGGCCGGTGCGCGGGTCGCGTTCGGTGCCGTAGCGGGAGGGGTCGACATCGGGGCCGCCCGCGATGACCAGGCCGTCGAGCCGGGCCACCACGGACGCGGCGTGGGCCGGGTCGTCGGGCGGGAGCATCGCCGCGAGGCCGCCTGCGGCCTGGACGAGCCGGGGATAGACGGCGGGGAGCAGGGCGGCGGGCAGGTCCCACACGCCCCACTTCGCGGACGCCTCCAGATAGGTACTGACGCCGATGAGCGGCTGGTGCACGGGTACTCCCTCGCAGCGGAGGAGGCCCAATGGCCCGGTGTCATACCTTTATGGCGCCGAGGCCGGGAAATCAAGAACCTCGCATAGTCCGGGCAGTCACGTCAGGAAGCCCCTGAGCAGCGCCGCAGTGCAGGCGCAGTGCTCGCGCATGATGTCCCGCGCGGCGTCGGCGTCGCCGTCGAGCACCGCCTCGACCAGGGCGGCGTGCTGGCGCTGGGAGTGCTCGAGATTGCGTACGAGCAACGGGATGCAGTCCAGAAGGTCGTTCACGGTCGCGCGCACGGCCGCGTACTGCGCGGTGAGCGTGGCCGAGCCGGACAGTTCGGCGATCGTCAGGTGCAGCAGTGTGTCGAGGCGCCGGTAGTCGGTGAGCGGTGCGTCGCGCGTCGCGGTGAGCGCGGCCCGCAGTCGGTCGGCCTGCTCGTCGGTGAGCCCGTGCTGCGCGCAGAGACCGGCCGCGCCGACTTCCAGGACCTCGCGGAAGCGCAGGGCATCCTCCACGTCCACGCCGGCCACGCGCCGACGCAGCTCCTCCTCGGCCCGGTCGGCCGGTGATTCGGGACGCGGCAGCACGAACGTTCCGCCGTACCGGCCGCGCCTGCTCTCGACCAGCCCCTGGTCCTGGAGGACCTTGAGCACCTCGCGCAGCGTGACCCTGCTGATCCCGAGCCGCTCGGCCAGCTCGCGTTCGGCCGGGAGCCGTTCCCCGGCGGGTACCAGGCCGAGTCGTACCACCTGCAGGATCTGCTCCAGTGCCTCCTCGAAGCCGTTGCCCGCCCTCACGGGCCGCAGCACCGGGGTCAGCCGGTCGTCCGGCAGGGCGCCGGAATCCGCCCCGTCCATACCGCGGTTCCCCTTCCCAATCAATGGTTCTGCCCAATACCTTATGGCCCTCGGCTGACCGAAGGAGGCCCTCCCGTGGCAGACCGCACAGCCCCGCTCGGAGTCGAGGAGCTGCGTGCTCTCGTCCGAAGCGGTGAGATCGACACTGTCGTCCTGACGTTCCCCGATATGCAAGGGAGACTTCAGGGCAAGCGGTTCGCCGCATCCTTCTTTCTCGACGAGGTGCTCGAGCACGGCACCGAGGGCTGCAACTACCTGCTCGCCGTCGATGTCGACCTGAACACCGTCGACGGATACGCGATGTCGTCCTGGGAGCGCGGCTACGGCGACTTCGCCATGCACCCCGACATCGGCACGCTGCGGCGCGTCCCCTGGAACGAGGGAACCGCCCTGCTCATCGCCGACCTCGCATGGAACGACGGCTCACCTGTCGCCGCCGCGCCCCGCCGGATCCTGCGCCGGCAGCTCGACCGGCTCGCCGAGCGGGGCTGGACCGCCCAGGTGGGCACCGAGCTGGAGTTCATCGTCTTCAGGGACACGTACGAGCAGGCCTGGAACCGCGCCTACCGCGATCTCACCCCGGCCAACCAGTACAACATCGACTACTCGGTGCTGGGCACCGGCCGCATCGAGCCGCTGCTGCGCCGCATCCGCAACGACATGGCCGGCGCGGGCCTGACCGTCGAATCCGCCAAGGGCGAGTGCAACCTCGGGCAGCACGAGATCGCCTTCCGCTACGACGAGGCCCTGGTCACCTGCGACCAGCACGCCGTCTACAAGACCGGCGCCAAGGAGATCGCCGCCCAGGAGGGCATGGCGCTGACCTTCATGGCCAAGTTCAACGAGCGCGAGGGCAACTCCTGCCACATCCATCTGTCGCTCCAGGACGCCGACGGCACCAATGTCATGCCCGGCGACGGGCCGGGCGGGATGTCCCCGGTCATGTGTCACTTCCTGGCCGGACAGCTCGCCGCACTGCGCGACTTCTCCCTGCTCCACGCGCCGAACATCAACTCGTACAAGCGCTTCCAGCCCGGCACCTTCGCCCCCACCGCGGTCGCCTGGGGTTTCGACAACCGCACCTGCGCCCTGCGCGTCGTCGGCCACGGCCGCTCGATGCGCTTCGAGAACCGCCTCCCCGGCGGGGACGTCAATCCGTACCTCGCCGTCGCCGGCATGGTCGCCGCAGGCCTGTACGGCATCGAGAACGAGCTCGAACTCCCCGAGCCCTGCCCCGGCAACGCCTACACCGCCGACTTCGAGCACGTCCCCACCAACCTCCGCGAGGCCGCCGAGCTGTGGGCCAACAGCCCCATCGCCAAGGCCGCCTTCGGCAACGACGTCGTCGAGCACTACAGCAACATGGCGCGCGTCGAGCTGGACGCCTTCGACGCCGCGGTCACCGACTGGGAGCGCTTCCGCTCCTTCGAACGCATGTGAGGCCTTCCTTGTCGCACTCGTACGAGCTTCAGGTAATCGACCCGGCCACCGAGGAGGTCATCGCGACCGTCCCCGGAGCCACCGTCGAGGACGTCGACGCCGCCGTCGTACGGGCCACGAAGGCGCAGGCGGCATGGGCCGGCCTCGCGCCTGGCGACCGCGCCCGTGGCTTGCGGCGCTTTGCCGCCGTCGTGGACGAGCACATCGAGGAACTCGCCCGGCTGGAGGTCCGCGAGGCGGGCCATGTCATCGGCAACGCCCGATGGGAGGCCGGCAACGTCCGCGATCTCCTGGACTTCGCAGCCGGGGGAGTGGAGCGGCTCAGCGGCCGGCAGATCCCGGTCCCCGGCGGTCTGGACGTCACCTTCCTCGAACCGCTCGGCGTCGTCGGCGTCATCGCGCCCTGGAACTTCCCCATGCCGATCGCCGCCTGGGGCACCGCCCCGGCGCTCGCCGCCGGCAACGCCGTCATCCTCAAGCCCGCCGAGACGACCCCGCTCACCGCCCTCCGGATCGCCGAACTCGCCCTGGAGGCCGGGCTGCCCGAGCACCTCTTCCAGGTGCTGCCCGGCGCGGGCGATATCGCGGGCAACGCCCTGGTCGAGCACCCCGGCGTCGCCAAGATCGTGTTCACCGGCTCCACCGGGGTGGGCAAGCAGATCATGGCCAAGTGCGCCGACCGCGTGAAGCGGCTCACCCTCGAACTCGGCGGCAAGAGCCCCAACATCGTCTTCGCCGACGCCGACATCGAGGCCGCCGCGGCCGCCGCGCCCATGTCGTTCCTCGACAACTCCGGCCAGGACTGCTGCGCCCGCACCCGGATCCTGGTCCAGCGCACGATGTACGACCGCTTCCTGGAGTTGCTGGTCCCCGCGATCGAGTCCGTCGTCGTCGGGGACCCGGCGGACGAGAAGACCCGGATGGGCCCGCTGATCTCCAGGGCCCAGCTGGAACGCGTACGTTCGTACGTCACCGACGACCTCACCGTCATCCGCGGCAAGGCACCCGAAGGCCCCGGCTTCTGGTTCCCGCCGACCCTGGTCACCGGCGTCTCCCCGGACGCGCCCGTCGCCGTCGAGGAGGTCTTCGGCCCCGTCGCCGTCGTCCTGCCCTTCGAGGACGAGGCCGACGCCGTACGTCTCGCCAACGCCACCGAGTACGGCCTGTCCGGCTCCATCTGGACCCGTGACGTCGGCCGCGCCGTCCGCGTCTCGCGCGGGGTCGCCGCCGGCAACCTCTCCGTCAACTCCCACTCCAGCGTCCGCCACTGGACCCCCTTCGGCGGCTACAAGCAGTCCGGACTCGGCCGCGAACTCGGTCCCGACGCCCTCACCGCTTTCACCGAGACCAAGAACGTCTTCATCAGCACGGAGGCCTGAGCACCCATGACCACCGAAGCGAACATCTGCCGCCGCCTGGTCGGCCGCACCGCCGTCATTACCGGCGCCGGCAGCGGCATCGGCCTCGCCACCGCCCGCCGCCTCGCCTCCGAGGGCGCGAACGTCGTCTGCGGCGACATCGACGAGAAGGCCGGCAAGGCCGTTGCCGAGGAGGTCGGCGGCACCTTCGTCAAGGTCGACGTCACCGACGCCGAGCAGGTCGAGGAGCTCTTCCAGACCGCGTACGACACGTACGGCAGTGTCGACATCGCCTTCAACAACGCCGGTATCTCCCCACCGGACGACGACTCCATCCTCACGACCGGCCTGGAGGCCTGGAGGCGGGTCCAGGAGGTCAACCTCACGTCCGTGTACCTGTGCTGCAAGGCCGCCATCCCCTATATGCAGCGCCAGGGCAAGGGATCCATCATCAACACCGCGTCCTTCGTGGCCATCATGGGTGCGGCGACGTCGCAGATTTCGTACACCGCGTCCAAGGGCGGCGTCCTCGCCATGTCCCGTGAGCTGGGCGTGCAGTTCGCCCGCGAGGGCATCCGTGTCAACGCACTGTGCCCGGGGCCGGTCAACACACCTCTGCTGCAGGAGCTGTTCGCCAAGGATCCCGAGCGCGCCGCGCGCCGCCTGGTGCACATCCCGGCCGGCCGCTTCGCCGAGGCCGAGGAGATCGCTGCGGCGGTGGCGTTCCTGGCGAGCGACGACTCCTCGTTTGTCAACGCGACGGACTTTCTGGTCGACGGAGGTATCTCCGGGGCGTACGTCACCCCGCTGTAGGCCACGCCGCCCGGGGGCGGGGTTCCTCGCCCCGTCCCTTGGGTGATCCGGAGCCGGCGGGGGCTTGAACCGGAAGAAGGCCAGACCCGATAATGTGGGAGTAGTGGGAAGTCTTCCCACATGGCACACAGTGAGGGTCGATCATGGGCGTCACGAACGTGGACTTGGACGACGAGGTGCTCGCCGAGGCCGCACGGCTGCTCGGCACCACCACGAAAAAGGACACGATCAATACGGCACTCGAAGAGGTCATAAGGCGTCACCGCCGCCGGGCCGCCTTCCAGCGTCTCGCGGAGCGTGGCGCGCGGGGCGAACTGGAGTCCACACGCCGGCTCTGGGAAGCCCGTAAGGCCGCTCAGCACGGCGAGGCCGCCGAGTGATCACCTACCTCATCGACACGAGCGCATACGTCCACCTTGGCACCGATCCCGCAGCTCAGAGACGCTGGGACGCGGAGATCGAAACGGGCGCCATCGGCATATGCGAGGCCACCCGGACAGAGATCCTTTTCGGCGCCGTCGGTCCGGACGACCGCAACGAGATGGATCAAGACCTGACCGACATGTTCGGCACCGTGAACGTACCGAAAGGCGCATGGCGGTGGGTGGACGCCGCTCAGTACAAACTGACCCAGAAAGGCCAGCACCGTGCGGCAGGGGGCATTGACCTCTTGTTGTGCGCTACAGCCGTACACCATGGCTTGACCATCCTGCATCGGGACAACGACTTCGCCACGGTCGCCCGCGTCCTCAAAGATGTAGACCAGCAGGACGTACGGAACCCGGTCGCCTGATCACCAGTCCTGGGGCCTCCGCCGCCGCCCGCCGGGCCCGGCGGCTATGTCCAGTCGCTCGTCTTCCCGTCTAGCGTCGGCTCCGAGGCGGTGATCATCGTCAGGTTCGCCTTCGACTCGGGCCCGGACGGCCCGCCTCTGGCCGGCAGGGACCGGATCACCCGGGGCATCCGCCTGATCGGCAACAGCACGAGCGGCGGCGTCGGCAGCAGCATCGGACCGAGCTGAGCGGAATTCGCTCGCACTCGGCGCGGCTGAGCGTGAAGATCGCGCCATGACTGTGTTCTTGGAGACCGACCGGCTGGTCCTGCGCCGGTTCACCGAGGCCGACGTGGACCATCTGGTCGACCTTGACAGTGACCCCGATGTCATGCGGTTCATCAACGGAGGCCGGCCGACGCCCCGTGAGACGGTCCGGGACCGGCATCTGCCACGGCTTCTCCACCACTACCCGTGCCTCGGCATCTGCGGCTTCTGGGCGGCGGAGGACAAGGCCACGCGGAGTTTCCTCGGCTGGTTCGAATTCCGCCCGCTGGAGGACCACAGTGCCGACGAGGTCGAACTCGGTTACCGGCTGCGCAGGGCCGCATGGGGCGGCGGCTACGCGACCGAAGGATCGCGCGCGCTGATCCGCAAGGGCTTCAGCGACCTCGGGGTGCGGCGGGTGACCGCGAACACGATGGCCGTGAACACCCGTTCGCGCCGGGTGATGGAGAAGTCGGGCCTCACCTTCGTCCGTAGCTACTTCGGCGACTGGCCGGACGCGATCGAAGGATCCGAGCACGGCGAAGTCGAGTATGCCCTGACCCGCGCCGAGTGGGAGCTGCGGGAAGTCTGAGGCAGCCTCCTCAGAGGAACGTCCGGCCCTCGCCCCGGTACGTCGGCGCAGTCGCCGTCACCCGGTCGCCCTCGATCAGATGCAGCTCCGTGAACCGCTCGCACAGCTCCCCGGCCTTTGCATGCCGGAACCACACCTTGTCGCCGATCAGCAGATCGTCCGCCGGGGATCCCAGCAGCGGCGTCTGCACCTCGCCCGGCCCCTCCTGCGGGTCGTAACGCAGCCCCTCCGGCAGATACGGCACCGGCAGCCGGTCCGCACCCGCCACCCCGGAGGCCGGGTATCCGCCGCCGAGCACCGTCACCACGCCGACACCCGGCCTGCGCACCACGGGCAGCGCGAAGAGCGCCGCCGGACGACCCGTGAACGACGTGTAGTTGTCGAACAGCCGCGGTACGAACAGCCCGGATCCGGCCGCGATCTCGGTCACCACGTCCTCGGCGGCCGTGTGCTGGACGCTGCCGGTGCCGCCGCCGTTCACGAATTCCAGGTCCGGCGCCACCGCCCGTACCGCCCGCACCACCTCGGCGCGCCGTACCACCAGCTCGCGGCGCGCGGCCGCCTGCATCAGCCGGACCGCCCGCGAACGCACCGGACGCCCCGGTACCGCGTCCCCGACCCCGGCCACATGGGCCTCGTACGCCATCAGCCCCACCAGCCGGAAGCCCGGCCTGCGGACGACGGTCCGGGCGACGTCGGTCACCTCGGCGGCGGAGTGCAGCGGCGACCGCCGTGCCCCCACCCGGACCCGTCCGCCCAGCAGCCGCAAGGACGTGTCCAGCTCCAGACACACCCGGATCTCCTCGCGGCCCCCGTCACGCGCGCCGTCGATCAGCTCCAACTGCGCCGGATCGTCGACCGTCACCGTCACCGCGCCCGCGAGCTTGGCATCCCCGGCCAGCTCCGCGAACGCCGCCCGGTCCGCCGACGGATACGCCAGCAGCACATCACCGAAGCCCGCCCGCGCCAGCCAGAGCGACTCGGCCAGCGTGAACGACATGATCCCGGCGAACCCGTTTCGCGCCAGCACCCGTTCCAGCAGCGCCCGGCAGCGCACCGACTTGCTCGCCACCCGGACCGGCTTGCCCGCGGCGCGCCGTACGAGATCCGCCGCGTTGGCGTCGAAGGCCTCGAGGTCGACGACGGCGAGTGGCGCGTCGAGGCGCGCGGTCGCCCGGTCGTACCGGGCGCGGTCGGCAGCACGGGCACTCATGACCGCAGCCTGTCAGACGTTCCTACTCATGGGTAGAGGGATGTTCGGGGCAGATGCCGCGGCCCCCGGGACCGACGCCCCGCGGCTCCACGCCGGCCCGTAGAGTGACGCCCACACCGCACGACGACACCCGGGGGAGCGCATGACCACTGACGCGCCCTCCCCCGCCGACTCTCCTTCGCCGGCCGCCCCCTCGGCACCGCCCGACGCCGACGGCGACACCCCCGGACGCCCTGCCGGTACGGAACGGCCCGCGTACAGCGCCGAGACCACCACCCGGCTGCGTCTCATATCCGTCCCGGCTCCCGCCGGGACACCCCGCCCGGCCGGACCGCCCGCGCACCCCGCGCACCCCGTGCCGCCCGAGGCACCCGCCGAGACGACCGTACGGCTGCGGCCCGTGGCGGGCCGCCGGCCGGGCAGGACCGTGGCCGCTGCCGTGTGTGCCGTACTCGGCACCGGGCTGATCGGCGGCGCGGCCGCCGGGAGCTGGCTCACCCGGGACACCGACGAGCGGACCGCCGCCGAGCGGTCCTACGACGAGGCGCGTTCCCTGTGGCACAGCACTCCTGTCGACACCCTCTTCCCCCGCACCCTCCACGGCACCGACGCCGGCCCCGGCGGCGCCGACCGGAACTGGACCCGGGTCGCCGTCGCGCCCGACAGCGGCTGCTCCGACGCTCTCGACCCCCTCCTGGACACCGCCCTCGCACCCGTCGGCTGCCGGCGCCTGGTGCGCGCCACCTACGCCGACGCCACCGGCAGCAGCGTCACCACGGTCGGCATGGTCTTCACCGAGGCCGACACCGCGGCGATGAAGGCCCTGCGCACCAGGTTCACGGCGGAGCGGCTGGCGGAACGCACCGATCTGCTGCCCCGCACCTACCCGGTCGAGGGCACCGCTGCCGCCGGCTTCGGCCCCCATCAGCGTGCGAGCTGGACCGTACGCGTGCTCACCGATGTGCCCGTTGTCGTCTACGCCGTCTCCGGTTTCGCGGACGGCCGTACCGTCCGTGACCCGCAGCCCGTCGACAAGGCCATGGCCGAAGGGGCGACGACGGCCGTCGCTCAGGCGGGCCTGGGCCATGAGGCGAAGGGCATCGCGGACCGCGTCGAACGGGCGCTGCGCAAGACCGTCACCACCGTCACGGAGAAGCCCGGATGACCCGCCGCGCCGTCGCAGCCCTGGCAGCGGGCACCGTCATCGCGCTGCTGCCCGCCGCTCCCGTCCACGCGGACGAGATACGCGCCCGGCAGTGGGAACTGGCGGCCATGCACACCGAGCAGGCCTGGCGCACCACCCAGGGCGAGGGCATCACCGTCGCCGTCCTCGACACCGGTGTCGACGCCACCCACCCCGATCTCGCGGGCCAGGTCCTGCCCGGTAAGGACCTCATCGGCTTCGGCGCCGGCCCCGGCGACCGCGCCTGGGCCGGGCACGGCACAGCGATGGCCGGGATCATCGCCGGCCACGGGCACGGGCCCGGCCGCGGCGACGGCGTACTCGGCGTCGCGCCGAAGGCGAAGATACTCCCGGTCAGGGTGATCCTCGAGGGCAGCGACCCGGCCCGCAAGCGGGCCCGCCAGACGCGCGGCAGCGCGCTCGCCGAGGGCATCCGATGGGCGGTCGATCACGGGGCCGATGTCATCAATCTCTCGCTCGGCGACGACAGTGAGTCCGCCCATCCGGAGAAGAGCGAGGACGCCGCCGTCCAGTACGCCCTCTCCAAAGGCGCCGTCGTCGTCGCGTCCGCCGGCAACGGCGGCGAGAAGGGCGACCACATCTCGTACCCGGCGGCCTACCCGGGCGTGATCGCCGTCACCGCCGTCGACCGGTACGGCACGCACGCCTCCTTCTCCACCCGTCGCTGGTACGCCACGGTCAGCGCACCCGGCGTCGACGTCGTGATCGCCGCCCCGGACAGGAAGTATTACGAGGGCTGGGGCACCAGCGCGGCCTCGGCCTTCGTCTCGGGCGCCGTCGCGCTCGTACGCTCCGCGCACCCCGGACTGACCCCGGCCCAGATCAAGCAACTGCTCGCGGACACGGCCCGCGACAACCCGAAGGGCGGCCGCGACGACGCGCGCGGCCACGGCATGGTCGATCCGGCGGCCGCGATCCGCTCGGCGGCGAAGGCACGCCCCACCGCGGCGGCCCGTGCAGGCTACGACAAGCAGTACTTCGGCCGCGGCCCGGACGAGCCGCGCGATGCCGGCGGCGGCCCCGACTGGCCGGTCCGGCTCGCGGCGGCCACAGGGGCGGCCCTGCTCGCCGCGGCGGCCCTGCTGCGCCGCGGCGCGGGCCCGTCCGGCGTCTGAGGACGGCTTTCCCGAACGGGGGCCCCGGTTCTTCGGCGGCGGCCGGGCAGGATGCTGCCTCCCACCGCGCAGTGGGCCGGTGTTGTGTCCCACGCGGCGAAACCGCTCATCGACGCCGCCGGGAAGGAGCGGGGTGGGGGTGCATGTGTCCACGCCCCGCCGGGTCGGCCGGGCAGTCGTGCCCCGGGTCCAGGGCGGCACCGACCAAGCGGCTACGCTGCCACGCGTGGCGCTCAAGAACATCCCGGACCCCGGTTACTCCGACGACGACGGCTCCGCCGACCCTCGGCTGGCAGCGGCCCTGTCCGCCTGGGCGGCGGACAGGGAGGCGGAACCACAGGTGCTCGCGGCGCTCAAGGGCGCCCGCCTTCTCGTCCCGGTCGTCGCCGTGCTCGGCGAGGTCGAGCTGGACGAGAACGGCCTGCGCCGCGAGAAGACCAGCGACATGGCCGTGCCCACCCTCAACGCGGGCGACCGCAAGGCGCTGCCCGCCTTCACCTCCATCGCCTCGCTCGCCCTCTGGGACCCGGGGGCGCGGCCCGTCGCCGTACCGCTGCACCAGGCGCTCCAGGCCGCCGCGCACGAGAAGGCCGACACGGTCGTCCTCGACATGGCGGGCCCGGTGCCGTACGAGCTGAAGGGCGCCGCGCTGCTGGCCCTCGCCGAGGGACGCACCACCACGGACCCACTCGCCGACCCGGCCGTCATCGAGGCGGTACGGGCCGCGGTGGCCGCCGAGACCGCGGTGCTCCGGGCCCACCTCGGCCCGCGTAAGGGCATGGACGGCACCCTGGCGCTGGTGCTGGCCCCGGACGCGGCGCCGGCCGAGGCTGCACGGAGGGTCGCCGAGGCGCTGGCGGCCGACGAAACGCTGAGGGCCCGCCTGGTGCGCGGCCTGGACCTGGCACTGCTGCCGGCCGAGGTCACGCCTCCGGGCGAGCCCCTGTTCGTACGTGAGTAGCGTCGAATAGGAAGATCAGCCGAAGACCGGCCCCGTGTACTTCTCGCCGGGGCCCTGGCCCGGCTCGTCCGGAACCAGCGAGGCCTCGCGGAAGGCCAGCTGGAGCGACTTCAGTCCGTCGCGCAGCGGCGCGGCGTGGAAGGAGCTGACCTCGGTCGTGCTCGCGTCGAGCAGGCCGGCCAGGGAGTGGATCAGCTTGCGGGCCTCGTCGAGGTCCTTGTACTGGTCGCCGTCCTCGCTGAGGCCCAGCTTCACGGCTGCGGCGCTCATGAGGGTCACCGCGGCCTCGACGATCACGGCGACCGCAGGGACCTCCGCGATCTCCTGGGTCATGGTGTCGAAGTCGGGGGTCGCGGCGGCGGGGGTGGGGTCTGTCATGCCTCACACGATAGGCGGTGCCACGCGGTGCTCGGTCCGCATCCGTGGCGCTCCGGCCCGCCGCTTCCGGCGGAGGATTCGCCGGTCCTGGCCGGAGCTGCTAACCTTGTGTGACGACCGGCTGGACGCGAATGTGTCCGGCCCACAAGTGGAGGCTCCGATCTCCCACCTGGCCGCCCTCAAGGGCGGCGGGTCACCGGTCAGACGGTCCCCATCGTTCCGTACGGGCGATGGAGCCGTCCGATGTGCGCCCCGCGGCCTACGCGGCGGTGTTCCGGTATTCATGGAGCTCCGCCTGTGTCCGTCCGGGGCATTTTTCATGCACCGGCGCGGTTGGTCTGTTGAAACAGACGTTGCGTGACCGCCCGCCAGGCCGTCGCGTGGTGCTACCGAGGAGGATCCATCAGCGCCGAGCCCCGCATCAACGACCGGATTCGCGTTCCCGAGGTGCGACTTGTCGGTCCCAGTGGCGAGCAGGTGGGCATTGTGCCGCTTGCCAAGGCACTGGAGCTTGCGCAGGAGTACGACCTGGACCTGGTCGAGGTCGCGGCGAACGCCCGTCCGCCCGTGTGCAAGCTCATGGACTACGGGAAGTTCAAGTACGAGTCGGCCATGAAGGCCCGTGAGGCGCGCAAGAACCAGGCGCACACGGTCATCAAGGAGATGAAGCTCCGGCCGAAGATCGACCCGCACGACTACGACACCAAGAAGGGTCATGTCGTCCGGTTCCTCAAGCAGGGCGACAAGGTCAAGATCACGATCATGTTCCGTGGTCGCGAGCAGTCCCGGCCGGAACTCGGCTACCGACTGCTGCAGCGTCTGGCGGAGGACGTCCAGGAGCTCGGTTTCGTCGAGTCGAACCCGAAGCAGGACGGCCGCAACATGATCATGGTCCTCGGTCCGCACAAGAAGAAGACCGAGGCGATGGCCGAGGCCCGTGAGGCGCAGGCCGCCCGCAAGGCGGAGCGCCAGGGTCAGTCCGCTCCGGCGGAGCAGTCCACCGACGAGCCCGCCGAGGCCTGAGTCCGGGCGTCAGTCCAGGACAACAACCGATTGATATGACGCTCCCGTGTGCCGGTCTCCGGACCGGGCGGGAGCGCCACTGACGAGGAGAGAACGGCGCTATGCCGAAGAACAAGTCGCACAGCGGTGCCAGCAAGCGCTTCAAGATCACCGGCTCCGGCAAGGTGCTCCGCGAGCGCGCCGGCAAGCGCCACCTGCTCGAGCACAAGTCGTCCAAGCTGACGCGTCGCCTCACCGGCAACGCCGAGATGGCCCCGGGCGACGCCGCGAAGATCAAGAAGCTTCTCGGCAAGTGACGTTCCTCCGCCCCCGTGACGGGGGCGGAACGTCGAGACCGGGACCCATTCGTTCTCGGGCCGTGTGAGTTGAACCACGGCCCCGCTACAAGGAGTTAACAAGTGGCACGCGTCAAGCGGGCAGTCAACGCCCACAAGAAGCGCCGGGCGATCCTCGAGCAGGCCAGCGGTTACCGCGGTCAGCGTTCGCGCCTGTACCGCAAGGCCAAGGAGCAGGTCACCCACTCCCTGGTCTACAACTACAACGACCGCAAGAAGCGCAAGGGCGACTTCCGTCAGCTGTGGATCCAGCGCATCAACGCCGCTGCCCGCGCCAACGGCATCACCTACAACCGCTTCATCCAGGGTCTGAAGGCCGCCAACGTCGAGGTGGACCGCAAGATCCTGGCCGAGCTCGCGGTCAACGACGCCAACGCGTTCGCCGCGCTCGTCGAGGTCGCCCAGAAGGCGCTGCCGAGCGACGTCAACGCCCCGAAGGTCGCTGCCTGATCCAGGCGCCTTCCTGGCACTCCCGCCGGACCCGCAGGTGCATGCCGCCTGCGGGTCCGGTGCGTTGCCAGTACCCGGGGCCTTCGCCCCGCCCCCGCGCGGGGCTCCCGCCCCGCATCCGCCGGGGCGGCTCCGGAACCGGCCGGTGGTTGTGGGGCAGTCGTTCCTCGTCCGCACCCGAGCTCCCCGCGCCGGCCCCGGGACCCGGGGCTGCGGGGCGCAACCCCCAGCCATCCGTGCCGTGCGGCCGGCCGCTCGCCGGCCCGCCGGCGGAACCAGAGCAAGAGAGCCGCACCATGCGCACCCCGGAATTGATCTCCCCGCGTTCGCCGCGCGTCATCGCCGCCCGGCGGCTGGCCAAGCGCCACTTCCGCGGCAAGGAGCGACGGTTCATCGCCGAGGGGCCGCAGGCCGTGCGGGAGGCCGTGGAACACCGCAGCGGCGGCGAGCCGACGCTGACCGAGCTGTTCACCACCGTCGAGGCCGCCGAGCGGTACGCCGAGATCATGGACGCCGCCCGTGCCGCCGGGGCCCGGGTGCACTACGCCTCGGACGCGGTGCTCGCCGATGTCTCGCAGACCGTGACCCCGCAGGGCCTGGTCGGCGTCTGCCGCTTCCTGGACTCGCCCTTCGAGGAGATCCTCAAGGCCCGTCCCAGGCTGGTCGCCGTCCTCGCGCACGTACGTGACCCCGGGAACGCCGGAACGGTCCTGCGCTGCGCGGACGCCGCCGGAGCCGATGCGGTCGTCCTCACCGACGCCTCCGTCGACCTCTACAACCCCAAGTCCGTACGCGCCTCGGTCGGCTCGCTCTTCCATCTGCCGGTCGCCGTCGGCGTCCCCGTCGAGCAGGCCGTCCAGGGGCTTCAGGACGCCGACGTACGCATCCTCGCCGCGGACGGCGCGGGCGACCGGGACCTCGACACCGAGCTCGACGCGGGCACCATGGGCGGACCCACCGCCTGGATCTTCGGCAACGAGGCCTGGGGCCTGCCGGAGGAGACCCGCGCACTCGCCGACGCGGTGGTGCGCGTCCCGATCCACGGCAAGGCCGAAAGCCTCAACCTCGCCACCGCCGCCGCGGTCTGCCTCTACGCCTCCGCCCGTGCGCAGCGTGCTGCGGGAGGGTGCCGCTCCGTAACCTCCGCCTAGTAGTGTTGCGTGCTCGGGGGCCCACTGTGCGCTCGGAGAGGTGGGAACGGGGATGGCTGTCGGCACGAGCGGGCCGGTCGGGAGGACGGAACGCTGCCCTTCGGGCGACAGCGGCCCGACCGGCATCGACCCGGACGACCTCCCCGACGGACTGGTCGTCGCCGACGAGACCGGCCGGGTGGTCTGTTTCAACGCCGCGGCCGTACGCATCACCGCCGTGCCCCGGGAACAGGCCCTCGGGCAGCCGCTGGAGCGAGCGCTGCCGCTGGAGGACCTCAAGGGACGCCGCTGGTGGCGGGTCACCGACCCGTACGGCGGACTGTCGACCCGCACCGGGCAGCCCGAGCGCAATCTGCTGCTCCCCGGGGGCCGAGAGGTGCTGGTCTCCGCCCGGTACGTACGCGAACACCCGGCCGGCCCCCCGCACCGGGTGGTCGTGTCGCTGCGCGGCACCGAGGCGCGCAGGCGCACGGAGCGCAGCCATGCCGAGCTGATCGCCACCGTCGCACATGAGCTGCGTTCCCCGCTGACCTCGGTGAAGGGCTTCACGGCGACCCTGCTCGCCAAGTGGGAGCGATTCACCGACGACCAGAAGAGGCTGATGCTGGAGACCGTCGACGCCGACGCCAACCGGGTCACCCGGCTGATCGCCGAGCTGCTCGACATCTCCCGTATCGATTCGGGCCGGCTCGAGGTGCGCCGGCAACCCGTGGACATATGTGCTGCGGTCGGCCGGCATGTCCAGGCCCATATCGCCTCCGGCCAGGCCCCGGACCGTTTCCTGGTCCGCATCCGGCAGCCGCTGCCCGATCTCTGGGCGGACCCGGACAAGGTCGACCAGGTACTCGGCAATCTGCTGGAAAATGCGGTGCGGCACGGCGAGGGAACCGTCACCATCGAAGTGGCGTCCGCACCGGCGGAGCAGGCGAAGAACGCGGAGAAGGGAACGGCTGTCACCGTGAGCGACGAAGGCCCCGGCATCCCCGAGGAGTCGATGGGCCGTGTCTTCACCCGCTTCTGGCGGGGAAGCAAGCGCGGTGGCACGGGCCTGGGCCTCTACATCGTCAAGGGCATCGTCGAGGCGCACGGCGGCACGATCACCGTCGGGCGCGGTCCCGGTGGCGGGGCCGAGTTCCGATTTATCCTGCCCGTAGGCGCACCGGCGTATCTGACCTGAGTCTCGCCAGGTGGCCCACGGGCTTCTTCGACCCCACGCGACCTTTAGACTCGACCTTTGGCGCCTTTGCGTCCCTGTCGTCGCTGCGTCGAGCAGAGAGTCACGGGGGTCCGGGGGTGTCCCCGGATAGGCAAGTACGCCAGCCAATCGGAAGCACGGGAAGAGATGTCGGCACCCAATAAGTCGTACGACCCTGTTGAGGTCGAGGCACTGAAACCGGAAGAGATCGAGCGCATGCGGGACGAGGCGCTCGCCGCCTTCGCGGCCGCGGGCGACCTCGACGCGCTCCACGAGGCGAAGATCGCGCACACCGGCCCCAGCTCGCCGCTCGCGCTCGCCAACCGGGAGATCGGCGCCCTGCCGCCGCACGCCAAGGCCGAGGCCGGCAAGCGTGTGGGCCAGGCCCGCGGTGCCGTGAACAAGGCGCTCGCCGGCCGTCAGACGGAGCTCGAGGCGGAGCGCGACGCCCGCGTGCTGGTCGAGGAGGCGGTGGACGTCACCCTGCCGTACGACCGCACCCCGACCGGTGCCCGCCACCCGCTGACCACCCTCATGGAGCGCGTCGCGGACGTCTTCGTGTCCATGGGGTACGAGGTCGCGGAGGGCCCCGAGGTCGAGGCGGAGTGGTTCAACTTCGACGCGCTCAACTTCACGCCCGACCACCCGGCGCGCCAGATGCAGGACACCTTCTTCGTCAAGGGTCCCAAGGGCACCGCGGACGACGAGTCCGGTGTCGTGCTGCGGACGCACACCTCGCCGGTCCAGGCGCGCACGCTGCTCGACCGTGAGCCGCCCGTCTACGTGGTCTGCCCGGGCCGGGTTTACCGCACCGACGAGCTCGACGCCACGCACACCCCGGTCTTCCACCAGATCGAGCTGCTGGCCGTCGACGAGGGCCTGACCATGGCCGACCTCAAGGGCACCCTGGACCACATGGTGCAGGCGCTCTTCGGCCCGGACATGAAGACCCGGCTCCGCCCGAACTTCTTCCCCTTCACCGAGCCGTCCGCCGAGATGGACATGGTCTGCTACGTCTGCCGTGGCGAGTCCGTCGGCGACCCGGACCGCCCCTGCCGCACCTGCGGCAGCGAAGGCTGGATCGAGCTGGGCGGCTGCGGAATGGTCAACCCGAAGGTGCTCATCGCCTGCGGCGTCGACCCGGAGAAGTACAGCGGATTCGCCTTCGGGTTCGGCATCGAGCGGATGCTGATGTTCCGCCACAACGTCGAAGACATGCGAGACATGGTCGAGGGTGACGTCCGGTTCACCCGGCCGTTCGGGATGGAGATCTGATGCGGGTCCCGCTTTCTTGGCTGCGGGAGTACGTCGACCTGCCGGCCACGGAGTCCGGCCGCGATGTGCAGGCCAAGCTCATTGACGTCGGTCTGGAGGTCGAGACCGTCGAACAGCTCGGCGGCGACCTCAAGGGCCCGCTGGTGGTCGGCCAGGTGCTGACCATCGAGGAGCTGGAGGGCTTCAAGAAGCCGATCCGCTTCTGCACCGTCGACGTCGGCCAGGCCAACGGGACCGGCGAGCCCCAGGAGATCGTCTGCGGCGCCCGCAACTTCTCCGAGGGCGACAAGGTCGTCGTGGCCCTGCCTGGCGCGCTGCTGCCCGGCGACTTCGCCATCGCCGCGCGGAAGACGTACGGACGCAACTCGCACGGCATGATCTGCTCCGGCGACGAGCTGGGCATGGGCGACGACAGCTCGCACGGCATCATCGTGCTGCCGCCGGAGCACGGGGTCGGCACCGACGCCATCGAGCTGCTCCAGCTCGTCGACGAGGTTCTGGACATCGCTGTCACCCCCGACCGCGGCTACTGCCTGTCGATGCGCGGTGTCGCCCGCGAGACCGCCATTGCCTACGGCCTTCCGCTGCGCGACCCGGCCCTGCTGGACGTCCCGGCCCCGAACTCGTTCGGCTACGCGGTGAAGGTCTCCGACGCGATCGGCTGCGACCGTTTCGTCGCCCGTACGGTCACCGGCCTCGACCCCGAGTCCCGCTCCCCGATCTGGCTCCGGCGCCGGCTGCAGAAGGCCGGGATGCGCCCGATCTCCCTCGCGGTCGACATCACCAACTACGTGATGCTCGAGCTCGGCCAGCCGCTGCACGCCTACGACCGGTCCCGCGTCAACGGGCCGATCGGTGTGCGTCGCGCCGCGCAGGGCGAGAAGTTCACCACCCTCGACGGCGCGCACCGCGCGCTGGACTCCGAGGACCTGGTCATCACCGACGACCGCGGCCCGATCGGCCTCGCCGGCGTGATGGGCGGCGCCAACACCGAGATCGCCGACTCCGAGACCGACCCGGAGACCGGCGAGGTGCGCGGCACCACCGAGGTGGTCATCGAGGCCGCCCACTTCGACCCGGTCACCATCGCCCGTACCGCCCGGCGCCACAAGCTGTCCTCCGAGGCGTCCAAGCGCTTCGAGCGCGGCGTCGACCCGCAGGCCGCCGCCGCTGCCGCGCAGCGCACCGTCGACCTGCTGGTGCTGCTCGCCGGCGGCACCGCGGAGGCGGGCGTCACCGAGATCGTCGCGCAGTCCGCGCCCCGCACGGTCACGATGGCCGCCGACCACCCCGACCGGGTGGCCGGCGTCGACTACGGCCGCGAGACGGTCGTACGCCGCCTCCAGGACGTCGGCTGCGATGTGGTCGGACAGGACGAGCTCGTCGTCACCGTGCCGACCTGGCGTCCCGACCTCAACGAGCCGAACGACCTCGCCGAAGAGGTCATCCGGCTGGAGGGCTACGAGAACCTGCCGTCGACGCTGCCGAAGCCGCCGGCCGGCCGCGGGCTCACCGAGCGGCAGCGACTGCACCGCCGCGTCGGCCGCGCGCTGGCCGGGGCCGGTTACGTCGAGGCACTGAACTACCCCTTCATCGGCGACCAGGTCTTCGACCAGCTCGGCCTGGAGAAGGACGACGAGCTGCGCCGCGTGGTGAAGCTGGTCAACCCGCTCTCCGACGAGGAGCCCGCGCTGCGCACCACGCTGCTGCCGGGGCTGCTCAGCGCGCTGCGCCGGAACCACGGCCGCGGCAGCCACGACCTCGCCCTCTTCGAGACCGGCCTGGTCTTCCGTCCGGACGAGGCCCGCACCGCGGCCCGGCTGCCCGCCGACCGCCGCCCGACCGACGAAGAGATCGCCCACCTCGACAACGCGCTGCCCGCACAGCCGCGCCACGCCGCCGTGGTGCTGTCCGGCGCCCGCGAGCAGGCCGGATGGTGGGGCAAGGGGCGCCCGGCCGACTGGGCCGACGCGATCCAGGCCGCCCGTACGGTCGCCGCCGAGGCAGGGGCCGAGCTGATCGTCGCCAATGGCCAGTACGGTCCGTGGCACCCGGGCCGCTGCGCGACGCTCTCCGTCGCGGTCGACGGCGAGCAGCGCGTCATTGGTCACGCCGGTGAGCTGCACCCACGCGTGGTCAAGGCGCTGGGCCTTCCGGAGCGCAGCTGCGCGATGGAGCTCGACCTGGACCAGCTCGCCGCAGCCGTCCAGGGCCCGCTGCAGGCGCCCCGGATCTCCACCTTCCCGGTGGCGACCCAGGACGTGGCGCTCGTCGTCGCGTCCGAGGTCCCGGCCACGGAGGTCGAGGCGGCGCTGCGCGCCGGCGCGGGCGAACTCCTCGAATCCATCCGGCTGTTCGACGTCTTCACGGGCGAGCAGCTCGGCGAGGGCAAGAAGTCGCTGGCGTACGCGCTGCGATTCCGCGCCGCGGACCGCACGCTGACGGTCGAGGAGGCATCGGCCGCACGCGACACGGCGATCGCCCTCGCGACGGAGCGCACGGGCGCGGTGCTGCGCGGAGCGTAGCGCGCTGCTTCAGGGGGCGCGTCCGGACCTTCCGGACGCGCCCCTTCGGCGTCCCGCCGGGTGACTTACCCCTGACCACGGGGCCGGCGTTCCTGGGGGCACCCCGGAGGTGCCCCCAGGACGGGCTTGTCGGGGTGCGGCCCGGAGATCCGGTCGTACCCCCAACCGGGCAGCGGTCGAAGGGGGCCCATGCACACCCCGCAACGCGGAGCCGCGCCCGGCAACCGGCAGCAACCCCCAGCCCGTCCGGCGCTTGAGGACGGACACACCGGTCAACCTGACGGAGCGCGGCACGCCTGGTACACGCGAGCGAAACGCACCGCACCCGTTCGGGTGACAAATCTGGGCCGCACACCCCATCAGCCTCGCGTGATCGGGACAATCGTTCCGGCCGAGAAGGCCGGTCCACGTTTCACTCAGCGCCCAGGGGGGCCGTCGGCATGATCCGTAACAGGTCATGTCCAGGCATGGGCTCGCACGCGCCTCGCGACGGGCGGTGCCTTGCCTACGCGCTGGCCGTGATCTGGCTCGGGGCCGCGGTCGCCTGGGAACTCGCCTGCCCGCTCGCCGCCACGGAGGGCGTCGTTCCGCGGATCGCCACCTGCATCGGGTTCCTGACCGGGGTGGTCCATCTGATCACCGGAGTGCGGCTAGGCCCGGTGCGGGACCTGCGGCGGGTCCGGGAGGTCGCCCGGGCCACCCAGCAGGTGCTGCTGCGTCCGCTGCCGGCCCGTCTGGACGGCCTCTCGGTCGTCGCGGGCCAGCTCTCCGCGAACCGGGCCGCGTCGGTCGGCGGGGACCTGTACGAGGCGGTGGTCACCCCGCACGGCGTCCGGATCGTCATGGGGGATGTGCGCGGGCACGGTCTGACCGCTCTCGGTGCGGTGGCCGCGGTACTCGGCTGCTTCCGCGAGGCCGCGCACGACGAGCCCGAACTCACCGGCGTGCTCAGCCGCATGGACCGTACGCTGCAACGGTATCTGCTGGAGCGGTCGGGCGGCTCCTCCGAGACCGGGGAGGATGCGGAGGAATTCGTGACCGTCCTGCTGCTGGAGGTCCGCGACGACGACGAGGTATGGGCGCTCAACTGCGGCCACCCATGGCCCCGTCTGATCGACCGGGGCGCCGAGCCGCTCGCGGCCGGGGATCCGCTGCCCCCGCTCGGCCCGTTCCCGCTGCCCGCGGAGCTGACGGCGCGGCGGTGTACGCGCCTGCTGCCGGGAGAGGCCCTCTGCCTGTACACCGATGGCGCCGAGGACAACAGAGACGCCGCGGGACTGTTCTTCCGGTTGGACGAGGTGCTCGTGGAGGCCGCCTGCGGCAGGCCGGTCCCGCCGGCAGAGGTGATCCGCCGGGCGCACGCGGCATTGTTGCGGCACACCGGCGGCAGGCTCACCGACGACGTGGCCCTGCTCGTGCTGCGCAATGACCGCCACAGGACACCGGCCGCCCGGACGGGCGCCCCAACGCCCGCCCGGGTCCATCGCTGACCGGGGACGAGGCGCCGTCGGCCCTGCCGCGGAGTGTCGGGCAGAACAGCAGGGCCGGCGGCGCCGGGAGCGGGCCGCCGCACTGTACGAGGGGGGAGCCGGCGGCCCGGCCGCCTCCGAGGAGAGGCAGTTCAGTCAACCGAGCCGGGCCGCGCGGCGGCAGAGCGCGTCACGCATAAATGCGGGCACTCGATTCACACCCCGTGTGAATCCGGCTCGGCTACGCTGTGCGCACCGAGCCACCGGAGGGCCCCATGCAGCCCAATAGCCTGCTCGACGCCCTGCTCGACGAAGCGGGGATCTCTCATGCCGGCCTCGCCGCCCATGTCAACATGGCGGGCAGGTCCCGGGGTCTGGCGCTGCGTTACGAGCACACGGCCGTGGCGCGCTGGCTGAAGGGCCAGCGGCCGCGTGGCAAAGTGCCCGACCTGATCTGCGAGGTGCTCTCCGCCCGGCTGCAACGGCCGGTCACGCTGGACGACATCGGGCTGGGGATACCGGGGAGCCCGGCCTCCACGGTGGGACTGCCCCTGGCGGGTTTCGTCGAACGCGCCACCGCTCTGTGGCGTTCGGACGAGCAGCAGCGCCCCCACGTCCTGGGCGCGCCCGCGGTCACCGGCACGCCGGCCGTGATGCCGGTGTGGGAGTGGGAGAACCCCCCCGAGGACACGGACGTCTCGCGTGACGGGCAGACCAGGGTCGGCGAAAGCGACATAGCGATGCTGCGTGCGGCCCGGGCACACTACGAGCTGATGTACCGCAAGGCGGGCGGCATCGCGACGCGCGCCCGGATCGTCGGATTCCTCAACTCCGAGACGGCCCCGCTGCTGCGTGGCAGCTACTCCGACTCCACCGGCCGTCTCTTGCACCGTGCCACCGGGGCCCTGGTGGCCGTCGCCGGCATCTGTGCGTACGACTCCAACGCCCAGGGACTCGCCCAGCGTTACTTCCATCAGGCGCTCCGGCTCGCCAAGGCGAGCGGCGACCGCGGCCTCGGCGCCTATGTGATCGCCCTGCTGGTCAACCAGTCCCTGTACCTGCGGGAGTACCGGCAGGCCGTGGCGTTCGCGGAGGCCGCTCTGCGCGCGGCCGGCAGTGACATCACCCCCGCGCTGGCATCCGATCTGCACGCGATGCAGGCGAAGGCGTACGCCCATCTCGGCGACGCGCACAACGCGCTGTCGTGCATCACCAGTGCGGAGGCGGCCGCCGATCGCATCAGGCCGGGCCAGGAGCCCGACGAAACGGGCTACGTCCAGCCGGGCCTGGTGAATGTACAGGTGGCGGAGGCGCTGCTCGGACTCGGCGACCTCACGGGCGCCCGGGAACAGGCAGCGCTCGCCGCGCGCGCTCCGGCGCACGACAGAGGGCGGGTCCACCGCCTGGCGATGCTCGCCCAGATCGAACTCCGCCAGGGCGAGGCGGACCGGGCCGTGGCGACCGCGGTGGAGATGGCAGAGCGGGCCCGGGGCATGGAGTCGCAGCGTCTGCGAGACCGGCTGCGCACGGTCCGCGAGCATCTGCTGGACAGTGGATGCTCGAGCGCCGAGGAGGCGGCGGAACTCATCGACGGGGCGTTGCGCGTTCCCCTGTGAGCGGTTTCCACAGGGAGAGCGGGCCTGCTGCGATGTTGCCATCTACTCGCCGGAAGGTGGCAGAAACGTGCAGTGGACGAACCTCAACGAACACACCGTTTATGAGAATCGCTGGTTCCGCGTCAATCTCGCGGATGTCGAGCTGCCCGACGGACGGCATCTCGACCACTTCCTGATCCGGCTGCGCCCGGTGGCGGTGGCGACCGCGGTCAACGAGGCCAACGAGGTGCTGATGCTCTGGCGCCACAGGTTCATCACCGACAGCTGGGGCTGGGAGCTCGCCGCCGGAGTCGTGGAGGACGGCGAGGACATCGCCGCCGCGGCAGCCCGCGAGATGGAGGAGGAGACCGGCTGGCGTCCGGGCCCCCTCCGCCATCTGCTCACCGTCGAGCCGTCCAACGGTCTCACCGACGCCCGCCATCACCTCTACTGGTCGGAGGGCGCCACCTACATCGGCCATCCCGAGGACGACTTCGAGTCGTCGCGCCGCGAATGGATACCCCTGAAGCTGATCCCCGACATGGTCGCCCGCGGCGAGGTCCCGGCTGCCAATATGGCGGCCGGACTGCTGCTTCTGCACCACTTGAGGCTCGGCGACGGTTAGGGGGTGTCCGGCCGATCAGGCCGGCTCGGCGAGCGCCCGCCGCGGAGCGGCTGATGTCCACGCATGCGGTGGGGGCACCTCTGGGGGCACCCTCGGGGTACCCCTGTGGAACGTGCCGCACGGATGCTGCACGAGGCAGGCGCCCCCGACTCCTACGTCAACGGCGGAGGTGACATCCGGCTCGGGGGAGCGGCGGCTCCCGGCCTGCCGCACGGGATCGGTATCACCGGTCCCGTGCGGCGGGGACGGCTGCTCACCGTCGTCTCCGGCCGGGACTTCGCCGTCGCCACGTCGGGGACGGGAGAACGGGGCGCGCACATCCTGGATCCCCGTAGCGGCGTGCCCGCCCGCGGCCTGCTGTCGGTGACAGTGGTCGGTCCGAGCCTGACGTGGGCCGGTACCTATGCCACCGCAGCGATCGCCATGGGTGAGCGGGCCAAGGACTGGATCGCGTCCGTCGACGGCTACGAGCTGCTGATCGCGGACCACGACGCGATGGTGTGGTCCAGCGACGGATTCGCCCGCTGGTGCGAGCCCGCCGGGGGCGGCCCTCGGCCATGAGGTGGGGCGCGCCGATGCCGACGCCAGGCCGAGGGCACCGTAGCGCGCTCGGACGACGGGAGACCTCAGCGGCCGAGCGCCTGCCAGACGCCCAGGCAGACTGCGCCGACCGAGGCCAGCACGGTCACCGCGGGAAGCGGCCAGCGGCCGTGTTCCAGAGCCGCCACGCGCGCGGCCAGATCGGCAAGATCCCGCTCGGTCTGGTCACAGCGCTGCGCGGCCAATGCGAGGTGCCCGTCTATCCGGGCGAGCCCGACTTCGAGGCAACGGCGTAACTCCGCCAGTTCATCGACGACCACGGCATGGTCGGGGTCCGTGGACACGGTGGTCCTCCTCCGGTGGACGACTGGGACTGTGCGGCACCGAGTCAACTCGCCCCGTAGGCACCGGGGGAGCGTGTGCGCGGGGCATATGCGAGCACGTTCCGCACACTCCGTGTGAAGGATGGGGGTCCCCCCTGCTCGAGCGAAGCCGAGAGCTTGGGGGAGGGCCCGGCCCTCACACAGAGGAACCAGGCCCGGTCGTACACGTCCCGCAGGACTGCTCGCGGCTCACTTGTACGAGTAGAAACCCGCTCCGGTCTTGCGGCCCAGCCGGCCCGCGTCCACCATGCGCTGGAGCAGCGGGGGAGCGGCGTACAGCGGCTCCTTGAACTCCGCGTACATCGAGTCGGCGATCGAGGCGATCGTGTCCAGGCCGATCAGGTCGGACAGCTTCAGCGGCCCCATCGGGTGGGCACAGCCGTACTCCATGCCGTTGTCGATGTCCTCACGGCTGGCGATGCCCGACTCGAACATCCGGATGGCGGAGAGGAGATACGGGACGAGCAGGGCGTTGACCACGAAGCCCGAGCGGTCCTGTGCGCGGATGGCGTGCTTGCCCAGCACCTCCTGGGCCACGGCCTCGGCGCGCTTGAGCGTCTCCTCGGAGGTGGTCAGCGCCGGGATCAGCTCGACGAGCTTCTGCACCGGGGCGGGATTGAAGAAGTGGATGCCGATCACCTGGTCGGGACGCGAGGTCGCCACGGCCAGCTTTACCAGCGGGATGGAGGAGGTATTGGAGGCGAGGATCGCGTCGGGACGCGTCACCACCTGGTCGAGAACCTGGAAGATCTCCGTTTTGACCTGCTCGTTCTCCACAACCGCCTCGATGACGAGGTCGCGGTCGGCGAACTCCCCGAGGTCCGTCGTGAAGGTGAGCCGAGCGAGGGAGGCGTCACGCTCCTCCTCGGTGATCTTGCCGCGTTCCGCGGCCTTCGAGAGGGAGTTGTGGAGCCGGGTACGGCCGATCTCCAGGGCTTCACCGGTGGTCTCGGCGACCTTGACCTCCAGGCCGCTGCGGGCGCACACCTCTGCGATGCCCGCGCCCATCTGGCCACAGCCCACCACTCCGACGCGTTCGATGTCGGTCACATCGTGCCTTTCGCTCTGCTCCGGTCCGGCGGGTCTCCCGTGTGATTCCGGCGCCCGCCTCGGCCCACGACGTTACTCCGAACGCACGTGTGCGTGGCGGGGTGGGGCGGGCATGCTCAGCGGGGATACGGTTCGCATCTGGCGGACCGAGGGGACAAGGGGGTCACAAGTGGGACGGATCACTCGGAGGGGATTGATGGCAGGGGTGGCCGGGGCGCTGACGCTGTCCGGGCTCACCACGGCGGGCGAGGCACAAGCGGGCACCAGGAGACGGACCGGGCGCCCGGCGATGCGCGGAATGTGGCTGGCGACCGTGGCCAACCGCGACTGGCCCTCGAAGGCCGGCCTCACGGCGGACCAGCAGCGGGCCGAACTGCTGGCCCATCTCGACGCCGCCGCCGAGCGCAGGCTGAACACCGTCGTCCTCCAGGTACGGCCGACCGCCGACGCGCTGTGGCCCTCGCCGTACGAGCCCTGGGCCCAGTACCTCACCGGTGTCCAGGGCAAGGACCCCGGCTGGGACCCGCTGGGCACCGCCGTCGAGGAGGCGCATGCGCGCGGCCTGGAGCTGCACGCCTGGTTCAACCCGTACCGGATCGCCAACCACACGGACCCGAACCGGCTGGTCCCCACACATCCGGCAAGGGTCCACCCCGAATGGGTGGTGCCGTACGGCGGGAAGCTCTACTACAACCCCGGGCTCCCCGAGGTCCGCGGCTTCGTCCAGGACGCGATCCTGGATGCGGTGAGCCGCTACGCCATCGACGCCGTGCACTGGGACGACTACTTCTACCCGTACCCGGTGGCGGGCCAGGTCTTCGCCGACGACGAGGCGTACGCACGGTACGGCGCGGGCTTTCCCGACCGGGCCGCCTGGCGGCGCGACAACACCGACCTGCTGGTGCGGGAGACCGCCGAACGCATCAAGGAGATCAGGCCGGCTGTGCGCTTCGGCATCAGCCCGTTCGGGGTGTGGCGCAATGCCGCGACCGATCCGCTCGGCTCGGACACCACCGCCGGCGTGCAAACGTATGACGATCTGCACGCCGACACGCGGAAGTGGGTCCGGGAGGGCTGGATCGACTACATCGTTCCGCAGATCTACTGGCACATCGGCTTCGCCGCCGCCGACTACGCCAAGCTGCTGCCCTGGTGGCACGACGTGGTGAGGGGAACCGGCGTCGATCTCTTCATCGGAGAGGCCCTGTACAAGGCGGGAGACCCGGCCCAGCCCGCCGCCTGGCAGGACCCGGCCGAACTCTCCCGCCATCTCACGCTGGCCAAGGACTATCCGGGCGTGCGCGGACACTGCTTCTTCTCGGCGAAGGAAGTCACCGTGGACCGGATCGGTGCAATGGCCAGGGCGGTGGCCGACCACTATCCGACCCGGGTCAGGACGCGGCGCTGACTACGCCTCGGGCTTCTTGTGCTCCACGGTGCAGTCGGAGCCCGGCGTCACGATGGCCTCGTGCTTGTCCTCCTGGAAACGGACACGGTAGGGGGGAGCTCCGTTGTCTCCCAGCACCTCGAGGATTTCGGCGGTCTTGTCGTGCTGCCCGACAATCCTGCCGTGCATCGTCAGCTTGTCGCCTTTGCTCGCTCGCATCGGGAGTGACCTCCTTGGGCTGGGCGGTCCGTACCGAAAAGTCTACGGCCGCCCCTCCTGGCGTGCGAGGCCATGAGCCCGCACGCTGCGTGACCGCGATGCACGCCAGAACGCCCGCCGCGGCCACCGGGGCGGCGGGGGAGAGCGGCTCGCCGAGCAGTAGCACCGGCCAGACCAGGGTGAGCGGCGGCTGTGCCGGCTGGAGCCGACTGGCCCGGGCGACACCGATCGCCGCCATGCCCCGGTACCAGACGCAGAGGCCGAAGAAGGTGGAGCCCGCCGCGACCCGGAGCAGACCGGCCGCACCCAGGGCGGTCAGGCTGACCCGCTCGAAGGAGAGAGCCACGGCCGCCCCCGCGGCCATCAGCGGCAGACAGAGGATCAGCGCCCCAGCCGATCACCTGCCAGCCGGGCAACACCCGGGCCGTGCCGCCCGCCCTCGGTGCAACCCGCGGCACACACCAGCAGCGCCGCGATCGGATCTGCCCGGAGCCGCCCGCCGGCCACCTCCGCCTGAGCTTCGCGGGCGTAGCGGGCCCGGCCGAGATCGCGGAGGGCGTACGCAGGCTGCGCACCGCCTGCGACGAGGGGCTCGGCTGAGCCACAATCAGCGCCCGGGCATCGGCGCGGTCCCGCATATGAACTCCGCGCCGTCCAGCAGCCCGGGCGTCTCATCATGGCACCCGCCACTGACAATCGGCCTCCGGCCTGGGAGGCTTCCGGCATGAACGAGACGACCTTCGGCGCATACGAGTTCTCCACCGACCCCGCCCGGCTCGATGTGGACCGCATCCACCACTGGCTGTCCACCGATGCCTACTGGGCCATCGGCCGCCCCCGCGAGAAGCTGGACCGGGCCATCGCCGCCTCGCTCAACTTCGGTGTGTACGGCGCGGCGTCCGGCGAACAGGTCGCCTACGCCCGTGTCGTCACCGACCACGCCGACTTCGCCTACCTCTGCGATGTCTACGTCGACCGGGACGCCCGGGGCAAAGGGCTCGGTACCGCCCTCGTAGCGGCGGTCCGCGACCATCTCGCGCCCAGCGGGTTGCGCCGCCTCCTGCTTGCGACGGACGACGCGCACGGCGTCTACGCCAAGCTCGGCTTCGAGCCGCTGGCGGACCCCGAGAAGTGGATGGTGCTTCTCAATCCCTGAGCCGCGAGTGAGCCGAAGGGGCGCGCGAGTGCCGAAAGGGAGTGGGGGCACCTCTGGGGGTAACCCCAGCGGTAGCTGGGGGAGGTAGCTGGGGGAGCGCGGAGGTCCTGAGGAACGAAGGACCGAGGCGGGCTCGGGCCCGCCGAGGCCGAACCTGGCCAGGTCCACGTACAGCACGACCGCGAGGGGCCACAGCGGGTGCACCCGGGCGACCAGCGGGGTCGCCGCCGTCAGCGCCGTGAAGACCAGCAGGAACCACAGCGGAGACAGGACCAGTTCGAGGAGGGTGTGCAGGGTCTCGAAGCCCACCCCCGAGGCGAGCATCGCGCTGTGGTCGGCGGCGCCCGCATCGAAGGTGTGGGCGCCGTACTCCTCCGATACCGGGTCAATGCCGAACCCGACGGTGGCGAAGGGCAGTCGGAGCCTTACGTGCGGCACATCGGCGATCCAGTCGCCGGTGCCCCGGCCGGCCCAGACAGCGGCCCGGGTCTGCAGTGCGCCGGCGTTGCGGGTGCCCGTGCCGGGGCTGCCGTACAGGACGATGACGTCGACCGGCAGGCCCGGTGCGGCGCGGGCGCAGACGACCGAGCCGTAGGAGTGGCAGAGCAGTGAGATCCGGGCGGTGGGCCGGGCCGTGCCCAGTTCGCGTGCGGCGCTGCGGAGCCGGGGAGCCGCCTCGTCGGCCCGGCCCGCGGTCAGTACCTCGGGGCTGACCGTGTCCGGCGTCTCGTAACCCAGCCAGGCGATCACCGCGGCCCCGTCGCCCAACTCCCGCCGGAGCGCGACGGCGCCGGCCCGGAAGCGTTCGTAGGTGTCCAGGCTGGTGTTCGAGCCCGGTACGAGTACGGCGATCCGCCCGGCGTGCGCCAGGTCGCCGAAGACCTCGGCGATGCGGCCGCCGTCGCGGCCGTCGAAGGAGAGGAAGCGGCGTGCCGGGTCGGCCATGGCGCGTAACACGGCGGCCCGTCGGCGGTCGCCGTGGGCGTCGGCCATTCTCTCGGCTGCCCGGATCTCGTCGCGGCTCGCGGCGTACCGCGTGCCGAGGGCGGCGGAGGGAGGCATCCCCCAGCGGGGCCGGTGCGGCGGGGCGGGCGCCGGGACGGCCGCGGGGCGGGCCGCACCCGACACCGGCACCGCAACTGATGCGGCGACGAGGGCGGCGAGCAGGGTGCGGCGCAGGCGGTTGCTGCGGGGGCTGCGCTGGCGGGACGCCATGGGGCGCTCCTTCCGTACCGGATGTCGTTCGTGGTTCCGGTAAGGAAGCTATGAATCACGCCCCGTGGTCGGCGTCACGCCGGGGAGTGCACTTCGGCGTGGCTCTGGAGTACTACGGAAGTATGAGTATGCGCGAAATTGCATAAAACTTCGGTGCTGCGTATAGTCATGCCATCGATGAGGAGGCTTCGATGGTGGTACGTGTTGCAGTGGCAGGAGCGAGCGGATACGCGGGAGGCGAGCTGCTGCGTCTGCTGCTGGGTCACCCCGAGGTCGAGATCGGCGCCCTGACAGGGCACTCCAACGCCGGCCAGAAGCTGGGAGTCCTCCAGCCGCATCTGCTGCCGCTCGCCGACCTGGTGCTGGAGCCCACCACCGCCGAGGTGCTCGCAGGACATGACGTCGTCTTCCTGGCGCTGCCGCACGGACAGTCCGCGGCCGTCGCCCAGCAGCTCGGCGACGACGTCCTCGTGATCGACATGGGTGCCGACTTCCGGCTGCAGAACGCGGCCGACTGGGACAGGTTCTACGGCTCGGAGCACGCCGGGACCTGGCCCTACGGCCTTCCCGAACTGCCGGGTGCCCGTGCCGCGCTGGAGGGGGCCAAGCGCATCGCGGTGCCCGGCTGCTACCCGACCGCGGTGTCGCTGGCGCTCTTCCCGGCGTACACGGCCGGACTCGCCGAACCCGAGGCCGTGATCACCGCCGCCACCGGCACCTCCGGTGCGGGCAAGGCCCTCAAGCCGCATCTGCTCGGCTCCGAGGTCATGGGCTCGATGAGCCCGTACGGCGTGGGCGGCGTCCACCGGCACACCCCCGAGATGGTCCAGAACCTCAGCGCGGCGGCGGGCGAGCCGGTCGGTGTGTCCTTCACGCCGACCCTCGCGCCCATGTCGCGAGGCATCCTCGCCACGTGCAGTGCCAAGGCCAGGCCGGGCACCACGGCGGCCGACGTGCGGGCCGCATACGAGAAGGCCTTCGCCGACGAGCCCTTCGTGCACCTGCTGCCCGAGGGTCAGTGGCCCGCCACCGCCTCCGTGTACGGATCGAACGCCGTCCAGATCCAGGTCGCGTACGACGAGAGCGCGAACCGCATCATCGCGATCAGCGCCATCGACAACCTCACCAAGGGCACCGCGGGCGGCGCGGTGCAGAGCATGAACATCGCCCTCGGTCTCCCCGAGGACACCGGACTTTCCATGATTGGAGTCGCTCCGTGAGCGTCACCACAGCGAAGGGATTCACGGCGGCGGGCATCGCCGCCGGGATCAAGCAGAACGGCAATCCCGATCTGGCCCTCGTGGTCAACAACGGGCCGCGCCGCGCCGCCGCGGGCGTGTTCACCTCCAACCGCGTCAAGGCCGCGCCCGTCCTCTGGTCCCAGCAGGTCCTCAAGGGCGGCGAGGTCACCGCGGTGATCCTCAACTCGGGCGGCGCCAACGCCTGTACGGGCCCGAAGGGCTTCCAGGACACCCACGCGACCGCCGAGAAGGTCGCGGAGGTACTGGGCCACAACGCGGGCGAGGTGGCGGTCGCGTCCACCGGGCTGATCGGCGTACTGCTGCCGATGGACAAGCTGCTCCCCGGTGTGGAGCAGGCCGCCGCCCAGCTCAGCGAGCACGGCGGCGAGAAGGCAGCCATCGCCATCAAGACCACCGACACCGTGCACAAGACCGCCGTCCACCAGGGATGGGGGTCCCCCCGCTCGAGCGAAGCCGAGAGTGGGGGAGGCTGGACGGTCGGCGGCATGGCCAAGGGCGCGGGCATGCTCGCCCCGGGCCTCGCCACCATGCTGGTCGTCCTGACCACGGACGCCGACCTCGACAGCGAGACGCTCGACAAGGCGCTGCGGGCCGCGACCCGCACCACCTTCGACCGGGTCGACTCCGACGGCTGTATGTCCACCAACGACACCGTGCTGCTGCTGGCCTCCGGCGCCTCGGGCGTCACTCCGGCGTACGAGGAGTTCGCCGAGGGCGTCCGGGCCGTCTGCGACGACCTCGCCCGCCAGCTGATCGGTGACGCCGAGGGCGCGAGCAAGGACATCCGTATCGAGGTCGTCAACGCCGCCACCGAGGACGACGCCGTCGAGGTGGGCCGGTCCATCGCCCGTAACAACCTTCTCAAGTGCGCCATCCACGGCGAGGACCCCAACTGGGGCCGGGTGCTGTCCGCCATCGGCACGACACGGGCGGCCTTCGACCCCGACCAGCTCAATGTCGCCATCAACGGCATCTGGGTCTGCAAGAACGGCTCGGTCGGCGAGGACCGGGACCTGGTCGACATGCGCTACCGCGAGGTGAGGATCACCGCCGATCTGTCGGCCGGCTCCGAGTCCGCCGTGATCTGGGCCAACGACCTCACCGCCGAATACGTCCACGAGAACAGCGCGTACTCGTCATGAGCACCCGGAAGCACAACGCCCTGCCCAAGGCACAGATCCTCATCGAGGCGCTGCCCTGGCTCACCCGCCACCACGGCAGGACCGTCGTCATCAAGTTCGGCGGCAACGCCATGGTCGACGACGAGCTGAAGGCCGCCTTCGCCCAGGATGTCGTCTTCCTGCGGCACGCCGGCCTCAAGCCCGTCGTCGTGCACGGGGGCGGTCCGCAGATCAGCGCCCAGCTGGACAAGCAGGGCCTGGTCAGCGAGTTCAAGGCGGGCCTCAGGGTCACCACGCCGGAAGCGATGGACGTCGTACGGATGGTGCTGGCCGGCCAGGTCCAGCGCGAGCTGGTCGGGCTGCTCAACCAGCACGGTCCGCTCGCCGTCGGCATGACCGGCGAGGACGCCCACACCATCAGCGCCACCAAGCATCTGCCCGAGATCGAGGGCGAACTGGTGGACATCGGGCGGGTCGGTGAGATCACCGCGATCGACACCGGCGCCATCGAGGCACTGCTGGAGGACGGCCGTATCCCGGTCATCTCCTCCATCGCGCGCTCCGTCGACGACGGTCATGTCTACAACGTCAACGCCGACACCGCCGCGGCCGCGCTCGCCGCCGCGCTCGGAGCCGAGACGCTGATGGTCCTCACCGATGTCGAGGGCCTCTACGAGGACTGGCCGAACAGTGACGAAGTGATCAGCCGGCTCACCGCGAGCCAACTGGAGAAGCTGCTGCCCGAGCTCTCCAGCGGCATGGTCCCCAAGATGGAGGGCTGCCTCCACGCCGTACGCAACGGCGTCCGGACCGCCCGGGTCATCGACGGGCGCGTGCAGCACTCGATCCTGCTGGAGATCTTCACCGACGAAGGCATCGGCACCATGGTCGTGCCCGACATGCAGGGGGACGAACAGTGAGCAACCAGGAGCTCTCGCAGCGCTGGCAGAGCGTCATGACGGACAACTACGGCACGCCGAAGCTGTCCCTCGTCCGTGGCGCCGGCGCCCAGGTCTGGGACGCGGACGGCACGCAGTACACCGACTTCGTCGGCGGCATCGCCGTGAACGCCCTCGGCCACGCACACCCCGCCGTCGTGGAGGCCGTCTCGCGGCAGATCACGTCGCTCGGCCACATCTCCAACCTGTACGTCGCCGAGCCGCCGGTCGCCCTCGCCGAGCGGCTGATCCAGCTCTCCGGCCGCCCCGGCCGGGTCTTCTTCTGCAACTCCGGCGCCGAGGCCAACGAAGCGGCCTTCAAGATCGGCCGACTGACCGGGCGCACCCACATGGTCGCCACCGAGGGTGGCTTCCACGGCCGCACCATGGGCGCGCTCGCCCTCACCGGTCAGCCGAAGAAGCAGGAGCCCTTCCTGCCGCTGCCCGGTGAGGTCACACACGTCCCCTACGGAGACGTGGAGGCGCTGCGGGCCGCGGTCACCGAGGACACCGCCTTCGTCATCATCGAGCCCATCCAGGGCGAGAACGGTGTGGTCGTCCCGCCGGCCGGCTACCTCGAGGCCGCCCGGGAGATCACCCGGGCCACCGGCACGCTCCTCGTCCTCGACGAGGTGCAGACCGGAATCGGCCGTACCGGTCACTGGTTCGAGCACCTGGCGCAGGGTGTCGAGCCCGATGTCGTCACCCTTGCCAAGGGCCTCGGCGGTGGCCTCCCGCTCGGCGCGGTCGTCGCCTTCGGCGCGGCAGCCGACCTGCTCAAACCCGGTCAGCACGGCACGACCTTCGGCGGCAACCCGGTCGCCTGCGCCGCCGGGCTCGCCGTCATCGACACCCTCGCGGCCGGCGGAACACTCGACAACGTGAAGCGGCTCGGTGAGAAACTGCGCGGCGGAATCGAGTCCTTCGGGCACCCATTGGTCTCCCACGTCCGCGGGGCCGGACTGCTGCTGGGTATCGTGCTCACCGAGTCCCTCGCGCCCCAGGTGCAGCAGGCGGCTCAGAACGCCGGATTCCTGGTGAACGTGCCCGCCCCCGATGTCGTACGGCTCATGCCGCCGCTGATCATCGGTGACGACGAGGTGGACGCTTTCCTCCAGGCACTGCCCGGTGTTCTCGACGAGGCATACGGGGACGGACGATCCGGGAAATGAGACGACGATGACCGAGGCGCAGGAACACGAGCACGGCGGCCCCGCCGTGCCGCAGACCCGCACCGCCCGCCACCGCCGGATCGTGGACATCCTCAACCGGCAGCCGGTGCGGTCCCAGAGCCAGCTCGCGAAGCTCCTCGCGGACGACGGGCTGAGCGTCACCCAGGCGACGCTCTCCCGGGACCTCGACGAGCTGGGCGCGGTGAAGATCCGCAACACCGGCGGCGAGCTGATCTACGCGGTGCCGAGCGAGGGGGGGTTCCGTACCCCCAAGGCCCCCCTGGGCGAATCGGCCAAGGAGGAGCGGATGCGCCGCCTCTCCGGCGAACTGCTGATCTCCGCCGAGGCCTCCGCCAACCTCGTGGTCCTGCGCACACCGCCGGGTGCCGCACAGTTCCTCGCCTCGGCCATCGACCAGGCGGAACTGCACGACATCCTCGGCACCATCGCCGGCGACGACACCCTGCTGCTCATCAGCCGCGACCCCGCGGGCGGCCAGGCGCTGGCGGACCATCTGCTGCGGCTGGCCCAGCGGGACGCCTAGTGCCGCGACCGGCAACGTTTGCCCGTCGAGGAGCGGCGTCCGGTGCGTGCGATCGCAAGGCGGCCGAAGGCCCTCGTAGCAGCGCTCCTTGGGTTTTCGGCCGACGCAGCGAGCGTGCGTGCCCGAGGGCACCCTGGGAGCACCCCTGGGGGCACCCCTGGGGGCACCCCTGGGGGCACCCCCAGCGGTAGCTGGGGGAGGTAGCTGGGGGAGGTAGCTGGGGGAGGTAGCTGGGGGAGGTAGCTGGGGGAGCGTCGCGACGGGGCAAACGTTGCCGGGAGGGGGCACTAGTACCGCGTGATCGCGGTCGGGCCCTCTCCGGTCCCGATCGCGATGTGCGGGCTGTGCTTCGGATCGGCCCAGGCGAGGATGCGCTTCATCGCCTCGGCCGGCACGGACACACAACCGGCCGTCGCGCCGCGCCCGTTGACATGGAGGAAGATCCCGGCTCCGCGGCCGCGTACCGGCCGGTCGTAGTTGAAGCCGATCACCAGCGCGTGCGCGTACTGCGCGCGGTAGTCGAAGAGATGTTCGGCCTCGCTCGCCGGGCAGTCCGCCGGCAGGCCCTCCGCCCAGCGGTTGTACGACCGTGAATGGTTGTCCTGGCACCACCAGGACCGGTTGGTGGCGCGACGGTAGCTGTACCGGGTCCCCTTCGGCGCGTTCGTGATCCCGAACGCGTACGGCAGGCGGTACAGCCCGGTGGGCGTGGTCGAGGTGCCCTGCCTCCGCGTCCGGCCCTCGGCCAGCCCCTTGGCACCGAACCGTGCCCCGGCCGACCCGGCCGCCACCCAGCGGCCGTCGGGACGTCGCTCCCACCAGGTCACTCTGCCCGTGGTCGAGCCGCGGGCCGGAGCCTCGGCGGTGATCAGCTGACGTCCGCCGCCGGTGTCGGCCATCCGTGCGGGCAGCGGCGCGGGCAGCGCCGGACCGCCGGGGGTGGCGGCGACCGTGCCCCCGACCAGGACCGCCGTCAGCGCGAGTTTCCTGAGCATGCTCAGGACCATACGCAGCGGTGGACGACCCGGCAGTGAGCTGTTGGGCCGTACGGCCCAACGGCTCAGGGGGTGGGCGGCAGCGGCAGCGGAAGCCCCGGCAGTCCGTCGATGCTGACCGTTCCTCCGACGTGGTCATGGCCGGACTCGCGCACCTGTCAGCGCACGGCCCCCGACCGCCGGAGGGCCTGCCGGGCGCGGGCGCTCAGCTTCGGGTCCGGGTCGTCCGCCAGCTGCCGCGCGGCAGCCGGGCCCGCGGTCCCGCCGCGTGCCCACAGCAATCGGAACGCCGCGGCCCGGACATGTGGGGGCCGGTCCGTCGCCAGCCGCTCGACGAGCCAGGCCTCAGGCAGTTGCCGAGCGGACGCCTCGAGCGAGGCGGCCGCCTCGCGGACCACGGCCGGCGCCGGGTCGTCCAGCAGCGGCCGCAGCCGCTCCGCGTCCGCCGTGTCCAGCGCACGCAGCCCCGCCACCGCACCGGCCCGCACCCCCGCCACAGGGTGGGCGACAAGCGGCCACAGCAGCGCGGCGTCCGCGCGCACACCGCATTCGGCCAGGCCCAGCGGGGCGTGCGGCGGCATGTCGTCCCCGGTGCACCAGGCCCGGTATACCGCCACCGGGTCGGCGCCGTCCTGCCGCACCACCCAGCGCGCGCAGGCCCGTACGACCGCCGAACGGTCCGCGAGATACGGCTCCGCCTGCGCATGACGCCCGGCCCGGCGCAGCGCGGTGACACCCCAGGACCGCACCCGGGGGTTCCGCGCCGAGAGCAGAGGTACGAGCACCTCGTCCTGGCCCTCGTCGCCCACCGCGGCGAAGGCCGCCTGGCCGCACATGTCCTGGACGACGACGTCGTCCGCGGATGCGGCGATGCGGGCCAGCTCGACGGGGGAGAACATCCGCTTGTCGACGGCGATCCGATGGGCGAAGCGCCGCGTGGCGCGGTCGCCGCTGCCGAGGAGGGCGTGCACCGTCTCGTACGGGGCGGAGCGCAGGACCTCGTCGAGCAGTCCCCGGGCGAAGTCGCCCCGGGCGCGTACGGCAAGGCGCAGCACGAGGGCGGTGAGCAGGGGCAGGTCCTCGGCCGGGGCGCCCGGGAGTGCCTCGCGCAGCACCGCGCGTGCCCGCTCGCGCACCGGTTCGGCCCAGTCCGTGCAACGGATCACCACCAGAGGGAGCAGCTCCCGGACGCCCGCCGCCGCGCCGAGGGCCCGCTCACGGGTCCGCCCGTCGTCATGGCACAGGGCGAGCGCGAGTCCGCGCGTGCGTGCCAGGCTCCCGGTCGGGAGCAGGGCGTGCCCGTCCAGGCTCAGGCGCCGTCGGCGTATCGAGTCGCGGGTGTCCAGCGGCTCCCGCTCCTGCTCGTACCAGGCCGGCTCCCGCACGCCGAAGTCCAGGGCGGTCCAGGCGGCCGGGTCACTGGTGTCGAGCACCGTATGCAGCGGTTCGCCGTTCATCAGCGCCCTGGCGGCCGCCATGCCGTCCCCGCGTTCCGTGCTCATCCCTGTTCCGCCCCCTCATGCGTTCGGAGGGATGAGCGTAGGACGGGATCAGGCGTCGTCGCCGCTGGATTTCCCGCGGACCAGCACGCCCGAGGCGAAGAGCCCCACCAGCAGTTCCTGCACGTCGCGGCGGACACTGGAGACGACCACGCCGTACTCCGCCGCCAGTTCCCGGACGGCCTGCTCGGGCGTGTGTCCGGAGAGGAGGGCCCGCAGTACCTGGGCGCCGGTGGGGTTGAGGGTCCATACCAGGCCGCGCCTGTCGTCGAGCAGCGCGAGCCCGTCCTGGGTCTGTGCCCACGACACTCCGCCGCGCAGCGCGAGGGTCATGAACTCACCGTAGTCCGGTCCGTCGCGCCCCTTTGACAAAACATACGGCCCTCTGCATAGTTATACCTATCAGCGTATGCACTGTAAGGAGAAACCCGTGACCGAGCGCGTCGTACTCGCCTACTCGGGCGGCCTGGACACCTCCGTCGCCATCGGCTGGATCGCCGAGGAGACGGGCGCCGAGGTCATCGCCGTTGCTGTGGACGTCGGCCAGGGCGGCGAGGACCTGGACGTCATCCGCAAGCGCGCGCTCGCCTGCGGTGCCGTCGAGGCAGAGGTCGCGGACGCCAAGGACGAGTTCGCCGAGGAGTACTGCCTCCCGGCCATCAAGGCCAACGCTCTCTACATGGACCGCTACCCGCTGGTCTCGGCCCTCTCCCGGCCGACCATCGTCAAGCACCTGGTCGCCGCCGCGAAGAAGCACAACGCCTCGATCGTCGCCCACGGCTGCACCGGCAAGGGCAACGACCAGGTGCGGTTCGAGGCCGGTATCGCCTCCCTCGCCCCCGACCTCAAGTGCATCGCGCCCGTCCGTGACTACGCGATGACCCGGGACAAGGCGATCGCCTTCTGCGAGGAGAAGAAGCTCCCGATCGCGACCACCAAGAAGTCCCCGTACTCCATCGACCAGAACGTCTTCGGCCGGGCCGTCGAGACCGGCTTCCTCGAGGACATCTGGAACGCGCCGATCGAGGACATCTACGACTACACCCAGAACCCGGCGGTCTCCCGTGAGCCCGACGAGGTCGTCATCTCCTTCAAGCAGGGTGTCCCGGTCGCCATCGACGGCAGGCCCGTCACCGTCCTGCAGGCGATCCAGCAGCTGAACGAGCGGGCCGGCGCCCAGGGCATCGGCCGGATCGACATGGTCGAGGACCGGCTGGTCGGCATCAAGTCCCGCGAGGTGTACGAGGCGCCCGGCGCGATCGCCCTGATCACCGCCCACCAGGAGTTGGAGAACGTCACCGTCGAGCGCGAGCTGGCCCGGTACAAGCGGCAGGTCGAGCAGCGCTGGAGCGAGCTCGTCTACGACGGCCTGTGGTTCTCCCCGCTCAAGCGGGCCCTGGACGGGTTCGTCAACGAGGCCAACGAGCACGTCACCGGCGATATCCGGATGACCCTGCACGGCGGCCGCGCCGTCGTCACCGGCCGGAAGTCCGAGGAGTCGCTGTACGACTTCAACCTCGCCACCTACGACACGGGCGACACCTTCGACCAGTCCAAGGCGCAGGGCTTCATCGAGCTCTTCGGTCTCTCGGCGAAGATCGCGGCGAAGCGCGACCTGACGTAAGTCCGGGGGCTCCGCCCCTCCCGCCCCGGCGCCGCCGCCCCCTGCGCCGCCGCCCCCGCCCACCGTGCTCGGCCCGAGGGCTCCGGCCCCGACCTCGGCCGACCTGGGCTCCGCCCCGGCCCTGGGCCACGGCTGGGGTTCTCCGCCTCCCTGTCCCCATGCCTGGCCCCAGGGGCTTCGGCGCCGGACCGGGGCTCCGCCCTCGAGCTTGGTCCGGCCCTGGGTTGTGCATCCAGCTCCGTGGGGCACGCTCGGCCTCCGCCCACGCCGTACTCGGCACAGGCGGCTTGCCCCGGCACCGAACCCGGGGCGGACCGGGCCTGCCTCCGGCAACCGGGGTGGCCGGCCCTCCGGCGCGACCTGCCCCACGGCCCGGGGGCGCCCTCTCCCGGGGGGCGGGGGCGAAGCCCCGTTCCGGGTAAGGAAAGAGGCGGGGCCATGTCCAACCATCCACGAGGAGCAGATCAAGTGAGCAACGGCAACAGCGGGGACGTACGGCTCTGGGGCGGGCGGTTCGCCGACGGCCCGGCCGAGGCCCTGGCGAAGCTTTCCGCGTCCGTCCACTTCGACTGGCGGCTGGCACCGTACGACATCGCCGGCTCCCGCGCCCATGCGCGCGTGCTTCACAAGGCGGGTCTGCTGACGGCCGATGAGCTGGAGCGGATGATCGCTGGCCTCGACCGGCTGGAGGCCGACGTCGCCGCCGGGACCTTCACCGGCACCATCGCCGACGAGGACGTCCACACCGCCCTGGAGCGCGGTCTGCTGGAGCGGCTGGGCCCCGACCTCGGCGGCAAGCTGCGGGCCGGCCGGTCCCGCAACGACCAGGTCGCCACGCTCTTCCGGATGTACCTGCGCGACCACGCGCGGATCATCGGTGGCCTGATCGCCGAGCTCCAGGACGCCCTGGTCGGCCTGGCCGAGGCCCACCCCGATGTCGCCATGCCGGGCCGTACGCACCTGCAGCACGCCCAGCCGGTGCTCTTCGCCCACCATGTGCTGGCGCACGTCCAGTCCCTGTCGCGGGACGCGGAGCGGCTGCGGCAGTGGGACGAGCGCACCGCGGTCTCGCCCTACGGCTCCGGCGCGCTGGCCGGCTCCTCGCTGGGCCTGGACCCGGAGGCGGTCGCCGAGGACCTGGGCTTCGAGCACGGCTCGGCCGCCAATTCCATCGACGGTACGGCCTCCCGCGACTTCGTCGCCGAGTTCGCCTTCGTGACCGCGATGATCGGCGTGAACCTCTCCCGTATCGCGGAGGAGATCATCATCTGGAACACGAAGGAGTTCTCCTTCGTGACCCTGCACGACGCGTTCTCGACCGGCTCGTCGATCATGCCGCAGAAGAAGAACCCGGACATCGCCGAGCTGGCGCGCGGCAAGTCCGGTCGGCTCATCGGCAACCTGACGGGCCTGATGGCCACGCTCAAGGCCCTGCCGCTCGCGTACAACCGCGACCTCCAGGAGGACAAGGAGCCGGTCTTCGACTCCTGCGACCAGCTGGAGGTCCTGCTGCCCGCCTTCACCGGCATGATCGCCACCCTCACGGTCAACCGCGAGCGGATGGAGGAGCTGGCCCCAGCCGGTTTCTCCCTCGCGACCGACATCGCGGAGTGGCTGGTCAAGCAGGGTGTTCCGTTCCGTGTCGCGCACGAGGTCGCGGGCGAGTGCGTCAAGGAGTGCGAGGCGCACGGCATCGAGCTGGACCAGCTCACCGATGCCCAGTTCGCCAAGATCTCCCAGCACCTCACACCCGAGGTCCGTACGGTCCTGAACGTTCCCGGCGCCCTGGCCGCCCGCAACGGCCGTGGCGGCACGGCCCCGTCCGCCGTCGCGGTTCAGCTCGCCGAGGTCAAGGCCGACCTCGCGGTCCAGCACGCCTGGGCCACCGCGAAGAACTGACCTTTCCGCACTCAAGGGCCCCGCCGCACATTGTGCGACGGGGCCCTGCCCACGGGAGGCCGATCACGAGATATCTTGATGTCGAGCAATGTTGGAGACGTGGAGACCTGGAGCGGAGCACCCGGTGACTGACTCGACCATCATCTATACGCACACTGACGAGGCTCCGGCCCTGGCGACGCACTCGTTCCTGCCCGTGGTCCAGGCGTACGCCTCGACCGCCGGTGTCACGGTGGAGACCCGCGACATCTCGCTGGCCGGCCGGATCATCGCCCACTTCCCCGAGTACCTCGAGGAGGGCCAGCGCATCGCCGACGCACTCGCCGAGCTCGGCGAGCTGGCCAAGACCCCCGGCGCGAACATCATCAAGCTGCCGAACATCTCGGCCTCGATCCCGCAGCTGAAGGCGGCCGTCGCCGAGCTGCAGGCGCAGGGCTACGCGCTGCCGGACTACCCGGACGACCCGCAGACCGACGAGGAGCGGGAGATCCGCGCCCGTTACGACAAGGTCAAGGGCAGCGCCGTCAACCCGGTCCTGCGCGAGGGCAACTCCGACCGCCGCGCCCCCGCCTCGGTGAAGAACTACGCCAAGGCGCACCCGCACCGCATGGGTGCCTGGACGGCCGACTCGAAGACCAACGTCGCCACCATGGGCAAGGACGACTTCCGTTCCACCGAGAAGTCCGCGGTCATCGCCGAGGACGGTTCGCTGCGCATCGAGCTGGTGGCCGCGGACGGCACCACCACCGTGCTGCGCGAGTCGGTGCCGGTCCTGGCGGGCGAGGTCGTCGATGCCTCCGTGATGCGCGTGGCCGCCCTGCGCGAGTTCCTCGCGGCGCAGGTCGCCCGCGCCAAGGCCGAGGGCGTGCTGTTCTCGGTGCACCTGAAGGCCACGATGATGAAGGTCTCCGACCCGATCGTCTTCGGCCACGTGGTGCGCGCCTTCTTCCCGCAGACCTTCGCGAAGTACGGCGAGGCGCTCGTCGCGGCCGGCCTGTCCCCGAACGACGGCCTGGGCAGCATCCTCAAGGGCCTGGACTCGGTGCCCCACATCGGCGCCGAGATCAAGGCCTCCTTCGAGGCCGAGCTCGCCGAGGGCCCGGCCCTCGCGATGGTCGACTCGGACAAGGGCATCACCAACCTGCACGTCCCCAGCGACGTCATCGTCGACGCCTCCATGCCGGCCATGATCCGCACCTCCGGCCACATGTGGGGCCCGGACGGCCAGGAGGCCGACACCCTCGCGGTCCTGCCGGACAGCAGCTACTCCGGCGTGTACCAGGCCGTCATCGACGACTGCCGCGCGAACGGTGCCCTCGACCCGGCCACGATGGGCTCGGTCCCGAACGTCGGCCTGATGGCGCAGAAGGCCGAGGAGTACGGCAGCCACGACAAGACCTTCGAGATCGCGGCCGCAGGAACGGTCCGCCTGGTCGACGCCGCGGGCAACGTGGTCCTGGAGCAGGAGGTCGCCGCCGGTGACATCTTCCGCGCCTGCCAGACCAAGGACCTGCCGATCCAGGACTGGGTCAAGCTGGCCGTCACCCGTGCCCGCGCCACCGGCGACCCGGCCGTCTTCTGGCTGGACGAGGACCGCGCCCACGACGCCGTGCTGATCGAGAAGATCAAGCAGTACCTCCCGCAGCACGACACCGAGGGCCTGCAGATCGAGATCATGTCCCCGGTCAAGGCCACCGCGTTCTCCCTGGAGCGCATCCGCCGCGGCGAGAACACGATCTCCGTCACCGGCAACGTGCTGCGTGACTACCTGACCGACCTGTTCCCGATCCTGGAGCTGGGCACCAGCGCCAAGATGCTCTCCGTCGTGCCGCTGATGGCGGGTGGCGGTCTGTTCGAGACGGGCGCCGGCGGCTCCGCCCCGAAGCACGTCCAGCAGCTGGTCAAGGAGAACTACCTGCGCTGGGACAGCCTGGGCGAGTTCTTCGCCCTCGCGGCCAGCTTCGAGCACCTGGCGGCCACCACGGGCAACGCCCGCGCCAAGGTCCTGGCCGACACCCTCGACCGCGCCACCGGCACCTTCCTCAACGAGGACAAGTCGCCGACCCGTCGTCTGGGTGGCATCGACAACCGCGGCAGCCACTTCTACCTGGCCATGTACTGGGCCCAGGAGCTGGCCAGGCAGACCGACGACGCTCAGCTCGCCGAGGCGTTCGCGCCCCTGGCCAAGACGCTGACCGAGCAGGAGCAGACCATCGTCGGCGAGCTGATCGCGGTGCAGGGCTCCCCGGCCGACATCGGCGGTTACTACCAGCCCGACGTGACCAAGGCCTCGGCCGTCATGCGCCCGTCGGCGACCCTCAACCAGGCGCTCGCCATCCTCGGCTGACCGTCTGCGTACCCGTACCGCCCCGGCCGGACGCCGTTCCGGCCGGGGCGGTTCCATTCCCGCGTTCTACAGCGCCGCCGCCCAGTCCGCGAGCGCGTCGAAGTCCGGCCGGGTCAGCCCGATCCGGTGGTCGATGCACAGCAGCAGAGCGGCGGCGAGGTGTTTCTGTTCCACCCTCCCCCTACGCCCTGCGGGCGTGGGAGGTACCCCCACCGGTCGAGGTGGGTGATCTCATCGTCGACCCAGGCGAACGGCCGCCCGGCCGCGTTTTCCGACTGCCTTGTGCGTGTCCGTGTCCCTCGTTTGGGTGCCTCCACAGGCATGCCGCGGGCCGATCCACACATTGGCCTCGCCCTTCCAGGTCGTCGCCCACACCAGCTCGTACTGTTCGGCCAGTGCCAGCAGCTCCTCGCCGTGCCCGTGGTTCAGCCAGACCCGCAACGGCTTCCCGTGCGTCCAGCCGGACGGGCACATCCGGTGCGTGGTGTAGCCCTCCGGCCTGCGCTCCGGCTGTCCTCCGTACGGATTGAGCGGGCCGTCGATGTCGATCAGCAGAAGAGGCAGTGTTGACTTCATCGCACCGATGATGCCGGTCGCGAGCGAGGGACGTGCAGGTATTGCATGGCGTCCTCCGCCGGCCCATGCGGTTATCGTCCATCACACGGGCCGTACGAAAACGGGTCATTCGGAGAAGTCATCCGCCCGACGGCCCACCCCGACCCGGATCAGGTGGTGTGGCAAGTGACCTTCATCTCCGCGAAGACCGGCCAGTTCCGCTACTTCGACGCCCAGCTCGGCCACCCGGACTGGGCGGGCCGGAAGGTGCTGGACTTCGGTGGCAACGCCGGCGCGTTCCTGGACGGGGCCGGAGACCGGATCCAGCCGTCGGACTACTGGTGTCTGGACGTCTCCCGGGCCGCGGTCGCGGAGGGGCGGCGACGTCGGCCGCAGGCCCACTGGGTGCATTACGACCGGTACAACCCCCAGTTCAATCCGGAAGGCGTCCACCGGCTTCCGCTGCCCGGCCTCGGAGCGCGTTTCGACTACGTCCTCGCGTACTCCGTCTTCACCCATCTGTCCGACGACGAGGCCGTCGAACTGGTCGGCGGGCTGCGGTCGATGCTGGCCGACGACGGAGTCCTGGCCTTCACCTTCATGGACCCGGCCTGGTCGCCGCCGGCCGGCCGGGGGACGCCCAACGTCCGGTGGCGGCTGGGTTCCTGGCCCGGCCGCACCGCATACGGCGGCGTGGCCGTGCCGGAGCATCAGGACCCCGTGACCGACCGGGCGTGCGGCGCCTCCTGGTGCGCCATCGTGGATCACACGGTGCACTTCGACGCCCGCACCCCGGTCCCCGCGTGCGGACGGTACGAGGTGTTCTGGAGCGTGGAGCACGCCCGGTCGCTGTTCCCCGCCGCCGAGGTCCGCGCCCCGGTGGAGCCGGAGCGGCAGCACTGCTGTCTCGTCGGCGGGGCGTCGTCATAGCCGTGCCGGGGAGCGGCGTCAGCGCCCCACCGTGTTGGTGTGCCAGATCGCCCTGCCCTGTTTGTAGATCACCACGTTTCCGTCCATCTGGACGACCAGCTTGGCGTCCGGGTTGCCGCCGGTCCCGGAGGACCAGAGCTTCGTCTGCGGCTTCGCGGGGTCGATGAGGAAGAGCTCGCCGTCCTCGAACCTCGCCTGGGTCTTGTCGCCGGCGGGGGAGGCGCTCCTCAGCGCGGCCCAGCGGACCCTGTTCTGCTTGTCGACGACCACGAGGTTGCCGTCGCGCTGCAGGACCAGCCGGACCGTGCCCGAGTCGACGGAGTCCCGTTCGGTGTGGTCGAAGCTCGCGACCGTGAAGATCGTGCGGCCGGCGACGACCATGTTGGTGTTCATCCGGCCCTCCGCGAGCTGGTCCAGGACCGAGATCGACGGCATGAAGGCGTAGACCGCGCCCTCGGTCCGTACGAACTGGGAGAAGCGCAGCTTGACCGGGGGCTGACCGTTTCCCCGCTGCCATGCGACCTCGGTTTCCTCGCCCGCGACGGGGTCGGCGCCGGTGACGGACTCGCCGGGCTTGGGCTTCTTCTTGTCGTTCTGGGGGTTGAGGTTCGGCTTGGGGAACATCTCGTCGTTCATCCAGTCCTTCTGGATGAACTCGAACTGCCGGAAGAGGTCGGCCTGATAGGAGACGAAGACCAGACCACGGGGCGCGTCCGGGCCGTTGAGCGCCGAGGCCGACGGGTCGAAGGGCAGGCCGTACGGAATGCCGCGGCGCATGATGCGGCGGTGGTTGAACCTCGTGTCCGGGAGGGTCTTCCCCGGGTTCCTCTCGTCGGGGAAGCCGTCACGGGGGTTGGTTTTCCGGAGATGGGACCACAGGGGAGTGGTCGTGCCCTCGGGGTCGTCGGCGAACGAGATGTCGTTGTCGTTCGACGATTCCGCGTTGTACGACATATCGGCGTGCGGGCACTTCGCCACGGGCGTCCCCGTGCGCCAGCGCCCGACCAGGCGAGCGGCCAGCCATTCGGTCGTGGCGTGATCGGGCGCGGCCTTCGCCTCCTTCAGCACCTTGAGCTGCTCGGCCACGCCCGCCCACCAGCCGGGGACGTCCTGAGCCAGCCGGCGCACCACCTGGAAGGAGCCGTGGGTCGCCCACTCGGGGTAGGGCAGCGGATGCGGCCTTTCCCGTTCGAGTCCGACGACGAATTCTCCGGCGTTGATGAGGATGGTGCCGGGGTGGCCCTTCTCGTACACCGGGTTCTGGGAGTCGGGCTCGTCGAGGTGCTTGATCGCCGGCTCGCTGACGCCGTCCTTGAAGCCGAAGTGCTCCCTGCCGCGGCGGGCTCCTTCGAGGGTCGCGCCCTCCTGCTCGTAGATGGTCACGATCCTGGCGCGGGCGAGGTCCTGGCGGACGTCGCCGAGGGTGGCACGCAGGACGGTGGCCTGGTCGGCGGCGAGGGTGAGGACCGCATGGATGTCTCCGTCGCCGAAGTTCCCGAACAGCCAGTTGTGGGGGTGGTTCGGGCCCGTGTCGCCGAGCGCCTCGGCCCGCCGTGCCGGGCCCTGCACGAACGCCTTGTGCGGGCCGTCGACGCTGCTGTCGGTGGTGGCGGGAAGCGGGTTCGTTCCGGTGATGAACCTCAGACCGTGGTAGGTGAAACTGATGCTGTACCACAGGGCGTTGAGGTTTCTCGGGTCGTCACCGCCGGAGTACGAACGCGCCTTGGAGAACTCCCTGTTGAAGGTCGCCACCTGCTTGGTGGTGGCGATGAGCGGCCGCAACTGCTTCAGCCACGTGCGCGTCATCTGCTGGTCCTCGAACCGGAGGAACAGCAGTTGCATGTGGTCCTTCTTGAACCCGGCGAGCACATCACCCTGGATCTCGGTGTTCTCGCGCAGATACAAATCGCTGTTGATGCGCAGCAGTTCCTTCGGGTCGGTGGCTGTGGTCACGGTGGCTGCCTCCAGGAATTCGGCGAGGAGTTTTCGGCCTCATCCGTACCCGGACGGAATATGTGAAAGAAATATGTATTTGCAATTCACCCGATCGGCCATGACGGGACTCCTCCGTGCGGCCGTTCGGGGGAGCGACACGCCGTCGAGGGGGTGAATACGGGGTTCGAGCCGCCGTCCGTGAGCCAGATCGCTGAGTGATCGGCGTGACAGGCGGCACAGGCGGTGGACATGGGTGGCAGGGTGCTGAAACGGCCCAATGCCGTATTGCTGTTGCTGGTCTATTGCGGACTGTCCAACACCGTGATCAGTTCGCTCGGGGGGCTGCTGGTTCCCTCCATCGCCAGGACCCATCACGTACCGGTGAGTACAGCCCAGTGGGTGCTGACCGTGAACCTGCTGGCCGGGGTGGTGACCACACCGGTCCTGGGCCGGCTGGCGGACGGCTGCCGCAGTAGGCGGGCGTTGTTGGCGGCGCTCGTTCTCGTGGTCTCGGGTTCCGTTCTCGCGGCGATGGCCGGTGGCCTTCCGCAGCTGCTGATCGGCCGGGCGCTGCAGGGCCCGGCCTGTGGGATGCTCCCGATGACGATCGCCCTGGCGCACCGCCATCTGGCCCCGGCCAGGGTGCCGGAGGGTATCGTCGTGCTCACGGTGGCCGCGGCCACCGGCTCCGGGATCAGCTATCCGCTGACCGGTCTGATCGCCGACTGCCTCGACTACCACTGGGCGTTCTGGTTCGCCGTGGCCTTCGTCGCGCCGGCCGTCGCAGGAGTCCTGCTGATCCTGCCCCCGGACAAGGGTCCGGCCGCCGACCGGGGCGCGGACGCGGGCGCGCCGTCCGGGTTCAAGCGCGCCGACCCGGTCGGTGCCGTTCTTCTCACGGCCGGACTGGCGTGTCTGCTCCTCGTGGTGAGCAAGGGCTCCTCGTGGGGCTGGACCTCCGTGGCCGCGCTGGGCCCGCTGGCCGGGTCCGCTGCGCTGATCCCGGCATGGGCGTGGTGGGAGCGGCGTGCCGCCCAGCCGCTGATCCGCCCCGACCTGCTGCTGCTCCCCGATGTACTGCTGGCCAATATCACAGCCGTCGTGCTGGGCGCCACGACGTTCGTCGGCTACTCCGCGATCGGCATGCTCGCCCAGGTGCCCCCGGGTTCGGGTTACGGGCTCGGCCTCTCGGTCTTCACCGCGGGGTGTGTGATGCTCCCGCTGTCGGCCGGAAGCCAGCTGGCCGGCCGGCTGACACGCCGGCTCACCGCGCGGATGGGACACCACGGGATGCTGCCCCTGGGAGGAGCCCTGGTGGCCGGCGCCAATGCCGGGCTCGTCGTCCACCACGACCGGCTGTGGCATCTGCTTCTCGCCATGCTGGCGTTCGGCGTGGGCAGCAGCATCATCTGGGCCGTCGTGCCCACCCTCATCCATACCGCGGTCCCGGGCGACGATCTCGGCACTGCGACCAGCTTCAACCATGTCCTGCGGGTCGCGGGCAGCGCGATCGGCAGCGCCGCGACCGGCGCGATCCTCGACGCCTACGCGTCCTCCGACGGTTTCCCGACGGAGGAGGGGTATGTCGCCGTTTTCAGTGTGAGCGCGATCAGTTGCACCGCCGTGCTGCTCGGGCTGCTGGGCCGGGTCCTTGCCGAGAGGCGCCGGGCGGAGGGTTCGCAATTGCCCGGGTGAAATGCCGCTGCGATCCCTCCAGTTGCATCGAGAACATGCGCTCCAACAAGTGAACCGCACGGCTGTGCAAGGCCCTGGAGGAATGACCGGAAACCGGCGTTCTGTGCGACCGGGCGCCCCTTGTCGGTTCCCCGGGCCACGTGCACACTGAGAGAATTCCGGCGTGCTGATCGGCCGACCGGAAATCTCTCCTTTCCGACGTGAATTCAAGATCCCGGCTGACGGGTTCATTCGCACGGTGACGTGGGCAGGGGTGGGGCGGCATGGGATGGCTCGCGCTCGGTTACTTTCTCTCCTACATCCCCTACACAATGCTGGTGAAGGCGCTCTCCAGCGGAGTTCTGCCGGGGACCGACGCGCCTGACAGCGGACTCGTCCTGCTGCCGGCCGCCGCCATCGGCCAACTCCTCGTGATGCCCGTCTTCCTTGGCCTCTCCGGTTGGTGGCGGCGATACGCAGGGCGGCGCGAAGTGCTCGGCCGTTATATGCGCTTCCCGGCACAGCACATGTGGGCCGCCGGGTTCTTCACGGCCCTCATCATCGCCACCACCACACTCAACTTCACCTTCGCCGGCGTCTCCATCCTTTTCATGCTTCTGCTGATGCGCGGTGGCGTACTGATCCTCTCTCCCGTGGTCGACGCGACCCGGCGCCGTCGTGTCCGGGCCTCGTCCTGGGTGGCCGTCGGATTCAGCCTGGTAGCGGTGGCGGTGACCCTCGCCGATGTGACGACCTATCACCTCACGATCGGCGCGGCGCTGAGTGTCGCCGTCTACCTGGCCGGGTATCTGGGCCGTTTCGAGATCATGAGCCGGGTGGCCAAGACCGGGAACAGGGAGACCGACCGGCGCTACTTCGTCGAGGAGCATGCCGCCGCCCCGGTATGCCAAGTGCTGCTCCTGGCCGTGGCGGCCCTGGCCGGCCATCCCCAGCTGCGTGCGGGCTTCACCACCTTCCTCGGAACGCCCGAAGCGGCGGCCGCGGCGGCGATCGGAGTGGCCTACGAGGTGCTCTTCGTCTTCGGCACCCTGATCTACCTCGATCGTCGTGAGTACAGCTGGTGCGTCCCGGCGAACCGCTGTGCCAGCCTGCTCTCCGGTCTGGCCGCCTCCTTCGCCCTGGCGTGGCTGGCCGGACTCGCCGCCCCGGGGGCCGCGCAACTGACCGCACTGAGCTTCGTGGTCTGCGCGGTGGCGGCGCTGTCGTTCCCGACGCTCAGCCGGGCAGGGCGCCGCCGGCTCCTGCTTTTCGTCTGCGGTGGCAACACCTCTCGCTCGGCCATGGCCGAGAGCATCGCCCGGTCCGAACTGGCCCAGGCGCGAACGAGGTGGAGTACGCCCCGGCTGCGCGTCGCCAGCGGCGGTGTCGCGGTCACCCGGCCCGGAGCGGCGATGACCCGGGCCGCCCGCACGTCCCTCGCCGAACTGGGCTACCACCGTGCGGCGGCCCGTACCCACCGGGCCCGCCCCGTCACCCCGGGCCTCTGCAGGAGGAGCACGGCGATCTACTGCATGACCGGCGCCCAGCGCGACCAGGTGATCGCCCTGGTGCCGGAGGTCGGCGGACGGGTGTTCTGCCTGGACCCGGCCAGGGACATACCCGATCCCGCGGGCCGGTCGGCCGAGGTCCACCGGGCATGCGCGCAGCACATCCAGCAGTCCGTCCGCACCCTCCTGCACGAGCAAACGGCCCTGAGCGCGCTCGCACCGGACAGCGGGTGAGGCTCCGATGACGGGGGATGACTCCCTGCAAGTGATCATGGACCGCCACTGCAAGCGCGCCTTCCTGGACAACGCCGTCCCGCACGGTCTACTGGCCGACGTACTGCGGGCAGCCGGCCATGCACCGTCCAACCGCAACACACAGCTGTGGCAGGTCACGGTTGTGACCGGCCGAAGTCTGGAGGCATTGGTGCGCAGGCTGCGGGAGGCGTTCGACCGGGGCGAGCCCGTGTCGCCGGACTACCGCAACCGCCCGCCCGCGCTCGACCCGGCGGCCGAGCGACGGGCCCGGTCGGCCGGAACGGGCGTGCTGCGCGCCAAGGGCGTCGCCGTCGCGGACGACCTGGCACGGCGTGCCCATCTGCGCGACAACCTCGGCTTCTACGGCGCACCCGTCGCGTTGGTCTGCCACCTGCCGGCCAACGCCGTACCGGGCACCTTCCTGGAGCTGGGCTGCTTTCTGCAGAACATGATGCTGGGCCTGGTCGCCCGGGGCCTCGGCAGCTGCCCGCAGTTCAGCGTCGCGCGCTACGCCGACATCCTGCGCAAGGAGCTCGGGATCCCCGAGGACCGCCTGATCGCCTGCACCGTCTCTGCCGGATATCCGGACGAGGCCGCCCCCGTCAATCGCTTCGTTCCGCCGAGGGCCCGCCTGGAGGAGTACACCCAGTGGCACACATGAGACCAGGCGGGCGGCGGGCGGAGCTGGTGGCCGTCCTGTCCTCTCCGGACGACCTCGGCAGTGACCGGCTGAGCGGTATCGATCCGATCGCCGACGGCCTGGAGGTCCGCGCCGACCTGCTCGGTGATCCGGACCCGCACCGGCTGCGGAGGCACTTCACCGGGTCGTTGACCTACTGCCTGCGCACCCGTCGGCACGGCGGCCGTCAGCACGTCCGGACGGCGGAGCGGTCCGTCAGGCTGGTACGCGCCGCCGGGAGTTACGACCTGGTCGACCTCGAGTGGCCCCATGACCTGACGCCGGACGTACTGGCCGGCGTCCCGCCGGAGCAGCGGCGCATCTCGTGGCACGGCCCGGAGACCGATCCCGACGGGCTGCGCCGGGTCTTCGGCTCGATGGCGCAGGTTCCGGCGGCGCTGTATCTGCTCGAGCCGGCCCCCGGTAGGGCGGCAGGCGTATCGGCACCGCTGATGCTCAGCGCTCTCGGACGCTCCGATGTGACAGCTTTCGGCTCCGGCCCGGCCGGGATCTGGACCCGCGTCCTGGCCCCCTGGCTGGGAGCACCCGTGATGTTCGGCCGCGTCGGCGAGTCCGGACCGGCCGGAATGCCGAGCCTGCGTCAGCTCGTCATGGACTACGGTCTGCCCGCGCTGCCGGAGCTGGACTGCCTCTACGGCATCGCCGGAGTGTCCCCCGGCCGCTCGCTCTCTCCCCGGCTGCACAACACTGCGCTGCGCAAGCTGGGGTTGCGCGCGCTCTACCTGCCGTTCCCGACCGACTCGGTGCCCCGCCTGCTGCGGACGACACAGGCGCTCGGGGTGCGGGCAGGTCTGCCGCTGCGCGGACTGACGGTGATCGCCCCGCACAAGGAGGACGCCCTGGCCCTGGCCGACGAGGCGTCCCCGGCCGCACACGAAGCCGGGGCGGCGAACGTGCTGTATACGGCGGACGGCCGCTGGCGGGCCGACACCACGGACATCGCGGGCGTGCTGGGCGCCCTGGCCGCGGCCGGGCTCGACCCGGCCGGGCGCAGCGCGGCCGTCGTGGGCTGCGGGGGCGCCGGCAGGGCCGTCGCCCTGGCGCTGCGTCAGGCCGGTGCCCGGGTGACGCTGGTGAATCGCAGCCCGGACCGTGGCCTGCGGGCGGCCAGGATGACGGGCCTGTCCTTCGTGCCGCTCTCCCGATTCTCCGTGCGGGGGCACTCCCTGCTGGTGCATGCCACTCCGCTGGCCGACCACCCCCCGTTCCCGGTCGCCGCCGCCGACCCGGGGACCGCCGTGCTGGAACTGGTATACGGGGAGAAGCCCACCGAGCTGATGGCCGCGGCCCGCGCCCGCGGGCTGCCCGCCATCGACGGACGGGAGGTGCTGCTCATAGAGGTACACGAGCAGTTCAGGCTGCTGACCGGGTACGAGATGCCCGCGGGCACGGCCCGCACCCTGATCCGGGCCGCCTCGGGGCACGACAGCACGCTCTGCCCCGCCGAACCGATCTGATCCCACCACCCCAGGGAGGCGTGATGACGGGACATCCCAAGATCGCCACATCATCGGAGCTCGACCCGAAGCCACTGGTCGGCACCTGGCTCAATACCGACCACGGAGCGTCCGGAGGCATCCTGCGCATCGCCGTGACCGAGCACGACGGCGGACTCCGGGTACGGGCCTTCGGTACGGGCAGCCCCGACGAACGCGACTGGGGCGAGGTGCCCGCCGTCCTGTTCGGGGCGGGCGCCGACCCCAGGGTCGGTCCGGCGTTCACGGCGGAGTTCGACCTCGGCTTCCTGCGCACGGTGATCGCCGGTACCCACAAGTTCGGGATTCTGGCCACCGTCGTCTCCACCGCCTTCCGGGACGGCAGTGGGCGCGCCGACTACCTGACCCGTGAGTTCTTCCACCGGATCGGGGGGCAGTCATGACAGCACCCGGTATCAGCCGCGAACGGGACAGGTTCGGCGCGGCACAGGCGCCGGTGACCTTCGACGTCCTGCCGATCACCGGACGGTGGGTCAACTTCGAGCCCGCGACCGGCATCGCCGTGGCGGAGGCAGAGCTCGAGGGGGGACGGCTGTGGCTGCGGTTCACCCACGCCGAGGAGGGGCAAGGGGAGTGGTCCCCCATCGAGGCCACTCCACTGGCACGCTCGGCCGACAGCGACGAGATCTTCGGCTTCTTCACGGCGGGCACGCGCCTCCCGGGCACACGCTCCCGGGAGGTCTTCCTCTGCGGCTACCTGAACCGGGGCCTGCTGGTGATCGACGTCTACACCTCCCACCCGGAGGATCCGGAGGCCAACGCGACGTACCGCAACCACTTCTACCGTCCCGAAGGACCGCCGAAGGCATGATCACCAACCTCGCGTCCGGCCGTACCGTCGCCGGCGAACCGACAGCCCTTCAGAAGACCGACGTCCTGGCCCACGATGTCTTCGCCGGCCGGGCCGACGGCTATGACCGCTCGGCCGCCTTCCCCACCGAGGACTTCGACGACCTGTTCGCCGCAGGTCTGCTGGGCGCGGCGGTGCCCCGGCCGTACGGCGGCCTCGGCTTCGGCCCGCAGCAGCGCAACACACTGCCGCTGTGGGAGATGACCACACGCCTGGCCGAGGCCGATCTGTCGCTGGCCCGCTGCTGGGAAGGCCACGCCAACTCACTGGTGCTGATCGACGCCCTCGGCAACGAGCAGCAGCAGCGGCGCTGGTTCGAAGGCGTCGTCGAGCGCGGGGAGATCTGGGTGGCCTGGAGCGGCGAGCCCCAGGCCCCCAAGCCCGGCGAGGTCCGCACGTTCGGCACCACGGTGGCAGCGGCCGAAGGCGGCTGGATCCTCAACGGCACCAAGGCCTTCGCCACCAGCGCCACCGGGGCCCGCTGGGCGATCCTGCTCGTCGACCCGGCCGGCCCCGGCGGCGCCCGGCACTCCGCCTCGGGGGCCGCCGACGGGCTGCTCATGCTGGCCTGTGATCTGACGGATCCCAGCCTGAGCGTGGACACCTCCTGGTGGGATCCGGTCGGGATGCGCGGCACCGCAAGCCATGTCGTGCGCTTCGACGACACCTTCATCCCCCACGACCAGCTCATCGGCGAGCCCGGCAGCTATCTCGCCGGTCACTGGCAGAGTGCCTTCGTCCCGCACTACGCCGCCAGCTTCCTGGGGGCTGCCGAGGCCGCCTACCGGTACGCCCTCGGGTATCTGGAGCACCAGGGCAAGACCGGTGACCCGCATGTCCAGCAGCGGGTCGGGAGCATGGCGGTCAACGTCGACACCGCCCGGCTGTGGCTGCGTCATGTGGCCGCCCTGTGGGACGAGGGACGGATCGGCGAGGCCCGGATCGCCGGCAGCCGGGCCCGGCATGTGATCGAGCATCTGGCCGAGGAGACCCTGCACCACTGCATCCGCGCCTGCGGCGCCCGCAGCCTGGTCCGGCCCGCACCGGTGGAACGCATCCTGCGCGACCTGACCTTCTACCAGCGGCACGACAACGACGACCACATCCTGGCCTCCGTGGGCCGGGCGGCGCTGGGCCTCGCACACGACCCGTCGTTCCACAAGCCCTGAACCCGAAAGGGATCCACGAGATGGCAGACGACCACGCCGCGAGCCCCTTCCCGTTCCCCTTCACCGACCCGCCCGAGCTGTACTCCCAGCTCGCCCGGCTGCGGCAGGAGGAGCCGGTCTCCCGCGTCGTGCTGCCCAGCGGACACCACGCCTGGCTGGTGACGAGGCACCAGGACGTCCGGCAGGTCCTCAGCGACCAGCGGTTCAGTTCGGCCGGCACGGACATGCCCGGCCTGCCGAGCCTGACCTCCGTACCGTCGAAGCCGCCGGACGTCGTCCATATGAGGCACAGCGATCCGCCCGACCACGCCCGGCTGCGCAAGCTCGTGGCCCTGGCCTTCAGCGCGCACCAGGTCGAGCGGCTGAGGCCGCTCGTCCAGCAGGTGGTGGACCGGCTGCTGGACGAGATGGCCAAGGCGGGCGCCCCCGCCGACCTGGTGTCCGCTGTCACCGCGCCGCTGCCGCACCTGGTGATGTGCGCCGCGATGGGGCTGCCGGAGGAGGACGTCGACCCCATCCTGGCGCTGATCGCCACGGCCACCGGCGCAGGGCCTGCTGACGAGATCGTCGAGGCTCAGCGGCAGATGCGGGACTACATCGCCCGGGCGATGGACGAGCGCCGGGCTTCGCCGGGCGACGACCTGCTCAGTGCCCTGGTCGAAGCCCGCGACGAGCAGGGCGCACTGAGCGAGCCGGAGCTGATCGGGCTCGGCATCGCCATCGTCTTCATCGGCCACACCACACAGACCTCCCTGGTCACCGCCGCCGTGGAGAACCTGCTGCGCCACCCCGGCCAGTGGGCACGGCTTCGGCGTCACCCGGAATCGGTGCCCGTGGCGGCGGAGGAGATGCTGCGCTGGCATCTGGTGCAGAAGGACGGTCACCTGCGCATCGCCACGGAGGACATCACCCTGTCCGGGGTGACCATGCGCGCCGGTGATCCCGTGGTGGTCTCGGTCAACGCCGCCAACCGGGACCCCGCCGTCTTCGCCGATCCCGACCGTCTCGATCTGGGGCGCCCCGAGAACCCCCACCTCGCCTTCGGGGCCGGGATCCACCGCTGCCTGGCGCGTCACCTGGTCAGGACCGAGTTCCAGGTCGCTCTCTCCTCCCTGCTCTCCCGCTTTCCGGAGCTACGGCTCGCCGCGGCCGAGCCGGACGTCGTCTGGAAGGACGCACCACGCCTGCACGGAATGGCTGCGCTGCCCGTCGCCTGGTGAACCGCGCGCGGCCTGACGCCCCCGCACCCCTGGAGCCGTATTGTCCGCGCCCTTCACGCCCCCGCAGGACCTCTCCACCGCGTCCCCCCGCTCCCGCAAGGCGATCCGGGCGGGGGCGATCGGCAACCTCATCGAGTACTACGACGCGACGATCTACTCCCTGCTCGCCCCGGTCTTCGCCCAGCAGTTCTTCCCCACCAGCAACAAGGCGTTCGCGCTGCTCTACACCTACGGGCTCGTGGTGGGCGTCGCCTTCGTGGTGCGCCCCGTCGCCGCGATGCTGTTGTCGCCCTACGGGGATCGGCACGGCCGTCGCAAACTGCTCTCGCTCAGCCTGTTCATCATGGGATCGGGCCTGCTGCTCATCGGTCTGTCGCCCTCCTACCGCACCATCGGGGCGCTGGCGCCGGTCTGCCTGGTGCTCGGCCGCGCCACTCAGAACGTCTCCAACTCCGGCGAGTTCCAGGCCGCCTCCGCGTTCATCGTCGAACACGCCCCGCCCGATCGCCGGGCCTCGGCCGGCGCCGCCCAGTACATGACCGCCGGTCTCGGCATCCTGGCCGCCACACTGGTCTCGACGGTGCTCACCACCGTGCTCCCCAAGCAGATGCTGGCCGACTGGGGGTGGCGGGTGCCGTTCCTGATCGGCGCGGTCCTCTGCCTCTACGGTGTCCACCTGCGACAGGCCGTACCGGAAAGTCCGCTCTTCACCGGGCTGCAGGCCTCGGGCCGGGTCGAGCGCAGGCCGCTGTGGACAGCCCTCACACTGCACCGGCGAAGCCTGCTCCTGGTGATCGTGATTCAGTTCAGCCAGGTCACGTTCTTCACCTGGCAGGTCTTCCTGCCCACCTACGCGAACCTGGTCTCCGGTTTCCCGCTCAAGACCGGTCTGGCCCTGAACGCCGTCGCGCTGGCGGCCTTCGTGCTCGTACTGCCGCTGGTCGGTGCGGTCTCGGACCGGAAGACCGGCCGACGGCCTCTCATCATCGCCGAGGCCCTGGGCTTCGCCGTCCTCGCGTACCCCATGCTGCGCCTGCTGCAGCATCCGAGTCCGGCCGGCTACCTGCTGGTCGCGGTGGTCGGCAACGTGCTGCTGGCACTCACCTACGGAAACGCCGCCGCGGTGTTCTGCGAGCTGTTCCCCACCGGCATCCGGACCTCGGGCGTCGGCGTCGCGTACAACCTCGCCGTCACCGTCTTCGGCGGCAGCGCGCCCCTCATCGCCACCTGGAGCATCGCCCACGACCGTCCTCTGCTGCTGGCCTACTACATCGTCGCCCTGGAGGCCACGGCCGCGGTCGTCTTCCTCGTCCGGCTGCCGGAGACCCGTGGGACGACGCTGGAGACAGCCGGTGACCTGCGTGGCCGGGACGACCGTTCCGGCACACCGGAAGAGTCACCTTCTTCGATTCCTGAGTGAGGCATCGCCATTTCATATGAGACATTTAAGTCTCATTTGATGTATGCTCGTCTCATGGCCATGGATCGTGAACAGGTGCTGCGCACCGCTGCAGCCCTCCTCGCCCGCAAGTCGACCGCCACCATGGACGAGGTCGCCAGAGCCGCCGGCATCGGCCGCGCGACGCTGCACCGGCACTTCGCCGGGCGGGATGCGCTGGTCAAGGCGCTCGAGGACCTGGGCATCGAGGAGTGCGAGGCGGCCCTCGACCGGGCCCGGCTCGACGAAGGCCCGGCGGACGACGCACTGCGGCGGCTGATCGCCGAGATGGAGCCGGGCGCCGAGCTGCTCGCGTTCCTCGTCACCGAGAACCAGCTGTTCGAGGGCGACGAGATCAACGAGGGCTGGGCCCGGCTGGACGCCCGCGTGTCGGCGCTGTTCCGGCGCGGTCAGGAGCAGGGCGAGTTCCGGATCGACCTCTCGCCGGGCTGGCTGACCGAGGCCCTGTACGGGCTCATCGGCAGCTGTGCCTGGGCCGTGATGGACGGTCGGGTGGCCAAGAAGGACTTCACATACATGATCGCCGAGCTGCTGCTCGGCGGAGCACGACGGAGCGTGTAGAAATGACCAGTACCGCCCAGCGCACGACCGGGGCGGACACCACCGTGTACCGGCCGGGCCGCTGGCCGGCACTTGTCGTACTCGTCCTGGCCGTACTTCTGGTGGCTGTCGACGCCACCGTACTCGGCCTCGCGACCCCCTTCCTCAGCGAGGACCTGAAGCCGTCCGGCACCCAGCTCCTCTGGATCGGTGACGTCTACTCGTTCGTCATCGCAGGCCTGCTCGTCTCCATGGGCAGCCTCGGTGACCGCATCGGCCGCAAGAAGCTGTTGCTCACCGGCGCCGTCGCGTTCGGCGCGGTGTCCGTCCTCAACGCGTACGCCACCAGCCCCGAGATGATGATCCTCGCCCGGGCGCTGCTCGGCGTCGCCGGCGCGACGCTGATGCCGTCCACCCTGGCGCTGATCCGCAATATCTTCCACGACTCGAAGGAGCGCAGTCTCGCCATCGGCATCTGGGGCGCCATGGCGTCCGCGGGCGCGGCCGTGGGTCCGATGGTCGGCGGCTTCCTGCTGGAGCACTTCTGGTGGGGCTCGGTCTTCCTGATCAACCTGCCGGTGATGGCCGTTCTGGTCGTCGTGGGCGCCAAGCTGATCCCCGAGTCCAGGAACCCCCGGCGCGGACCGTGGGATCTGATCAGCGTCCTGTTGTCCCTCATCGGAATGATCGGTGTCGTCTACGCCGTCAAGGAGACGGCGACACACGGGCCGAGCACGGTGGCCGCGGCCACGGCACTGACCGGTGCGGCCGCGCTCTACGGCTTTGTACGCAGGCAGCTGACCCTGCCCACGCCGCTGCTGGACATGAGGCTGTTCCGGCACCGCGGCCTCTCCGCCGCGGTGCTGGCGGATCTGCTGACCATCCTGGGTCTGTCCGGCCTGGTCTTCTTCCTGTCCCAGTTCCTGCAACTGGTCCAGGGCAGGGCGCCGCTCGAGGCGGGACTCGCCGAACTGCCCGCCGCTGTCGGCGCGGCGGCGACGGGTCTGATCGCCGGTACGGCCGCACGCCGCTACTCCGTACGCGCCGTGGTCGCCGGCGGACTCGCGGCGGTCGGTGTGGCACTCGCCGCGCTGACCATGATCGGCCAGTCCACCGCGTACCCGGTGCTCGGCACGATCCTGCTGGTCGTCGGTATCGGGGCGGGCTTCTCCTTCACCGTCACCGCGGACATCATCCTGTCCAGCGTGCCCAAGGAGCAGGCCGGCGCGGCCTCCGCGGTCTCGGAGACGGCGTACGAACTCGGTGCGGCGCTCGGCATCGCCCTGCTCGGCTCCGTCGTCACCGGTGTCTACCGCGACTTCGCGACCCCGGCGGGCATACCGGCCGATGCGTCGGCCGCCGCGCACGAATCATTGGGCGGCGCGTTCGAGGCCGCCGCCACGCTGCCCGCGCGGAGCGGCGCGGAGCTCGTGGGCGCGGCACAGGAGGCGTTCGTCGAGGGTCTGCGGCTCGCGTCGGGCGTGGGCGCGGTGGTGCTGCTGGCGACGGCGGTCGCGGCCTGGTTCCTGCTGCGCGGCCAGAAGCTCGAGGAGGGCGTTGAGCACTGATGCAGTGTCGTACTGACGCACTGAACAGGGAACCGGGGTCGGTACTGGTGGGCCCTCGTATTCAACTGATGTGACCGGGAAATGACGCACGGAACCGCCCCTGCCAGGGGCGGTTCCGTCCGTCTGCGCCGGTCGGCGGACGGTCGCTCAGGCGGCCTTCGCCTTCGTGGCGTACATGTCGACGTACTCCTGCCCGGACAGGCGCATGACCTCGGTCATCACCGAGTCGGTCACCGCCCGCAGCACATAGCGGTCGCGGTCCATGCCGTCGTACCGGGAGAACTCCATGGGCTTGCCGAAGCGGACCGTGACCCGGCCCGGGCGCGGCAGGCCGGCGCCGCCCGGCTGGAGCTTGTCCGTGCCGATCATCGCGAACGGCACCACCGGCGCACCCGTCATCAGGGTGAGACGGGCGATGCCGGTACGGCCGCGGTAGAGACGGCCGTCGGGGGAGCGGGTGCCCTCCGGGTAGATACCGAACATCCGGCCCTCCTCCAGCACCCGGCGGCCGGTCATCAGCGCGGCGACACCGCCGTTGGCGCCGTCACGGTCCACCGGGATCATGCCGACGCCGGTGAAGAACCAGGCCATCAGCCGGCCCTTGGGACCCTTGCCGGTGACGTACTCGTCCTTGCCGATGAAGACGACCTGACGGTCGCAGACGATCGGCAGAACGATCGAGTCGATGAAGGTGAGGTGATTGCCTGCCAGGATCACGGGGCCGGTACCGGGGATGTTCTCTGCGCCTTCCACCCGAGGGCGGAACATCAGGCGCATGATCGGTCCGAGCACTGCCTTGATGAGCGCGAAGCGGGACAACGCATCCTCCGGTGTCGTGGGTGTCCGGCGAAGATTGTGCAGGTGAGGACGATACTCGCGGCTCAACGCTGATCGCACATCGGGTTCACGCATTCGATACGCAGAGTTGATGTGTGTTTCGGCCGTGTTCCGTCACGGGTCTCTCTGCCGTCACTGTGGCACGCCTACGATCGGGCCTCCGCAGAGATCAGGTGCTCGACATCACATCGAGGAGCTTTCATGACATCGGATGCGCAGAAGAGCCCGGGGCGCCGGACCGTTCTGGGCGCGGCGGTACTCGGAACGGCGGCACTCGGACTGCCCGCCACGGCCGCCCACGCCGACGAGCGTGAGGACCGGGGTTCCACGCATGCCGGTTACCGCAGCCTGCCCGTGCCGACGATCATCGCCCACCGGGGCGCCAGCGGCTACCGGCCCGAGCACACGCTGGGCTCCTACCAACTGGCCCTCGACATGGGCGCGCATGTCATCGAGCAGGACCTGGTCCCCACCAGGGACGGGCATCTGGTCTGCCGTCACGAGAACGACATCACGGGCACGACCGACGTCGCCGATCATCCGGAGTTCGCCGACCGCCGCACCACCAAGACGGTGGACGGGACGGCCACCACCGGCTGGTTCACCGAGGACTTCACGCTCGCCGAGCTCAAGACGCTGCGTGCCAAGGAGCGCCTCCCCGAGCTCCGCCAGGAGAACACCCTCTACAACGGCCGGTGGACGGTGCCCACCTTCGAGGAGGTGCTGCGCTGGGCGGACGAGGAAGGGCGCAGGCGCGGCCGGCCCGTATGGCTCCACGTCGAGACCAAGCACCCCTCCTACTTCCGCAAGCTCGGCCTGGGGCTGGAGGAGCCGCTCGCCAAGCTGCTGCGCCGCTACGGCCGGCACCGTGCGAACTCCCCGGTCTTCCTGCAGTCCTTCGAGCCGAGCAGCATCCAGCGCCTCTCCCGGCTGGTCGACTCGCCGGGCGTCGTCCTGCTCTCCGGGGCGAACTCGCGGCCGTGGGACTTCGTGGAAGCGGGTGACCCGCGCAAGGTCGCCGATCTCGTCAAGCCCGAGGGCCTGCAGTGGATCGCCTCCTTCGCCCAGGGCATCGGCCCCACCCTGGACCTGATCATTCCCAGGGACGCGAACAAGAAGCTGCTCACGCCGACCACGCTGGTGCGGGACGCGCATGCGCAGGGGCTGATCCTCCACCCCTACACGATGCGCAACGAGAACTCCCAGCTGCCCGCGGACTTCGACCGCGGCGCCGACGCCGACTACGGCGACGCGTTCGCGGCCTTCAAGCTGTGGTTCGAGCAGGGAATCGACGGCATATTCACCGACAACCCGGACACGGGTCTGCTGGCCGCCGCCGACTTCCGGCGCTGATGTCCTCGTACGGGTGACTGTCCTGCCCGGCCGGAACCTGCCCTCGCGCGCACCCGTCCAGCCGGGCATGACGTCGCTTGTGAACACCCCTGCCCTGAACGTCGTCGGCACCCTGCACCGACTGGTGGCCGCCGAGGCGGCTGCCGAGGCCGCGGCAGCCGCGGCCGACCCCGGCGATCTCGAGCAGACCGTCTGGGTGCGCCTGTTGGAACGACTGGAGCGCGAGGACCCGCCGGCCGACGCCGCGCGCTGGGTGCGGTCCGCGGTGCGCGCCGAGTCCCGCCGCGCCCGGCGCACGGCCGCCCGTGAACTCTTGTACGCCACCGAGCCCGCCGCCGGCCCCGAGGCATGCCCCGAACCGGCCGCGCTGAACGCCGAGCGGCGGCGCGCGCTGCGCACCGCGGTGGGCAGGACGCCCGGCCGCTGTCCACGGCTGCTGGCTGCGATGTTGTCCCCGGACGATCTCACCTACCGTGAAATCGCAGGAGAGTTGGGTATCTCACAAGGCAGCCTGGGGCCAATGCGTTCCCGCTGCCTGGGATGTCTGCGCAGAATGCTCGCGGCGGAGGTTGCGACTCCTGGACTTCGGGGAAAGGAGCGATAGACAACCGGCGGACAGATGAGCGGGAGGCATGCGCACATGGGTATGAGCGTGACCATCTCTGCGGCGAACGACCAGGACGCCGAGCAGATACTGAAACTGCAGTATCTCTGCTACCAGAGCGAGGCCGAGCTCTACGGCGACTACTCCATCGAACCGCTCACCCAGACCCTCGACTCCCTGCGTACCGAACTCGCCGCGGGCCACGCGCTCGTGGCACGGCTCGGCGAGGAGGTCGTGGCCTCGGTGCGCGGCAGTGTCGACGAGGCCGGCACGGTCCGGCTCGGAAAGCTCATCGTGCACCCGCGGATGCAGCGGCACGGCCTCGGCGGACGGCTGCTCAACGCGATCGAGGAGCACTACGCCACGCGCTTCGCCGCCAAGCGCTTCCAGCTCTTCACCGGCCATCGCAGCGAGGGCAACCTGCGGTTGTACCGCAGCCATGGCTACGCCCAGGTCGGCACCGAGCAGTCCGGTCCTCGGCTGACGATCGTCACGCTGGAGAAGGAAGCGCCCGCCGGGGCGTACGCGCCTCAGGCCTGACGCCTGGCCTTCCGGAGCCACAGCATTCCGGTGACCGGCAGGATCACCGGAATGAAGAGATAGCCCATGCCGTAGTCGGACCAGACGGTGGCATCCGGGAACGCCGACGGCTCCACCAGCGTCCAGGTCCCGACGGTCAGTACGCCCACCAGTTCGGCGGCGCAGCACATCAGCGCCGCCCGGCGTGCCTTCTCGCCGCCGCGGACGAGGGAGTACGTGATGAAGCCGTACACGACGGCGGCGACGGCGGAGAGCGTGTGGGCGAGCGGCGCCCGGTCGAACTCGGTGAGGATCTGATAGACGGAGCGCGACACCGCGCCGACGGACATCACACCGTAGAGCCAGAGCAGCAGCAGACCGGGCCCCTGGACCAGCCGGTCGGGGGCCTTCTGCTCGGTGGCGGACTCGGTCACATCAGCCTCCCCAGATGTCGTAGAGCCGTACTTCGAGCACGGCCAGGACCACGGCGCCGGCCGAGACCGTCACGGAACCCCAGCGGGTCCGCTCGGCCAGCGACAGGAATCCGGCCGCCGGGATCGTCGCGAACGCGCCGATCAGATACGCGAGGAAGATCGCCGTGCCCTGCTCCGGCTTCTCGCCGCGCGCGAGCTGCACGATGCCGGTCACCAGCTGGGCCAGGGCGAGTACCGTCACCACGGCCATGCCGATGAAGTGCCAGTCCTTGGTCGGCTGGTCGCGGTATGCGGCGAAACCGCACCAGGCGGCGAGAGCGAACGCGGCCACACCGATTGCGACCGTCAGGGCGTCAAGCATGCGCCCGAGCGTATTACGGCCCAATGATCCCGATGCGCGCGCCCCCGGTGTGCGGTGCTGGGGGTTGGTGCCGGTTGCCGGGTGCGGCTCGGGGGTGGTCGCTGGTCCGGGGGTGCTGCCGGTTGCCGGGTGCCGCTCCGGGGGTACTGTCCGGGCCGGGCACGCTGTGTTTTTCCGGGGCGTGACATCAGCGGCTGCGCCGCGGGCCCCGGACCTCCGTACGCCGCGCGTTCTCGGAGTCCGTGACGTCGCCCGGCACGTTCGCGCGTCACACATCACGTTCTACGGCCCGGCCAGCACCCCCTGCGCGTCCCCCTTCGACTGCTGCACGGTCGTGCCGTGGGCACAACCGGACCATCCGGCCCGCCCCCGATCAAGCCAGTCCTGGGCGGACCCTGGGTGTACCCCCAGGGGTAGCTGGGGGAGTTTGAGGACGGACACACCGGACGCCGCATTCACCAGCGGAGACCGTGGCCTTGGCCACAGCCGCCCCCGTCCCGCAGCGGCCGCGAGCCGTGTCCTTGCAGGTCACTCCGGGTGGGTTGAGAAGATCTCGGCCGCCGTCGGGTCCGCATGGCGGGCCCGGCCTGTCCGCTATACGGACGGGCGTCTTCCGTTCCGTGGCCTCTCTGCTTTACTTGCGGCCATGACCACGACGAGCAACCGCACCCCTGCGACCGAGGCGACCATGACGCCCGGTGCTCGTCGCATGTGTCGAATGTGCGCCATCTGAGGGTCCCTGAATTCACGCCTCGCGCCCCGAAGCGAGACCGAGAGCCCGGCCGCGTCCGTCTGATCCGGACCGGGCCTGCCCCCAGCGCACACGTTGCCCTCCGGTCACCCACCGAATCGGCCGTGCCGCGTTTCCAGACGAATGCCCCGTGCCCGGCGGAATCCGCGCCGTGCACTCGACAGTGACGGAAATCCTGTGATCACCACCAACGGCCTCACCAAGGTCTATCAGTCGCGTGACCGCGAGGTCACCGCCCTGGACGGAGTCGACCTGCACGTCCGTGAGGGCGAGGTGTACGGCGTCATCGGCCAGAGCGGCGCCGGCAAGTCCTCCCTGATCCGCTGTGTCAACCTCCTGGAGCGCCCCACCGCCGGCACGGTGACCGTGGACGGCGTCGACCTCACCGCCCTGGCCGGGAACGGCCGCCGCGCCAACAAGGCGCTGCGCGAGGCCCGCAGCCGTATCGGCATGGTCTTCCAGCACTTCAACCTGCTGTCCTCGCGAACCGTGCAGGCGAATGTCGAGCTGCCTCTGGAGATCCTGGGCGTCTCCGGCAAGGAGCGCACCCGCAAGGCGCTGGAGCTCCTCGACCTGGTCGGCCTCGGCGACAAGGCGAAGGCATACCCGCAGCAGCTCTCCGGCGGCCAGAAGCAGCGCGTCGGCATCGCCCGCGCCCTGGCCGGCGACCCCAAGGTGCTGCTCTCCGACGAGGCGACGTCCGCGCTCGACCCCGAGACCACCCGCTCCATCCTCCAGCTGCTGCGCGACCTCAATCAGCAGCTCGGCCTGACCGTCCTGCTCATCACCCACGAGATGGACGTCGTCAAGACGATCTGCGACTCGGCCGCGCTGATGAAGAAGGGGAAGATCGTCGAGTCCGGCACGGTGAGCGAGCTGCTCGCCACCCCCGGCTCCGAGCTCGCGCATGAACTCTTCCCGGTCGGCGGCACGGCGTCCGCCCCGGACCATACGGTCGTCGACATCACCTTCCACGGTGCGGCGGCCGGCCAGCCGGTGATCTCGCAGCTCGCCCGTACGTACAACATCGACATCTCGATCCTCGGCGCCGCGATGGACACGGTCGGCGGACGCCAGATCGGCCGGATGCGCATCGAACTGCCCGGCCGCTTCGAGGAGAACGTCGTACCGATCGGCTTCCTGCGCGAACAGGGACTCCAGGTCGACGTCGTCGATCCGAACGCCGCGACCTCGATCCCGGCGCAGCTTGTGAAGGAAGGTGCCAAGTGAGCTGGTCGGAGATGCAGCCGCTGCTCAGCCAGGGAACCATCGACACCCTCTACATGGTGCTGTGGTCCACGGTCGTCGCCATCATCGGCGGACTCCCGCTGGGCATTCTGCTGGTCCTCACCGACAAGGGCGGACTGCTGCAGAACATCGTGGTGAACAAGGTCGTCGGCACCATCGTCAACATCGGACGCTCGCTGCCGTTCATCATCCTGCTCATCGCTCTCATTCCCTTTACGAAGCTGATCGTCGGCACCTTCATCGGCCCGACCGCCATGATCGTGCCGCTCGCCATCGGCGCGATCCCGTTCTTCGCGCGGCTGGTCGAGACGGCGATCCGTGAGGTCGACCACGGACTGGTCGAAGCCGTCCAGGCCATGGGCGGCGGTATCCCGACCATCGTCGGGAAGGTGCTGCTGCCGCAGGCCCTGCCCTCGCTGATCTCCGGGCTGACCACCACCGTCATCGTGCTCATCGGCTACTCGGCGATGGCCGGCGCCGTCGGCGGCGAGGGCCTCGGCAGCAAGGCCATCACCTACGGCTACCAGCGCTTCGAGACCGGGTTCATGCTCGTCACCGTCGTCGTCCTGATCGCGATCGTCACCGCGGTCCAGCTCATCGGTGACGGCGCGGTACGGCTCCTGGCACGCCGCGGGCGTACCGCCTCGTAGGCCCTGTCCGGCCGATCATGCCGGGCTCGCGACGTCCGGTACCGCAGCTCTCCGCGTTGCCGTCGGTCGCCGATGTCCCCAGCGCTGTCGCTGGGAGGTGCCCCCACCGCATGCGTGGACATCAGCCGCTCCGCGGCGGGCCCTCCTCCGCCGTGCGATGCACGGCACCACGAGACACCAGCCGCTCCGCGGCGGGCGCTCCCTGATCCGGCCTGATCGACCGGACAGGACCTAGACCACACCCCCGCAGGGCCCGTACTCCTTGTCCGGGCGACAACCCGCACCACCAGAAAGAGGCACTTTTCGTGCGTAACACCGTCAAGATCACCGCGGCTGCCGCCGTAACCGCCGCCCTCGCCCTCGGCCTCACCGCCTGCGGCACTTCCTCCGACCCGGCCGCCCAGGCCGAGGGAGGCAAGACCGACGAGAGCAAGCCGCTGGTCGTCGCGGCCACGCCGGTCCCGCACGCGGACATCCTGAAGTTCGTCAAGGACAACCTGGCGGAGAAGGCAGGCCTCAAGCTGGAGGTCAAGGAGTTCACGGACTACGTCCTGCCGAACACCGCCACCGAGAGCGGCGAGGTCGGCGCAAACTTCTTCCAGCACAAGCCGTACCTCGACGACTTCAACAAGAAGAACGGCACGCACATCGTGCCCGTCGTGAACGTCCACCTGGAGCCGCTCGGCCTCTACTCCAAGAAGGCCAAGGCCGTCACGGACATCAAGTCCGGCCAGACCGTCGCGGTGCCCAACGACACCACCAACGAGGGCCGTGCGCTGCACCTGCTCGCCGACAACGGCCTCATCACCCTCAAGGACGGTGTCGGCACCGACGCCACGCTGTCCGACATCAAGGACGACAAGGGCCTGAAGTTCAAGGAGCTGGAGGCGGCCACGCTGCCCCGCGCCCTGAACGACGTCGATGCCGCGGTCATCAACGGCAACTACGCCATCGAGGCGGACCTCAAGCCCGCCAAGGACGCCCTGGCGCTGGAGAAGTCAGAGGGCAACCCCTACACCAACTTCCTCGCCGTCAAGCAGGGCAACGAGAACGATCCCCGGGTGAAGAAGCTCGCCGAGCTCCTCAACTCCCCCGAGGTCAAGAAGTTCATCGAGGACAAGTACGACGGCTCGGTCATCCCGGCCTTCGGTGCCGCCAAGTCCTGACGCGCCGAGATCCCCTGACGGCAAGGCCCCGCGAATCGACGGCGGTTCCCGGGGCCTTGCCGTGTCCACCCGGCGATGCGCATCGTCAGGCCGATGCTGCATGCTGTGCACTTACGACGGTCTTCGGCTGGAGCTGCGCATGACTACCACCTTTCCGGACATCTCCATCAGCACGGACCGGTTGGTGCTGCGCCCCTTCGAGGAAGCGGACATCCCGGCGCACATCGAGATGATGAACGACGAGATGGTCACCGCCTGGACCTCCGTCCCACATCCGTACACCGCCCGGGACGCCGAGGACTGGGTCCGCAGGACCGCTCCTGCCGAGCGCGCCGAGGGCCGCGGCATTGTCTTCGCCGTCACCGAGTTCCTCACCCAAAGGCTCGTCGGCACCGTCCACCTCCAGAACACCGACTGGCGCACCCGTGCCACCGAGGCCGGCTATGTCACCGCCCCCTGGGCGCGTGGCGAGGGCTATGCCACCGAATCACTGCTCGCCGTGGCCCAGTGGCTGTTCCGCGACCAGGGCTTCGAACGCCTCGAGCTCCGCACGGCCGCCGACAACACCGCCTCCCAGCAGGTCGCCCAGAAGATCGGCTGCGTCAGCGAGGGCGTGCTGCGCAACGCGTGGATAGCGCGTACCCAGACGGAGGACGGCGGCTGGACCGACATCCGTACCGACCTCATCGTCTGGAGCCTGCTGCCCGAGGACCTGGAGGGCGTCGCCGACCAGATGGCCGACGTCGGGGGATACGGCTACACCGACTGGAACTGACCTGAAGCGGTCTCCGGTCCGGACCAGGTAGTGTCAGCCTGCCCTCCCCCAGAGCTGCGCCTGGGGGTACCCCCACTCGCTTCGCTCGCCCAGCAGGCAGCGTTCGACCTGCGACGACCCCAGGAGACAGACGACGATGGCCGACCGGGTCACGGTGATCGGCTGGGACGGATCGCCCCTCACCGCAGCGGCCAGGTCCGCCCTCTCCGCCGCCACCCTGGTGGCCGGCGCCGCCCACCACCTGGCGCTGCCCGAGGTGCCGCCGAACGCGGAGCGGATCCGGCTGGGCAGCGTGGACCTTGCCGCCCGGCACATCGCCCGCCACCGCGGCAGCGTGGTGGTCCTCGCCGACGGCGACCCCGGGTTCTTCGGTGTCGTACGGACCCTGAGAGCGCCCGAGCACGGGCTCGAGGTCGAGGTCGTGCCCGCCGTCTCCAGCGTGGCCGCCGCCTTCGCCCGGGCCGGTATGCCGTGGGACGACGCCAAGATCGTCGTCGCCCACCCCCGTACGCTCCGCCGCGCCGTCAACGTGTGCCGGGCGCACCCCAAGGTCGCCGTGCTCACCTCCCCGGGCGCCGGGCCCGCCGAACTCGCACTGCTGCTCGACGGCGTCCACCGCACCTTCGTCATCTGCGAGGAGCTCGGCACCGAGCGTGAACAGGTCACCGTCCTCACCTCCGACAAGGCCGCCGACCACACCTGGCGCGATCCCAACGTCGTCATCGTCATCGGCGGCGCCGCGGCCGCACAGGGCGGCTGGCTCGCCGGCGACTCGGCCGACCCGGTGCGCGGCTGGGCACTGCCCTCCGAGGCCTACGGCCACGCCCCGGCCGGCGAGGGCGAGTCGGCCGGGCTGCGCTCCGCCCAGCTCGCCCGGCTCGGGCCCCGTGTGGGCGACCTCGTCTGGGACATCGGCTGCGGCGGCGGCGCCTTCGCGACCGAGGCCGCACGCTTCGGCGCCGCGGTCATCGCCGTGGACACCGACTCGGCGGCATGCGCCCGTACCGAAGCCACCGCACGCCGCTTCGGCGTCCAGCTCCAGGTCGTCCACGGACGCGCCCCCCATGTGCTGGAGAACCTCCCCGAGCCCGACGTCGTGCGCGTCGGGGGCGGGGGAGAGGCCGTGGTGTCCGCCTGCGCCGACCGGCGGCCCGAACGTATCGTCACCCATGCCTCGACCCGCGACGAAGCGGAGGCCATCGGCACCGCGCTGACCGAACACGGATACGCCGTGGAATGCGCCCTCCTGCAGTCCGTCGAACTCGATACCGACGCCTGGTCGGAACGCGAACGCTCGGTGGCGTTCCTGCTCTGCGGCAGGCGTCCGGACCGAGCCCCCTGACCAGGTCAGGCGCGCTGCGGGAGGGTAGGCTGACCGATCGTTGTACCGCAGTGGGGCGTTCGGCGTTCCGTTCGCCAAAGTCCTCAAAAGGGGGCCGGTTTGGCGCCCTCTGTGGTACGGCGAACCGGAGGACGCGCGACGTGGCGCAGTCCACAGCGGGCCGTGGCCGGAATGACTGTCACGGCGGCGAACGGCCGCGACAATACTTGTTGTCCGCGGGCCGATCGCACCGCGCGGCGCGCGCGCTCGTTCTTCAGGACGGGCGCCCGGTGCGCCGCGACGGGCGCGCCCCGGGCGACGGCCGAAGAAGCACTACCGATGGGCGAGGGGTACGCATGACTGACACCGGCCAGGTCCCGGGCGAGGGACTGCCGGAGAACGCAGGCATGGTGGAGCAGCCGGGCATCGCCGCGCCCGGGGCGTACACCTTCCTCGACCCCTCCGAGATCGTCACGGAGGACGAGGACCTCCTGCTGATGCCGGGCGCCCCGGGCACCTGGACCGACCCCCAGATCGTGCCCCCGCCCGCCCCGGCCCCCATGCCGCCGCACGAGCAGGGCGCGCACGAGGCCGCCGGCCGTGACACCGGCTCCGTCGACCTCGGCGAGGTCCGTATCCCGTCCCCGGCCGGCCCGCCGCCCGCGCGCCGCCCGCTGCACATGGGCCCGCCCATACCGGACGCCTCGGCCGGTGTGGTCCGCTCGCTCGCCGACCGGGGTCCGGCCGGTACGCCGGTCCGCAACCCCGGTGCGTCCGCCGCCGGTCCCGAGTACCTCGACACCTCGCGCGACGAGTCGGCCGTACTGCCGGGGCCGCAGCCCGCCGCTCCGTGGACGCCGATGCCTCCTTCGCCCCACCTGTCACTCGGCAACCCCGCCGCCCCGGCGGAGACCATCGTCCCCACCCCGGCCCCGTTCCCGGCCCCCGAGCCGCAGCAGCCCGTGGGCCAGTTCGTCCCGGTGGAGGGCACGGTCCCGACCACGCCCCACCTCGCCCCGTCTCCGCCGGCCGAGGTGCCCGTGGCCGTGCCCGCCCCGGCCGAGGCGGCAGCCGCTGACGCCACGCCCGCGCCCGAGTCCGTCGTCGGTGCCGTACCGGCCGCCGAAGCAGCCCCCGCCGTCGTGGCCGGACCCGTCACGGCACCCGTGGACGAAGCCGCACCCACCGCCGAGGCACCTGCTGCCCCCCAGACCGTGCCGGCGCCCGTCGCCGTGACCGTTCCCGACTCCCAGGCCGCCGCTGAAGGCGTGCTCGCGCCCGTCGTCGCCGTTCCCGGCACCGAGGCCGCCGCACCCGCGCCGCAGGCCGTTGTCGTACCCGGCGCCGAAGCAGCCACGCTGCCCGAGTCCGCGTCCCCCGCCGAAGCCGCCGACGTGGTCGAGCCCCTCGCCGTCTCCGGCAACGAGGCGGAGCCCGCCGCCGAGTCCGGCACCCAGACCGTGACCGCGGCGGAGGCGATGCCCGTGGCCGCGCCCGAGGCCGTTGTTGCGCCTGCCGGTGAGACCGCGACGCCCGTCGCCGAGCCCGTCGCGCAGGCCGTGCCCGTGCCCGCGGTCGGTGCCGAGGGTGTTGCTGCTGTGCCGGTGTCTGGCGCGGAGTCCGGCAGCGCGGCGGAGCCCGTTGTGCAGCCCGCCGTCCAGACAGGCGCCGAGCCCGTCGCGCAGGCCGTGCCCGAGGGTGCTGCTGTGCCGGAGCCTGCCGGCGCACCAGTACCCGTCGTGGAGCCCGCCGCTCAGGCGGCTCCCGAGCCCGACGCCCAGGCTGTGCCCGCGGCCGGGGTCGAGCCCGTCGCGGCGCTCGCGGCCGAGCCCGTCGCGCAGGCCGTGCCCGTGCCCGCGGTCGGTGCCGAGGGTGTTGCTGCTGTGCCGGTGTCTGGCGCGGAGTCCGGCAGCGCGGCCGAGCCCGTTGTGCAGCCCGCCGTCCAGACAGGCGCCGAGCCCGTCGCGCAGGCCGTGCCCGAGGGTGCTGCTGTGCCGGAGCCTGCCGGCGCACCAGTACCCGTCGTGGAGCCCGCCGCTCAGGCGGCTCCCGAGCCCGACGCCCAGGCTGTGCCCGCGGCCGGGGTCGAGCCCGTCGCGGCGCTCGCGGCCGAGCCCGTCGCGCAGGCCGTGCCCGTGCCCGCGGTCGGTGCCGAGGGTGTTGCTGCTGTGTCGGTGTCTGGCGCGGAGTCCGGCAGCGCGGCGGAGCCCGTCGTGGAGCCCGCCGCTCAGGCAGCTCCCGAAACCGACGCCCAGGCCATGACCGTGGCCGAGGCCGCGCCCGGCAGCGAGTCCGCCGTGCCCAGCGCCGAGGCCGTCCCCGCCCCTTCCTCGGAGCCGGCCGTGGTCCCGGCTGTCGAGGTGGCCGTCGTGCCCGGCAGCGAGTCGGAGCCGGCCGTGGTCCCGGGCGTCGAGGTGGCCGTCGTGCCCGGCAGCGAGTCGGGGCCGGCCGTGGTCCCGGGCGTCGAGGTGGCCGTCGTGCCCGGCAGCGAGTCGGGGCCGGCCGTGGTCCCGGGCGTCGAGGTGGCCGTCGTGCCCGGCAGCGAGTCGGGGCCGGCCGTGGTCCCGGGCGTCGAGGTGGCCGTCGTGCCCGGCAGCGAGTCGGGGCCGGCCGTGGTCCCGGGCGTCGAGGTGGCCGTCGTGCCCGGCAGCGAGTCGGGGCCGGCCGTGGTCCCGGGCGTCGAGGTGGCCGTCGTGCCCGGCAGCGAGCCGGAGCCGGCCGCGGTCCCGGCTGTCGAGGCGGCCGCCGTGCCCGGCACGCCGCCCGCACCCGGGTACGCCGACGCCGAGCGCGAGGCCGTGCTCCGTGTGATGCGCGAGCGGCGCGACATCCGTAACGGCTTCCGCAGCGACCCCATCCCGCACGAGGTCCTCCTCCGCGTCCTGGAGGCGGCCCACACCGCGCCCAGCGTCGGGCATTCGCAGCCCTGGGACTTCGTCGTCATCCGCTCCGCCGAGACGCGCCGCACTATGCACGATCTGGCGCAGCGTCAGCGCGAGGCGTACGCGAAGTCCCTCCCCAAGGGCCGGGCCAAGCAGTTCAAGGAACTGAAGATCGAGGCGATCCTCGAGACCCCGGTCAACATCGTGGTCACCGCGGATCCCACCCGAGGCGGCCGTCACACCCTCGGCCGGCACACCCAGCCGCAGATGGCCCCGTACTCCTCCGCCCTCGCCGTGGAGAACCTGTGGCTCGCCGCCCGTGCCGAAGGCCTCGGCGTCGGCTGGGTGAGTTTCTTCGACGAGCGCGAGATGGTCCGCACCCTCGGTCTCCCCGAGCACCTCGAGGTCGTGGCCTACCTCTGCGTCGGCTACGTCGACGAGTTCCCGGAGGAGCCGGAGCTGATGCAGGCCGGCTGGTCCAAGCGCCGTCCGCTGTCCTGGGTCGTCCACGAGGAGACGTACGGCCGCCGCGCCCTGCCCGGCGAGGAGCCGCACGACCTCCTTCAGGAGACGATGGCGAACATCCGCCCGCTGGACGCCAAGGCGCTCGGTGAGGCCTGGGAGCGCCAGAAGCGGATGACCAAGCCGGCCGGCGCGCTGGGCATGCTGGAGATCATCTCCGCCCAGCTGAGCGGACTCTCCCGGAAGTGCCCGCCGCCGATCCCGGAGCCCGCGGCCGTCGCGATCTTCGCCGGTGACCACGGGGTGCACGCCCAGGGCGTCACGGCCTGGCCGCAGGAGGTCACCGGCCAGATGGTGACCAACTTCCTGGGCGGCGGTGCGGTCTGTAATGCCTTCGCCAACCAGGTCGGCGCGGAAGTGTGCGTGATCGACGTCGGTGTCGCCGGCGAACTTCCGGCCAGGCCTGGTCTGCTGCCCCGCAAGGTACGTCCCGGTACGGCGGACTTCACCGCGACCCAGGCCATGACCCGTGAAGAGGCGATCGCCGCGATCGAGGTCGGCATCGAGACCGCCCGCGACCTGGTCGCCGCGGGCAACAAGGCTCTGCTCACCGGTGAGATGGGTATCGCCAACACCACGGTCTCCGCCGCGTTGATCTCCGTCTACACGGGCGTCGACCCGATCGAGGTCACCGGGCGCGGCACCGGCATCAACGACGACATGCACGTCCGCAAGGTGGATGTGGTCCGCCGTGCGCTCGAGCTCCACCAGCCCGACCCGGCCGACCCGATCGGTGTCCTCGCGGCCGTCGGCGGCCTCGAACACGCCGCGGTCGTCGGTCTCATCCTCGGCGGTGCCTCCCTCCGCGTGCCCGTCATCCTGGACGGGGTGAGCGCGGGCGCCGCGGCGCTGGTGGCCCGGGCGATCGCGCCCGAGTCACTCTCGGCGTGCATCGCGGGCCACCGCAGCGCGGAGCCCGGCCATGTGGCGGCCCTCAACAAGCTGGGTCTGCGTCCGCTGGTCGACCTCGACCTGCGGCTCGGCGAGGGCACGGGCGCGCTGCTGGCCCTCCCCGTCGTGCAGAGCGCGGCCCGCGCGATGCACGAGGTGGCGACCTTCGACTCCGCGGGCGTCACCGAGAAGTAGTCCTCGGCGAGTCCTCCCGACAGCACTGAGCGGGCCGGACGGGGGTGCTGTCCCGGCGCAGGGCACCCCTGCGCCGACGCGCGCGGTCCGGTGGCCGAAAAGCGGACACACCGGGCCGGTCGACGGAGGACGGCCTCCCGGAGCGGCCTGCCCGAGGCCCGCCCGCCCCCCGGGCACCCCGGCCCGTAAGGTGTCGGAGAGGACCCCTGAAACCCCGCTTCACCAGCCGCTTCACCGTCGCAGCGGCGACCGGACAATTCCGCCTCTGCCCCAGGAGCCCGTACCGTCATGGCCGAGCACGCCGAGTACCCCGCCTACCCCGTAGGACTCCGCCTCTCCGGACGCCGTGTCGTCGTCATCGGCGGCGGCCAGGTCGCTCAGCGCCGCCTCCCGGCGCTCATCGCCGCGGGCGCGGACATCGTGCTCATCTCACCGTCCGCGACCCCGTCCGTGGAGGCGATGGCGAAGGCCGACGAGATCCGCTGGGAGCGCCGCCGGTACGCGGAGGGCGACCTGGCCGACGCCTGGTACGCCCTGATCGCCTCGAGCGACCCTGACGCCAACACCACCGCGTCCGCGGAGGCCGAGCGCAACCGGGTCTGGTGCGTACGGAGCGACGACGCCGAAGCGGCCACCGCCTGGACGCCGGCCACGGGCCGCAGCGCGGGCGTCACCGTCGCGGTGCTCACCGGACAGGACCCGCGTCGTTCGGCGGCCGTCCGGGACGCGATCGTCGAGGCGCTCGGCGACGGTTCTCTGGCGGCGCCGTACTTCCGCACCCACGAGGACAGCCCCCGCGTGGCCCTGGTGGGCGGCGGCCCGGGCGACCCGGACCTGATCACGGTGCGTGGGCGCAGGCTGCTCGCCGAGGCGGATGTCGTGATCGCGGACCGGCTCGGTCCGCGCGATCTGCTCGACGAACTCCCGCCGCACGTCGAGGTGATCGACGCCGCGAAGATCCCCTACGGCCGTTTCATGGCCCAGGAGGCCATCAACAACGCGCTCATAGAGCACGCCAAGGCCGGCAAGGCGGTGGTGCGTCTCAAGGGCGGCGACCCCTATGTCTTCGGCCGCGGCATGGAGGAGGCACAGGCGCTCGCCGCGGAGGGCATCCCGTGCACCGTGGTGCCCGGCATCTCCAGCTCCATCAGTGTCCCCAGCGCGGCGGGCATCCCCGTCACCCACCGGGGTGTGGCCCATGAATTCACGGTGGTCAGCGGCCATGTCGCCCCTGACGACCCGCGCTCCCTCGTGGACTGGGCGGCGCTGGCCAGGCTGCGCGGCACGCTCGTGATCCTGATGGGCGTCGACAAGATCGGCGCGATCGCCCGGGCACTGGTCGCGCACGGCAAGTCCGCGGAGACGCCCGTGGCCGTGATCCAGGAGGGCACCACGGCCGCTCAGCGCCGCGTGGACGCGACCCTCGCGACCGTCGCGGAACGGGTCGAGGCGGAGGACGTACGCCCGCCCGCGGTCATCGTCATCGGCGACGTCGTCACCATCACGCCCGAGCAGGCGGCCGAGTAATCAGTTACCGCCGGTAACTCATCCCGTCCCTGCCGGTTGGCACCACATCTCGGACAAGGCAGTATCACCCCTGTGGCCGATCTCATCACCATCGACGACCCCGACGACCCGCGCCTGCACGACTACACGGGCCTGACCGATGTCGAGCTGCGGCGCAGACGCGAGCCGGCCGAGGGCCTGTTCATCGCCGAGGGCGAGAAAGTCATCAGGCGCGCCAGGCAGGCCGGCTACGAGATGCGCTCCATGCTGCTCTCGGCCAAGTGGGTGGACGTCATGCGGGACGTCATCGACGAGGCCCCGGCCCCGGTGTACGCGGTCAGCCCGGAACTCGCCGAGCGGGTCACCGGCTACCACGTCCACCGAGGTGCGCTCGCGTCCATGCAGCGCAAGCCCCTGCCGCCGGCCGGTGAACTGCTCACCACGGCCCGCCGCGTGGTCGTCATGGAGTCGGTCAACGACCACACCGACATCGGCGCGATGTTGCCTTTGGGGCTACAAGGAGAACGTGCGGTTCGGCGCGTCGCCGTGTTCGAAGATATCGTCGATCACGCAAACATGGGGGCTGCCTTCAGAAACGCCGCAGCTCTCGGGATCGACGTGGTCCTCCTCACCCCGCGCTGTGCCGATCCCCTCTACCGCAGGTCCGTGAAGGTCTCGATGGGGGCCGTCTTCCAGGTGCCGTGGACTCGCCTGGAGTCCTGGCCGAAGGACGCCGAGCTCCTGCGGTCTGCGGGCTTCACGGTCGCCGCACTCTGCCTGAGTGACCGGGCGATCACCCTCGACGAGCTTGCCGCGCGGAAGTACGAGAAGCTCGCCCTGGTCTTCGGCACAGAAGGCGACGGCCTCACCCCCGAGGCCCTCGCCGCGGCCGACGAGCACGTCCGCATCCCGATGGACGCCGGCGTCGACTCCCTCAACGTGGCGGCTGCCTCGGCGGTGGCCTTCTACGCCACCCGGCCGCGAGCTGTCTGACGTCGGCGTACAGCCCGGCTCGTCTGTAACGGGTTCGAGCCGGCGGCGGTTCGGGGCCATCTCGCTCAAGTGCCATTGCTCACTTGACCAGCTGCTGGTCAGGGGCGGTTCTAGGGCGCGTATCGAGTTGTGATCAATTTGCGGGATTCGCCCTCGCGGCGGGGCCTGATCCGGTAGATCGTCTTGCATGACGCGGGTGCAGTTGACGGACGAGGAGTGGGAGTTCATCGAGCCGTACCTGCCAATCGGCAGGTTTGGCCCGTACCCCGAACGGCTGCGACAGCAATTCGAAGGCGTGATCTGGCGGTTCAGGACGGGCGGGCAGTGGCGGGAGATGCCGAAGGAGTTCGGTGCCTGGCCGACCGTCCACAACCGCTTCCGGCAGTGGAGGGATGCCGGCGTCTTCGAAGCCCTGCTGGAGGGCCTGATCGCGGAAGCCGCGAAGCGGGGTGAGGTGGACTTGTCCCTGGTCAGCGTGGACTCCACCACAGCCCGGGCCCACCACGACGCTGCCGGTACCCATCTCGGCCAGGACGTCATGACCGCTCTGGAGAAGGCCGCTGTCGACGAGGAGAAGGCCCGGCAAAAGGGGGCGGCCCGGAAGAACAAGACGGGCAGGACGCCGGAAACGACCCCGAGCGGGAAGAACGACGGCACATCCGGCGCCGGCGCAAACTCCGGCTGAAAGCCGCCCTGCTCGGACGTTCGAGGGGCGGGCTGACCAGCAAGGTTCATCTCGCCGCCGACCGGAAGTGCCGTCCTCTGGCGTTCGTCCTGACCGCGGGGCAGGCCGCGGACAGCCCGCAGTTCATCCCCGTGCTCAAGAAGGTGCGGGTCCGCCTGCCCGTCGGCCGCCCCCGCACCCGCCCCGACGCGGTTGCCGGCGACAAGGCCTACTCGTCCCACGGAAACCGTGCCTACCTGCGGAAACGCCGCATCAAGGCGGTCATCCCGGAGAAGAAGGACCAGGCCGCCAACCGGAAGAAGAAAGGCAGCAGGGGCGGTCGGCCCGTCAGCCACGACGCCGACCTCTACAAGGAGCGGAATGCCGTCGAGCGGCTGATCAACAAGCTGAAGGCATGGCGAGGCATCGCCACCCGCTTCGACAAGACCCCTGAGAGCTACCTCGCCGGCCTCCACCTCCGCGCCTCGATGATCTGGATCAAGGACCTCACGCGGACCACCCCTTGATCACAACCGAATACGCGCCCTAGGGGGATTGTGGCCGACGAGATTCTTGAAGTGACGGTCCGGCCGGACGGCCGGGTCGAGATGCATGTCCAGGGTGTGGAGGGCATGGGCTGCTTGGCGCAGACCTAGAAGACCGATGAAGATCTTGCTCCTGCCGCCTGACTCGCCCCGGATTGCGGGTAAATGTCAATCGCCATGAACCGGTGCAAGCCGGGCGCGATTTCAAGATCTTCAGGACACTCCTAGGGCGTGTTTCGAAAGTCCCGCCTGGTCGGGAACGCCCGGCACGCACGCTCGCCGCGTTGTCGGTCGTCGGCGCAGCCCGCTGCGCTCTCCTCCCTCCGCCTTGCGATCGCACGCACCAGACGCCCCCGACCCCGCCCTCCGGGCGGACGACGCTACTTTCGAAACACGCCCTAGAAGACCGATGAAGATCTTGCTCCGACCGCCTGACTCGCCCCGGATTGCCAGTAAATGTCAATCGCCATGAACCGGTGCAAGCCGGGCACGATTCCAAGATCTTCAGGACACTCCTAGGTGCTGGTCGACCGGCTCGGCGGCTGTGTGGAGTCTCAGGAACTCACGGCTGAGGCATACGTGGAGACCGGCGAAGAACAGCGCGATCAGCTGTGGCACTAGCGAGCAGATCCGCAGGCGCTGCTCCGCTGTGGCAGGTTCATTCGACGCTGGCGCGAAGCGCCGCGAACGGCCCTGGTCTGCGGTTCGTGGTGTGGAGTCAGGGATGCAGTCTCGCTTGCGCCGGCTGTTTCAACCCGGAGACACAGGAACCTCACGCAGCGAGTGCCCGGCGGGTGAAGACGTGGTCGACGAGGTGGCCGGCACCGACGGCATTGAAGGGGTGACCCTCACCGGTGGGGAGCCGCTGGAGCAGCCTGATGAGTACGTACGGGTACGGGACTGCCCTGTCATTCGCAGACGAGAACGGGTACGAGGTCCTCACCGACGAGACCGACAAGGACGGTGCAGTGCGCCTCACCCTGCGCCGCTCGACCGTGCAGCGCGGCTCTGCGGTCCGCCTGGTACGTGGCGCGAACCGTGCCACAAGTGCTGCAGATGCCGCGGCGGATGTGAAAGTACCGCCTGCCGATCGCCAAGTTCAACGCGTTCCTTCGCGTGCAGAACTCTGCCTGTGCACTCGGCAGGACGAGGAACCCGACGATGGGAGGAAACCGGCACGGAGCCGGTCGACGTGGAGATGAGGCCGCCCCGCACCGCCGGGAGCGGGTGGCGCTGATGCTCGGCGCGGAGGGCGAAGGCCAGTCCGCGAAGGCACTGAGGGCGGCCGACGAATGGGTGCGCATCCCCATGTCGCACGGAGTGGACTCGCTCAATGTGGGCGCCGCCGCGGCGGTCGCGTTCTACGCGGTGGCGACGGGCCGGCCCGGGTCCTGACCGAAGGACTCGGCGGGCCCTTGGCAGCCCTGAGCGACCGCGATCCCCAACGCCACCAGGAGCGTCACCACGACGAACACGACCAGGCGCTGACGCAGCAGCCTGGGATTGGCGGGCCGCCGCCCGCCGGACGTCGTGCGCGATCCGGACCGTGTGGTGTTCCGCGGCTTCTGGGGACGGGAACTGCCGCGTGACGACGAGCCCCGTGACGACGAGCCCCGTGACGACGAGCCCCGAGACGACGAACCGCGAGACGACGAACCGCGAGACGACGAACCGCGGGACGACGACGAGCGGGGGGCCTGCGGGCGGGGCGCGGGGGTGCCACCCGTGCGCCCGCCGGCGCCGCTCCTCGAGCCTCCCCGGGAGCCGGAACCGCCGTTCGTGTCGCCCTGGGGGCGCCGCTCCGGGAAGTACTCGGTGAACCGCGCGGTGGCGTCGTTCCGCTCGCCCCGCTCGGCGGGCTCCCGAGGAGGGGCCGGCGGCCGGTTCTCCGGCAGGCCGTGGGCCTCGCGGGCGGCGATCTCCTTGAGCCGCATCGAGAGTTGAAGGGTGGAGGGACGTTCCTCGGGTTCCTTCGCGAGACATGCGCGCACCAGCGGGGCCAGCGCATCGGGCACCCCGTACAGCGACGGTTCCTCGTGGACCACGCGGTAGAGCATGACCTCCGAACTGCCGTGCCCGAAGGGGGAGTCGCCCGTCGCCGCGTAGGCCAGCGTGGCACCCAGCGAGAAGACATCGGTGGCGGGTGTGACCGCGGCGCCGCGCACCTGCTCCGGTGCGAGGAAGCCCGGCGAACCCACCGCCGTACCGACGTGCGTGAGGGTGCTGGCCCCGGTCGCCCAGGCGATGCCGAAGTCGATGATCCGCGGGCCCTTGGGGGACAGCAGAATGTTCGACGGCTTGAGGTCGCGGTGCACCACACCCGCTTCGTGTACCGCCACCAGGCCCTCGGAGAGCGCCGCACCGACCGAGGCCACCTCGGCCGCCGTCAGCGGACCGTCCTCGGCGACCTTGTCGTGCAGTGAGGGCCCGGGCACGTACTGCGTCGCGAACCACGGCCGCTCCGCCTCGAGATCGGCCGCGACGAGCCGCGCCGTGCAGCCGCCACGGATCCGCCGCGCGGCCGACACCTCGCGCGCGAACCTCGACCTGAACTCCTGGTCCTCCGCCAGATCCGGCCGGATGACCTTCAGTGCGACCCGCTGGCCCCGCCGGTCGGAGCCGAGATAGACGACGCCCATCCCGCCCGCGCCCAGCCGCCGGTGAAGCCTGAACGAGCCGACGACCCGCGGATCCTCGCGCCGGAGCCGCATCATCGCCATGTCCATCCCCGCTGCCCGGTCCCGTGTGACGGGCCCAGCTTACGTACCCGCGGGCCGGTGTGCTCATAGGCCGCGCCCTCTCGGGGCGACTGATTGTCAGTGCGGGGTGGGAAACTTGAAGGGAGGTCAGGGGGCGGCGGATCCACGCTCCCTCACCCGTGCGAGATCTCAAAGGTCCGTCGCAGAAGGGGGATTGGATCGATGAAGGGTGACCGCGTGGAGATAGTCGTGGACGCGGGCGACACGACACGTACGTATGAAGTGGTGGCAAGCCGGGCAGGCCGCCGGGTGGAGACGGCGGTGCGCAGAGGCGTCGTCGAAGTGAGCGAAGTCACGCGGAGCGGCAGCGTCGTGCGCACCGCCCGCTTCATGGCCAACCGCGTGCTGGCCCTCGTCGAGCAGCCCGTCGACCGTTCTCTGGGGGAAGACCCCGAGTCGTAGGACCCGGTCTCCACCCAGGGGAGTAGACCACGTGCGGCCGACTCATCCTCCGGGAGGCCCGGGAATCGGTACGAGGGCATGACGCCCGGGGCGCTGCGCGTCCCTAATGTTGAAGTCAGCGGCGGGCGGCAGTACTCGTCCCCCGAGGTCACGACGTCCGCCGCGCCAATCACGACAGGAGAGGGACCATGGCGGACACGGCATCGCGACGCAGGGCACAGGCCGCGTTCGGCGGCACCGGTTCCGGTACACGCCACCCCCTGGTGGCCACGGCCATGGTCCTTCCCCTGGCAGCACTGCTCGTCGTCCTCTTCGGCGGCTGGGAAGCAGTGGTCACACAGGCGTCGTCCGTGGGCGTGATGCTGGGGCGCTGAGCGGCGCCCCGGACCCGGGAGAGCGGCCCGGGTCGGGGACATCCGGCCCATAACCCCGTGGGGACGGGGGTGCGGCGGACGACTGCGTTTGCCCGGTCAGCTGGGGAGCTGACCGGGCATCGCGCCCTGAGGACACCCCGGGTCACCGGACGCGGGGCGGTCGGAACGCGGCCCGTCCGGCCTCCGAGGACCGAAACCGCGGTGCGCCGCGCGATGGGCGTGACCA